>NZ_AEJC01000665.1 GCF_000317595.1 Streptomyces ipomoeae 91-03 | reverse complement strand
CCTGGGGGATGGGACGGGTAGGGGCGGCGGGGGCGAGGAAAGGCCGGGTGGGGACGTCAGTGGTGGCGGTGCATTCGGTTGGCGATGGCGTGCCCCACGAACAGATAGACAACGGCGGCGAGACCATACCCGGCGACCACCCGAGCCCACGCCTCGTCGAAGGTGAACAGGTCATGGGACCAGCCGACGAGCCAGCGGGCCGCGTCATGAATGAACTGCACGAAGTCGTTCGCCCCGTTCGCGCCCAGCAAGTACATCAGGATCCACAGCCCGAGAATGAGGGCCATGACGTCGGCGACGACCGCGATGACCCGTCCCGCCTGGTTGGAGCCGCTATATCGAGACATGCGACACGAGTTGCCCGCCGGGCGCGGATGAAACCACCGTCCGCGTCTACGAGTTGAGATCCGCCAGCACCCGCAGCGTGTGCGGGTCCGGGGCGACGACGAGCAGATCGGTCACCGGCCCCTTGCGCCACAACTCCAGCCGCTCCGCGATCCGTTCCCTCGGCCCGACCAGCGAGATCTCGTCGGCGAAGGCGTCCGGTACGGCGAGTACGGCCTCCTCGCGCCGCCCGTCGAGGAAGAGCCGCTGGATCCGCCGGGCCTCCTCCTCGTACCCCATACGGGCCATGAGATCGGCGTGGAAGTTGCGCTTGGCGTGCCCCATCCCGCCGATGTAGAAGCCGAGCATGGCCTTCACGGGCAGCAGCCCTTCGGCGACGTCGTCACAGACCCGCACCTGGGCCATGGGCGCGATGAGGAAGCCGTCGGGTACGTCCGCCAGCGAGGCCTCGTACACCTCCGTGCGCATCGGCGACCAGTACAGCGGCAGCCAGCCGTCCGCGATCCGGGTCGTCTGCGCGATGTTCTTCGGACCCTCGGCACCGAGCAGGAGGGGGAGGTCGGGGCGGAGGGGGTGGGTGATGGACTTCAGCGGTTTGCCGATACCCGCGCCGCCCGGCCCGTCGTACGGAAGGGCGTGGAAGCGGCCGGCCAGCTCGACCGGGGCCTCGCGCCGCAGCACTTGGCGTACGACATCGACGTACTCCCTGGTCGCCGTCAGCGGTGAGGCCGGGAACGGGCGCCCGTACCAGCCTTCGACCACCTGTGGGCCGGAGAGCCCGAGGCCGAGGAGGACACGGCCGCCGGAGAGGTGGTCGAGGGTGAGGGCGTGCATCGCCGTGGTGGTGGGGGAGCGGGCGGCCATCTGGGCGACCGCCGTGCCCAGCTTGATCCTTGAGGTCCGCGCCGCGATCCAGGCGAGCGGGGTGAAGACGTCCGAGCCCCAGGACTCGGCGGTCCACACCGAGTCGTAGCCGAGCCGTTCGGCCTCCTGCGCGAGCGGAACGTGGTCGGGTGAGGGGCCGCGTCCCCAGTAACCGAGTGCGAGACCGAGCCGCATACGCCTGCCTCCGTTCGGACGGCATGTTCTGACGGTGCGTCAGCTGAACGACCGGGGGCGACTGTACGACAACGGCCCCTCGCCCGGAAGGGCGAGGGGCCGTGCTGTGGCCGTATCGCGGCCTGTGGGTCAGCCGCGCTGGATGCCGCTGGTGTCCTGCAGGACGCCGCGACGGCCGTCCTGCGTCTGGGCGACCAGGTTGGGGCCGCGCTGCTCGACCGCCAAGTACCAGGTGCCCGGCGCCAGTTCGGCGATGGTCGACTGGGAGCCGTCCTCCGCGAACAGCGGACGCGCCACCGGCACCGCGAACCAGAACGGCGAGAAGTCACCGGCCGGCGGCTGCGGAGCCGCGGCGGCGGCCTGCTGCGGCCCACCGAACGGCGCCCCGGGCTGCCCGGCCCCCGGCTGCCCCGCACCGTAGGGCGCCTGCGCGCCGGCACCCGGGTACCCGTAACCACCGGGCGGCTGGGCACCGTACGGCTGCGGCGCGGCCGGACGCGGGGCGCCGACGAGGGCGGCCTTGAGCGCGGGGACGAGGGGGGTGGCGACGGCCGCGGCGGCCATGATCAGGGTGGCGATCAGGGCGATGATGAGACCGGTACCGGCGTCGGGACCGCTGCTGTCACCGCCGACGTTGTCCACGGCACCGCCCGGGTCGAAGATGTTCCCGAGCGCGCTCCACGCGGCGAAGACCGTGAACGCGATGCCGAAGTGGCCGAGGTCGATGCCGACGATCTTGGGCGCCTGGGGCAGACCACGGGCGATGACGATGAAGGCCGTGCCGAAGATTCCCGCCAGGACGACACTGAGCAGGACGGGCCCGCTCTCCCAGAGGTTGGGCATGTCGATGCTGGAGGGAGCCCCGTCGTACGAGTAGTTCTCGAGGAACGACGCGATGAACAGCAATACCGCTGCTCCGATCACGACGCCGTCGCCTCTGGTGAGGGAGCGGATATTCACTTCAGGTCCTTCGTCAGTCGTCTCGTCATCGGTGGAGGCGTCGCTGTCACCATGTCGCCGTCAGGCCCTGGTGGGAAGCGCGGGGGTGGCCCCTCATCGTAGGGACGACCTTATCGCCCGTCCGATGTGGGTGTCCGCCGGGATCCGCGCGACGATCACGACCCGCCCGCTACCCTCGCAGGAAGCTCACGATTCCCTCAGAGATCCCCTGCGCCCCGTTCTGCCGCCAGACACCGCTGGTCAGCGGTGCCGCGTCATGGATACCGCGCGAAGCGGCGCAGTCGGTGAACACGGCGGGAACTGTTGACAGATTGAGACCGCCCGGGGCCCGATGTGTAACGGGGCCGGAGGAGTTGGGGCCGGAGCGAACTCGGGCAATGGGCCCCGGGCCTACCTCTCCAGGAAGCTCGTGATGCCGTCCGAGATGCCCCGGGCCGCCTTCTGCCGCCATTCGCCGCTGGTCAACAGGGCCGCGTCCTGGCTGTCGCGCATGTTGCCGCACTCGATGAAGACCTTGGGGACCGTGGAGAGGTTGAGGCCGCCGAGGTCGGTGCGGGTGACGAGGCCGGTGCCGTCGCCGACGTAGTTGGAAGGGGGGCTGCCGGTGGCGCGTACGAACCTGCCGGCGATGCGTACGCCGAGGGCGTGGGAGGGGTCCACGATGGGACGGGTGTCGGCGGCGCCCTCGTTCACCGTGCCCGGCAGGATCACATGGAAGCCGCGGTTGCCGGCTCCCGAGCCGTCCGCGTGGATCGACACCACCGCGTCGGCCTCGGCCTCGTTTCCGATCCGCGCCCGCTCGTCGATGCACGGCCCCCAGGCCCGGTCCCCGTCCTGTGTGAACTTCACGGTGGCGCCCTGCGCTTCGAGAAGCTTCCGCACCCGCCGCGAGACGTCCAGCGTGAACTCGGCCTCCGCGTAACCGCCGTTGGTGGCCGTGCCCGTCGTGTCGCACTCCTTCGTCCCCGTCCCGATGTTCACCTTGCGGTTGATTTCGGCGGTGTGCTTGAAATTGCCCGGGTTGTGCCCCGGGTCGATCACGACGACCTTGCCCTTGAGGGGGCCGGTGGGGGAGGACGCGGAGGCGCCGGTCTCCTTGCTGTCGTCGGCGTCGTCGGCGTTGTCGGAGGGGGTCGGCTCACCGGAGGTCCTGGGCGTCGCCGGGGGAGCGCTCGTGGTCCGGGGCTGCGGGGCCGCCGCCCGGTTCGACCCGCCGTCTCCCGAATCCCCTACGGCCTGCCAGACGCCCCATCCGGCCAGCGACCCCACCACGACCGCGGCCACCGCCACGGTCAGCGGACGACGAAGAGCGGAACGGCGGGGCTGGGGCGGATCGAAGTCCGGTCCTACGTACGACACGTCTGCCACCATACGGGGCGGGCGCGGGGACGGCAGGCGCGAGTGGGCCGTACGGCACGCCGCGCTCCTCCCCGGCCTGTGACGCCTGTGACAGATCCCGGCGGCCGACGAATGGGCGTATTCGGACGTCGGCGGATAGAGTCGTCCAGTTACGTCTGGTTGTGGGGGCAGGGCTCCGGCGTGCGATGCGCGGAGTCCTGGTGGGAGGGCCTGTCGCGGATGAGTCGTCGCTCCAACGGGTTGGTCGGAATCTGGGCCGAGGCACAACGCCAGCAGCAGCGCCAGATGGAGGCGCGGGCCAGGCAGCAGCGGGAGTACGAGCGCCAACAGCGCGCGTACCAGCAGGAGTTGCGGCGCAGCCAACGCGAGCAGCAGGCGGCGTACCGGCAGCACCGTGAGGCGGAGGCCAGGCGGCGTACCGAGGAACTGGACGCGGCCGTCGAGGCCTTGGAGGGGTTGCTGGTCACCGGGTGCCGTGCGCCGGCGTTCAGGGCGGCCTCGCTCACCCGCACCGAGCGGCTGGAGCCGTTCTCCCCGGGCCCGCTCGCCCAGCCCGTGCCCATGCCGGACCCCAACCACTACCAGGCGCAGGGCGGCGGCTGGACCGCACAGCGCCGGGCCCAGGCGCAGGCGGAGGCGCGCGCCCGGTTCGAGCACGACTGGCACGCGGCCCAGGCGGCGGAGGCCCAGCGGCAGCACCAACTGGCCCAGTACCAGCGGCAGTACGAGGCATGGGCCGAGGCGCAGCGGGCGGAGGTCCGGCGGCACAACGCCGGGATCGCGCAGATGACGACGGCGCTGCGCGGCGGCGACCCGGAGGCCGTGGTCGACTACTTCTCCGCCGCCCTCTACGCCTCGGCCGCCTGGCCCGACGGCTTCCCGCGGCGCGTCTCCGCCGCGTACGACTCGGCCGCGCGGCAACTCGTCCTGGACTGGGAGCTGCCCAGGTACGACGTCGTGCCCGAGGCGAAGACCGTCGTCTACATGCCGAGCGCCGACCAGGACAAGGAGCGGCCCCGCCCGGTCACCCAGCGCCGCGCGCTCTACCGGGACGTCCTCGCGCAGTGCGCCCTGCTGGTGCTGCACGACCTGTTCGCCGCGGACGAGTTCGGCGCGCTGGAGTCGGTGGCCCTGAACGGTTTCGTGGACGACCACGATCCGGCGACCGGCCGGCGCGCGGAGATCTTCCTGCTGACCGTCATGGCGCCCAGGTCGGTGTTCTCCGGGCTGCACCTGGAGCAGGTGAGCGCGGTCGACTGTCTGTCGGACGGGCTCCGGGGCCAGCTCTCCGCCCGCCCCGACCAGCGTGTCGCCGTACGGCCCGGCCGGCGGCCCGACGACGTGGGCAACGGTGTCGTCACCCACGGCGGTGACGAGGAGCCCGACCTGCTGGAGATGGACCCGATCGCCTTCGAGGCGCTGGTCGCGGAGCTCTTCCGGGCCATGGGCATGCAGGCGGTGACCACCCAGCGTTCGAACGACGGCGGCGTGGACGTCGACGCCCTCGACCCGACGCCGATCCGCGGCGGCAAGATCGTCGTGCAGGTCAAGCGCTACCGCAACACCGTCCCGCCGACCGCCGTCCGTGATCTGTACGGCACCGTCCAGGACGCCGGCGCCAACAAGGGTGTCCTGGTGACGACGTCCAAGTTCGGCCCCGGCTCGCACACCTTCGCCAACGGCAAACCGCTCGAACTCGTCTCCGGCACCGAACTCGTCGACCTGCTGCACCGGCATGGGCTGCGGGGGCGGCTGGGGAACCAAGGAGGCCAGGGGAGTCCGGGGAGCCGGGGCAACCCGGCGAGCCAGGGCGGCTCGCGGAGCCAAGGGAGGCCGGGCGAGGGCGGGCGCCCCGATTCCCTGCCTCCCACCCTGGTCCTCGATCTTCCGGATCAGCCGACGGCCTCGCCGGGCGCCCGGAGCGGGACGGATCCCGCCCCGGCGCCGGGCGCCGACGGCGATCACAGCGTGCTCGGCATGTTCTGGACCGGCGGCGTGGCCCTGGACGTCTGCGCGCTCGTCTGCCACGGCAACCGGGTCCTCAGCGACGACCACTTTGTGTTCTTCAACAACGTCCGCACCCCCGACGGCACGGTTCGCGCCGTCCCCCCGACCATGCCCGACAAAGCGGCGATCCAGGTGGCCTTCGACGCCCTGCCGGAGGGCGCCGACCGCCTCGTCCTCGTGGCCGCCATCGATCCCGCCGTGAACCCCGAGGTCGACCTGTCCGGTTTCACCGACGCCCACATCCGCCTCCTGGACCCGGCACGTGCCGAACAGGGCCGCCTCGACGTCTCCGACGGCCGCCCCGGCGAGACCGCGCTGGTCCTCGGCTCCTTCCGCCGCCGCGCCAACGGCGACTGGGACTTCGTCGTGGGAGGGAAGGGCTACCGGGGCGGCTTGGAGGAACTGGTCCAGGACTTCGGGATCGACGTGGCGTGATCGCCGTGGCGGGGCGGCGGCTACGGGGCGGCCGGGGCGACCCCCGGGGTCAGATCCCCGTGTCGGTGCGCCGCAGCACCCGTAGCGAGTCCGTCGCCGACACCTCCGTGAAGGCGCCGGAGGCGAGGGCGCGGAGGTATACGCGGTACGGGGCCTGGCCGGTGAACTCGTCGGCGGGGTCCGGGAAGACGTCGTGGATGACGAGGAGGCCGTCGAGGGCGACATGCGGGGCCCAGCCCTCGTAGTCGGCGGTGGCGTGTTCGTCGGTGTGGCCGCCGTCGATGAAGACGAAGCCGAGCGGGGTCCCCCAGAACGCGGCGACCTGCGGGGAACGGCCGACCACCGCGACGACGTGATCCTCCAGGCCCGCCCGGTGGAGGGTGCGGCGGAAGGTGGGCAGCGTGTCCATGCGCCCGACCTCGGGGTCGACGGTCGACTCGTCGTGGTACTCCCAGCCCGGCTGCTGCTCCTCACTGCCCCGGTGGTGGTCCACCGTGATCGCGGTGACGCCGGCCTCCCGTGCCGCGTCGGCCAGCAGGATCGTGGAACGGCCGCAGTACGTGCCGACCTCCAGCAGCGGCAGCCTCAGCCGCCCCGCCTCCATGGCCGCCGCGTACAGGGCCAGCCCCTCGCCCACGGGCATGAACCCCTTGGCCGACTCGAAGGCGGCGAGGATCTCCGGCTTGGGTGCGGCGGGCATGGGGTCCTCCTGTGTCGTACGTCCCTCGGGGGCGCCCCATGCTGTCACGTGGGCCGAAGCGGGGTTCAGGCCACCCGCTGTTCAGGCCACCCGCTCGCTGGTCCGTTCCGGGACCCGGCCCGCCTCCTCCTGGCCGCTGCCGCTGCCGCTGCCGCTGCCGCTGCCGCCGCTCGCCAGCAGCCGGTGGCCGGTCGTGCGGCGGTCGCGGGCGGGGAGGAAGAAGGCGAGGAGGATGCCGACGGCGACCGCGGCCGTGGCGATCAGGAACGAGACGCGGAAGCCGTGCATGGTGGGGATCGCGACGCCGCCGACGTGGTTCGCGGTGTTGGCCAGCACCATGCCGATGACGGCGCTCGACACCGACGTACCGATGGAACGCATCAGCGTGTTGAGGCCGTTGGCGGCGCCCGTCTCGGACGGGTCCACGGCGCCGACGATCAGGGCCGGGAGGGAGGAGTACGCGAGGCCGATGCCCGTGCCGAGGAGTACCGAGATCACCACGGTCTGCCAGGCGGCGCTCATCAGGCCGAGGCCGGCGCCGTAGCCGATCGCGATGATCAGCAGGCCGAGGATGAGGGTGCTCCTGGGGCCGTACTTGGCGGAGATCCGGGCGTAGACCGGCGCCGTGAACATCATCGTCAGACCGAGCGGGGCCACGCACAGGCCCGCGACGACCATCGACTGGCCGAGACCGTAGCCGGTGGACGTGGGCAGCTGGAGGAGCTGCGGCAGGACGAGGGAGACGACGTAGAAGGAGACGCCGACCATGATCGAGGCGAGGTTGGTGAGGAGCACCTCGCGGCGGGCGGTCGTGCGCAGGTCGACGAGAGGCGCGGGGAGGCGCAGTTCCAGGACGCCCCACAGGAGCAGCACCACGGCCGACGCGCCGAACAAGCCGAGCGTGGTCGCGGACGTCCAGCCCCAGCCGCTGCCCTTGGTGATGGGGAGGAGGAAGAGGACGAGACCGAGGGAGAGGCCGAGCGCGCCGATGAGGTCGAAGCCGCCCTCCGCGCGCGTCTTCGTCTCCGGTACGGCGACGAGGGTCAGCACGATCGAGAGGACGCCGAGGCCGGCGGCGCCGAAGAAGAGGGCGTGCCAGTCGGTGTTCTGGGCGACCAGGGCGGCGAGCGGCAGCGCGAGGCCGCCGCCGACGCCGATGGACGAGCTCATCAGGGCCATGGCGGAGGCGAGGCGTTCGCGGGGGAGCTCGTCGCGCATCAGGCCGATGCCCAGGGGGATCGCGCCCATCGAGAAGCCCTGCAGCGTGCGGCCCACGATCATCGGCAGCAGTTCACTGGTGAAACCGCTGATCAGCGCGCCGACCACCATCACGGCCAGGCTGGTGAGCAGCATGCGGCGCTTGCCGTAGAGGTCGCCCAGCCGGCCCATGATCGGGGTGGCCACGGCGCCCGAGAGAAGCGTGGACGTCAGGACCCAGGTGGCGTTGCTGGGCGTCGTGTCCAGCAGTTCCGACAGGTCCTTGATCACCGGGACGAGCAATGTCTGCATCACCGCGACCACGATCCCGGCGAACGCCAGCACCGGGACGATCGCTCCCGTCGGTCTCCGGGTGGCCCGGTCGACGGCGGTCGTGGGCGTGGGCGTCTGCATCATGGAGCGGGGCCTCCTGGCCGGGGTGAGGGATCGCGGAGTACGTGGGATCACGGGCTATGTGTCAGCTGAACCTCGTGTGCCTGGGCAACTATTCCGGTCTTTCGTGTGGCTAACGAATCCTTGACCGAGTCATGGGGATGTGACAGGTCGTCAGTGGTGGGTGGAGGGGAGGGGGGTCGGCCCGGCTGGTTGGAGTGGTCCGCTCGGCTCTGCCGCGGCCGGCCCTGTTGGTGGGCCTCCCGGAGGGCTTCCGTGCGCGGCACTCTCGGTGACGGGACCCCGGCGGCCCCGATGGCCCCGATGTGCGGAGTTCGGCAGGGCGAATGTCGCCGTGCGGCGCGGGCCGGAGGCGGGTATCTGACGTAGTGTCAGGAGCCTTCACAAGTATACGCGGCTCGGCTATACAGAGGTTCGCCGGACTGGAACGCGTTCTAGCGGAAGGTCAGGGGAGCGGGTTCCGGCCCATGTGACGACCTCGGTGCGGCCGCTGGTGCGGACGGTCGTACCGAGGTTCCTCGACGCCTCCCGACAGGAGCCCCATGCCCATCGACGCAGCCAAGGCGCTCGCGGCCGAGCCGCGTTCCGTCGAGATCTCGTGGACGCGGAAGGATGTGCTGCTCTATCACCTCGGTATCGGCGCCGGAGTCCCCGTGACCGATCCCGACGAGCTGCGCTACACCCTCGAATCCCGGCTGCATGTCCTGCCCGGCTTCGCGACCGTCGCGGGGGCGGGGGCGCCGGATGTCATCGGAGGGCTGAGCGTCCCCGGCGTGGACGTCGATCTGGCCAAGGTGCTGCACGGCGGACAGCGCATCGAGTCGCATCGGCCGATTCCGGTGGAGGGGCGGGCGACGGCGACATCGCGGGTGGCGGCGGTGTACGACAAGGGCAAGGCGGCCGTGCTGGTGATGCGGACCGAAGTCGCCGACGCCGAGGGCCCGTTGTGGACGAACGAGGCGCAGATCTTCGTACGGGGAGAGGGCGGCTGGGGCGGCGACCGCGGCCCGTCCGCCCGCCTCGAAGCGCCGACGACCTCCCCCGACAAGGAGGTCGAGCGCACCGTACGTGAGGACCAGGCGCTGCTCTACCGTCTCTCCGGTGACTGGAACCCGTTGCACGCGGACCCGGAGTTCGCCGCGCGGGCCGGGTTCGAGCGGCCGATCCTGCATGGGCTGTGCACATACGGGATCACCTTGAAGGCGGTCGTGGACACGGTGCTCGGCGGGGATGTCGGCCGGGTCCGCTCGTACGGTACGCGCTTCGCGGGGGTCGTCTTCCCCGGCGAGACGCTCCGCATCCGGATGTGGCGGCCGGACGACGCCACGGTGCGGGTGGCGGTGACCGCCGTCGAGCGGGACGACGCACCGGTACTGGCGGACACCCTGGTCGAACACTCATGAGCGGCCCCGGACCCGCCGTCCGCCCAGCGCACCCAGCACAACCGTAGGTCAGGTACTCCGGAGGGAGCGGCACCATGCGCGCAGCCGTACTGCACGAGATCGGCCAGGACAAGCTGGAGGTGCTCGACGACGTCGAGACGGCGGGCTTCGGGCCGGGCCGGGTGAGGATCCGGGTGCGGGCCACGGGGCTGTGCCACTCGGACCTGTCCGCGATGTCCGGTGTGCTGCCGCAGCCCGGGCCGTTCGTCCCCGGTCACGAGGGGGCCGGGGAGATAGTCGAGGTCGGGGAGGGCGTGAGCCACCTGAAGCAGGGCGACCGCGTCGTCGTCTGCTGGCTCCCGGCCTGCGGCAGATGTCCCGCCTGCAAGCGCGGCCAGACCCAGCTCTGTCTCGCCGGGTTCATGAACGCCGGGACGCCCAACTTCAAGCGGCCCGGCGGTGACGTCTTCGGCATGGCGGGCACCGGCACCTTCGCCGAGGAGGTCGTCGTCGACGCCGGCTGCGCCGTGCCGATACCCGAGGACGTGCCCTTCGACATCGCCGCCCTCATCGGCTGCGGCGTCACCACCGGACTCGGCGCCGCCCTCAACACCGCCGACGTGGCGGCCGGTTCGTCGGTCGCCGTCATCGGCTGCGGAGGCGTCGGCATCTCGGCGATCCAGGGCGCCCGGCTCAAGGGCGCCGCCGAGATCGTCGCCGTCGACCCGGTGGCCTCGCGCCGCGAGGCCGCGCTCGGGTTCGGGGCCACCAAGGCGGTCGCGCCCGACGAACTGGCCGACGCCAATCAGTCCATGACCGGCGGCGAGGGCTTCGACTACGTCTTCGAGGTCGTCGGCCGCTCGGCCACCGCCCGCACCGCGTACGAGAACACCCGGCGCGGCGGCACGCTCGTCATCGTCGGCGCGGGCGCCATGGACGACTTCCTCCAGCTCAGCATGTTCGAGCTGTTCTTCGACGAGAAGCGGATCCTGCCGTCCATGTACGGCGGCGGGGACGTCCTGCGGTCGTACGAGCGCACGATCGCCCTGTGGCGCGCGGGCCGTATCGCCCTGGAGAACCTGATCACCCACCGGGTGCCGCTCGCCGACATCAACGAGGCGCTGGACCAGATGCGGACCGGCACGGCGCTGCGCACCTGCATCGAGATCTGACCCGACCACGCGGAGAGGGGCCCGGGCATGGCACTGCCGCTCGAGGGACTGTCGGCGATCGTCACCGGCGCGGGCCGTGGGCTCGGCCGGGCCGAGGCGTTGGAGCTGGCGCGGCTCGGCGCGGCCGTTGTCGTCAACGACTACGGCCGACCGGGACGGGACGGCTCCGGGGAGGCCTCCACGGGCCCCGCCGAGGAGGTCGTGGCGTCGATCCGTGAGGCCGGCGGGCATGCCGTCGTACACACCGGGGACGTCTCCGACCACCAACAGGCACGGGAACTGGTCGAGTTGGCGATCGTCGAGTTCGGGAAGCTGGACATCCTCGTCAACAACGCGGGCATCCTCCGCGACCGCATGGTCTTCTCCATGTCGGAGGAGGAGTGGGACGCGGTCGTCCGGGTGCATCTGAAAGGGCACTTCAACACGATCCGGTTCGCCTCGGCGTACTGGCGCGCGAAGGCCAAGGCGGACGGTGGCGGGCCGGTGTACGGGCGGATCGTGAACACCTCGTCCGAGGCGTTCCTCGCCGGGTCGGCCGGGCAGCCCAACTACGCCGCCGCGAAGGGCGGAATCGTCGGGCTGACCACCTCCACGGCCCTCGCGCTCGCCAAGTACGGCGTCACGGCCAACGTCATCTGTCCCCGGGCGCGGACACGCATGACCGAGGACGTGTTCGCAGACGCCGCGGCCGAGCCCGGTGGCCTCGACCCGCTCGCGCCCGAGCATGTCGCCCCGCTCGTCGGCTACCTGGCCTCGCCCGCCGCCGCCCGCGTCAACGGGCAGCTCCTCGTCGTCCACGGGGGAATGGTCGCTATCGTCGAACGGCCCCGCGTACAGGCGAAGTTCGACACCAAGCAGGACGCCTTCACCTACGACGAACTGGATGGGCTGCTCACGCCGTACTACCTCGACCGGCCGGAGGGCGAGACGTTCGCGGCGGTGGAGGTGCTGGGTCTGAAGAAGCAGGACGGCCCCGCCCATCGGTGACGACATGGTGACGTCGGTGATGGGCGGGGCCGTGTCCTACCGCTGAAGTGGCGGGCCTCGACGATGAATTGACGTTTCGCCAGGTGCTGCCGGTTGCGATTGCTCGCGGGCTTGGGCTGTCGCTCAGGCCGCGGCGGTCGTCGCTTCCGACTGTCCCGTCTGCGTCGCCGGCTTGCGGTGACGGCCGCGAGGGGCCGTCTCGGCTTCGTGGGTCGAGATCTGACCCCGGTGCCTGCCGTGGCCCTCCACCTCGCGGGGGTCGGCTGTGGGCGGCTGGGTTGTGTGCGCGTCGCTCATAGAAGGTGTTCACCCCGTCGCATGATCTTCTTACAGGCGGGTGAGTTTAACGGGCCGCCGTGCGTGTCCCGAAGGAGCCCGGGCGGGTGTTGATCGGTCTGTGATCTGCGCGGTTGACATCTTCACGGTTACCCGACAGTCACTTCCTCCGGCGCCCGCCCGTCCAACGGCGCCTGCTGCAACGGCACCGGCCGAGCCGCGGCCGGCCCGGACGAATCCGGGTTCGGGATATCGGGCGTATCCGGCGTATCCCGCGTAGTCGGGGCAGTCGGCGTAGCCGGTGTACCCGCCGTGCCCGGTGCACTCGCCGTACCCGGCGCACTTGCCATACCCGACGCACTTGCCCTGTCCGGTGCGCCCGCCGCATCTGGCGAAGGCGACGCCCCGTCCTCCGCCTCCTCACTCCAAGGCACCCCCACCCGAGCCACCCCGCACCGCACCACCCGTGTGGCGTACGGCAGTTGAAGCACCCCCTCCCGGCTCCACAGCCCGGCCCCCGCCAGCCACCCCTCGGGGGCGGGCAGATGGTGGACCTGTCGGGAGGTGGGGCGCCAGACGCCGACCCAGGTTCCCCGGGTGCCGTCGACGCGGAGGGCGACCGCGCAGCTCTCGGGGGTCAGGATCTGGCCCGGCTGGATGGCGAAGGGCGTCACGCGGTGGTTGTCGGGAAGCCGCAGGCAGTCCGGGAAGCGGACCGGCAGGGTGCTGCCCAACACACCCCAGCCGAGCCGGTCCTGGCCGGGGGAGGGCGCGTCGGAGCGGATCAGCAGCAGTCCGCTGTCGGGGTCGGCGAGCAGCAGCCGGTCGTCGCTGTGGTCCGCGATCTGGAGCAGAGGTGAGATCTCGCCGTCCCGCTCCAGGTCCACCGCGACCGTCTTGGTCCGGCCGTCCAACTCCTGGTCCAGGGCGAGCAGTCGGCCCGCCCGGTCCAGCCAGACACCGCCGGAACACCGCCCCGGCAGCTGCGCCAGCGGCTCCGGCCCGAACGCGCCGCCCGCCACCAGCCACACCGTCGTGGCGCCGCGGCCCACGGCGAGGGCGTACGCCCGCTCCCCGCACGGACCGGGCGGCAGCAGCCGCAGCTCGGTCGCGGGGTCGGCGCACTCGACCGCGCCGAGCTGCAGTTCGCCGGTGCGGGGGCCGGTCGGGTAGAGGAGCGAGAACAGGTGCCGGTCGGCCGCGACGCGGTGGATCAGGACGCGGCCGTCGGTCAGGGGGAGTACTTCGGTGCCGGGTTCCTCCGGTTGGTTGCCGGGCAGCGGTACGGCGTACGGCTCGGGGCCGTCCAGGGTCCAGCGCTCGGGGAACCAGGACTCGCCGGCGAGGGCGAGGCGTGCCGCGTACGTCCCGTCGGCGGTGATCACACAGCCGGGCGGCGCCGCGGTGCCCTCCGTGGGCGGTGTGGGTGTTCCCGTCCCGGGTGGTGGGGATCCCCCCTGCTCGAACGGGGTCGAGAGCTCGGGGGGTGCACAGGCCGTCATCGTTCGGTCACCTCCGGCGACGAAAGTAGTTTTCGCACGCACAGACGTGGGATAGCCAGGCATCCCCTTCACACATAAGGGTGCTCGTCCGGCGATTCACCGCGGGGAACGGCAGCGGATGTGCTGGAGGGAGACGGCGATCGGAGACCCAGGTGGTGCGGGTAGCCTTTGGTGCGTGCCCCGTCTGTCTGAAGTCATCGCCGCGCTCGACGCCCTCTGGCCGCCCGAGAGGGCCGAGGGGTGGGACGCGGTCGGCACGGTCTGCGGAGATCCCGACCAGGAGGTCACCCGGGTCCTCTTCGCCGTCGACCCCGTCCAGGAGATCGTCGACGAAGCGGTGAAGCTGGGCGCCGACCTGCTCGTCACCCACCACCCGCTCTATCTGCGCGGTACGACGACGGTGGCGGCCTCCACCTTCAAGGGCCGGGTCGTCCACACCCTCATCAAGAACGACATCGCCCTGCACGTCGCCCACACCAACGCCGACACCGCCGACCCGGGCGTCAGCGACGCGCTGGCGGGCGCGCTGGACCTCCGAGTCGTACGACCGCTCGTCCCCGACCCCTCCGACCCCGACGGGCGGCGCGGTCTCGGCCGGGTCTGCGAGCTGGACCACCCGCTGACCGTACGGGAACTGGCCGCGCGGGCCGCCGAGCGGCTGCCCGCCACCGCGCAGGGCATCCGGGTCGCCGGCGACCCCGAGGCGGTCGTCCGCACGGTCGCCGTCAGCGGCGGCTCCGGCGACAGCCTCTTCGCCGACGTACGCGCGGCCGGTGTCGACGCCTTCCTCACCGCGGACCTGCGCCACCACCCGGCCTCCGAGGCCGTCGCCCACGCGACGGAGGGCACCGGTACGCCTCTCGCGCTGCTCGACGCGGCGCACTGGGCCACCGAGTGGCCCTGGTGCGAGCTGGCCGCCGCCCAGCTCGACGAGATCTCCGACCGCAACGGATGGGGACTGCGCGTCCACGTCTCGAAGACGGTCACCGACCCCTGGACGGCCCACGCGGCCTCCCCCTACTCGACCGCAGGAGCCCCCAACTGAACGCCGCGCCCGCCGACCAGATCCGCCTCCTCGAGGTCCAGGCCCTCGACGTACGCCTGCAGCAGCTGGCGCACAAGCGGAGGTCGCTGCCCGAGCACGCCGAGATCGAGTCGCTGACGAAGGACCACACCCAGCTGCGCGATCTGCTCGTGGCCGCGCAGACGGAGGAGAGCGACACCGCCCGCGAGCAGACCAAGGCCGAGCAGGACGTGGACCAGGTGCGCCAGCGCGCCGCCCGCGACCAGCAGCGCCTGGACTCGGGTGCCGTCACCTCCCCGAAGGACCTGGAGAACCTCCAGCGCGAGATCGCCTCCCTCGCCAAGCGGCAGGGCGACCTGGAGGACATCGTCCTGGAGGTCATGGAGCGCCGGGAGTCCGCGCAGGAGCGGGTCGCCGAGCTGACCGAGCGGGTCGGTGCCGTCCAGGGGAAGATCGACGACGCGACCGCGCGCCGGGAGGCCGCGTTCGAGGAGATCGACGGCGAGGTGGCGACGGTGACGAAGGAGCGCGAGGTCATCGCCGGCTCCGTCCCCGCCGACCTGCTCAAGCTCTACGACAAGCTGCGCGAGCAGCAGGGCGGCATCGGCGCGGCCAAGCTGTACCAGCGCACCTGCCAGGGCTGCCGCCAGGAGCTGGCCATCACCGAGCTGAACGAGATCCGCAAGGCCCCGTCCGACACGGTCGTCCGCTGCGAGAACTGCCGCCGCATCCTGGTGCGCACGGCCGAGTCGGGCCTGTAGGCGGCGCGGCGCGGCGGGAGGGCGAAGGGCGTACGGCGTGCGGGAGTTCATCGTCGAGGCCGACGGCGGGTCCCGGGGCAACCCGGGGCCCGCGGGCTACGGTTCCGTCGTCCGCGACGCGGCGACGGGCGAGACGCTGGCCGAGGCCGCCGAGTACATCGGCGTCGCCACGAACAACGTCGCCGAGTACCGGGGGCTCATCGCCGGGCTGAAGGCGGCTCGCGCACTGGACCCGACGGCCACCGTCCGGGTCCGCATGGACTCCAAGCTCGTCGTCGAGCAGATGTCGGGCCGCTGGAAGATCAAACACCCCGACATGAAGCCCCTGGCCGCCGAGGCCGCCCGCATCCTCCCACCCGACCACGTCACCTACGAGTGGATCCCCCGCGACCAGAACAAACACGCCGACCGCCTCGCCAACGAGGCGATGGACGCGGGCAAGCGGGGCGAACGATGGTCACAGTCGACGTCTACGGCGGACCTGGACACGCGGGCGCCCGCTGCCGCGTCCCCGGCCCCGGAGGCGTCCGGCCCGCCCGGCGACGCGGCGGCGGGCGCGGCGAAGATTCGGGCGGCTTTGGCGAAGGCACGCGACGAGGCGGCGACCGGGGGCCCTGCGGGAGTGGCGTCTTCGGGTTCGGCGGGTGCCCCTGCCGTCCCGGCTGCAGCTCCAGGGGAGTCCGGGGGGCCCGTGGGAGTGACGTCTTCGGGTTCGGCGGGCACTGCCGTTTCGGCTGCAGTTCCGGGGGAGCCGGGGGCTGGGAGGCCTGCCGGAGCGAATTCGCCGATCTCGGGGAGTAGTCCTGCGGCCTCGGCTGCAGTTCCGGGGGAGTCCGGGGGCCCTGTGGGAGTGACGTCTTCGGGTTCGGCGGGCACTGCCGTTTCGGCTGCAGTTCCGGGGGAGCCGGGGGCTGGGAGGCCTGCCGGAGCGAATTCGCCGATCTCAGGGAGTAGTCCTGCGGCCTCGGCCGCAGCTCCGGGGGAGTCCGGGGGCCCTGTGGGAGTAGCGTCTTCGGGTTCGGTGGGTAGCCCTGCTGCCCCGGACGCAGCCCCCGGGGAGTCCGGGGCCGGGAGTCGGACGGGAGCGAAACCGCCCTCCCCGGTACGTACCCCTGCCGCCCCGGTCGTCGCGGCCCGGGACACGGTCTCCGTCCCCGCGCCGGTCGCCTCGCGCGGCGCGACTTCGTCTTCCGCGTCGGCCGCGGGCTCAGCCAAAGCCGCCGCCGACATCCGTGCCGCCAGGAACATCGCGTCCACCGCCCCCGACCTCGGTACGCCCGCCACCTTCGTGCTGCTCAGGCACGGTGAAACGCCGCTCACCCCCCAGAAGCGGTTCTCGGGAAGCGGCGGTTCCGACCCCTCCCTCTCCGAGGGGGGCCGGTATCAGGCGGAACGGGTCGCGGTGGCGTTGGCCGCGCGCGGGACGATTCAGGAGATCCTTTCGTCGCCGCTGACCCGCTGCCGCGAGACCGCGGGGATCGTCGCGGCGCGGCTCGGGCTGTCGGTGAAGGTCGAGGACGGGCTGCGGGAGACCGACTTCGGGGCCTGGGAGGGCCTGACCTTCGGCGAGGTGCGCGAGCGGTACCCGGAGGACATGAACGCCTGGCTGGCCTCACCCGACGCCGCACCCACCGGCGGCGGCGAGAGCTTCGCGGCCGTGGCCGCCCGGGTCGCCGCCACCCGGGACGAACTCGTCGCGGCGTACCGGGGCCGTACCGTCCTGCTCGTCACCCATGTCACGCCGATCAAGACCCTGGTACGGCTGGCCCTCGGCGCACCCCCGGAGTCCCTGTTCCGCATGGAGCTGTCGGCGGCCTCCCTGTCGGCACTGGCATACTACGCCGACGGCAACGCCACCCTCCGCCTCCTCAACGACACCTCACACCTGCGCTGAGGCCCCGGTTCCCTCCGATTCCCCGGCAGAGCCCGGCGACCGGCGGCCACCGAGCGCCGCCGCCTCCCGCGCCAGAGCCTCGACCCGCCCCCAGTCCCGCGCGGCCACCGCGTCCGCCGGCAGCATCCAGGTCCCGCCCACACAGCCGACGTTGGGGAGCGCCAGATACTCCGGCGCGCCTGCCGGACCGATCCCCCCGGTCGGGCAGAACCGGGCCTGCGGCAACGGTCCCGCGATCGACTTCAGATACGCCGTACCGCCCGCCGCCTCGGCCGGGAAGAACTTCATCTCCCGCACCCCGCGCTCCAACAGCGCCACGACCTCCGACACCGTGGACACCCCCGGCAGGAACGGCACCCCGGACGCCCGCATCGCCTCCAGCAGTACGTCCGTCCAGCCGGGGCTGACCAGGAAGCGGGCGCCCGCCGCGCTGGACTCCGTCACGTGTTCGGGAGAGATGACGGTTCCCACTCCGACGACCGCGGTCGGCACCTCCGCCGTGATCGCCCGCACGGCGTCGAGCGCGGCCGACGTCCGAAGCGTCACCTCGACCGCCGGCAGCCCACCCGCGACCAGCGCCCGCGCCAGCGGTACGGCATCGGCGGCATCCTCGATCACGACGACGGGCACGACGGGCGCGAGGTCCAGTACGGAGGCGGGCAGCGGCAAGGTCATGGCCCCAGCGTGCCCTTGTGCAGCAGCATGGGCAACGGTCGTTGCGCATGCTGCAACCGGGAGGGATGGGCGGAGTTGTGGACCCGGGGCGGTCAGTGCACCTCGGTCACCAGCACGTCCAACGTCCACGCCTTCCCGGCACCCACCGGCGGCTCCACCTCCACCACGTATCCGAGGTCCCGCAGCGCCTCCACCAGCTCCGCCGGGCCCTTGGGCGCGATGCCGGCCGAGAGCAGACTCCGTACGATCCGGCCCTTGGTCGCCTTGTTGAAGTGGCTGACCACCTTCCGCGTGGGCGCGTGCAGCACCCGTACGGTCGCCGTCCGCCCGGCCACCTCGCCCTTCGGCTTCCACGCGGCGGTGTACGCCGAGGAGCGGAGGTCGAGGACGAGGCCGTCGCCGGCCGCCTCGGGGAGCGCGGACGCCATCGGCGTACGCCAGTGCGTGCTCAGCGCGCCGATGCCGGGCAGCTTCACACCCATCGAGCAGCGGTACGAGGGGATCCGGTCCGTCACCCGGACCGCGCCCCACAACCCCGAGAAGACCAGCAGCGAGCGCCCCGCCCGCCTCTTCGCGGCGGCGTCCAGGGAGGCCAGGTCGAGGGCGTCGTACAGCACCCCCGTGTAGATCTGCCCGGCCGGGCGCGCCCCGGCCGTCAGCAACTCCGCGTTCTTGGCGACCTCACCGCGCAGCCCCTCGCTGAGGCCGAGCACCTCGCGGGCCTTGTCCTCGTCACCCGCGCACAACTCGACCAACTCGCCGAGCACGGCCTCCCGCGCCCCGGTGAGCGCCGGCAGCGAAAGGTCCTCCAGCTTCAGCGGGGTACCGCCCGAAGAGGGGGCCTTTCCTTCGGACGGGGGCAGCAGGACGAGCACGGGTACTCCTTCTGTAGGGCTCCGCGACAGCGTACGGGGAGCGACGGCATCGATTGGACGGGCCCTCGGCGACGTACGGGGAGCAACGGCATCCACTGGACGGACCCCTCGGCGGCGTACGGGGAGCAACGGCATCTGTCGGACGGGCCCTCGGCGGCGTACGAGGGCGGAGCCGGGCTCCCGCAGACCCGGTCGGGTTCCCACAGACCCGGTCGGGGTGCCGCGGACCCGGTCGGGGTGCCGTCCCGTCCGCCCCGACCTACGCTCGATCCATGCCCCGCCGCCATCTCCACGTCGTGGGCGCCGCCGAGGCCCCCCTGAGAGCGGCCCTGCGCGCGTTGCGCGGTGAACTCGGGGTGCCCGACGTCTTCCCGCTCCAGGTCCTCGTCGAGGCGGAGCACGCCGCCAACTCGCCCCGCCTGCCGTCGTACGACGCCACGGACATCCCGCTCTTCACGATCGACCCTCCCACCGCCAACGACCTCGACCAGGCGATGCACCTGTCACGGCGATCGGGAAGCCGGCCGGGCCCCGGCGGCTACCGCGTCCGGTACGCCATCGCCGACGTCGCCGCCTTCGTCACCCCCGGCACCGCGCTCGACGCCGAGGCCCACCACCGGGTCACGACCCTCTACTTCCCCGACGGCAAGGTCCCCCTGCACCCCGCCTGTCTCTCCGAGGGCGCCGCCGGCCTCCTCCCGGACCACACCCGCCCGGCGGTGCTGTGGACGCTGAACCTCGACGCGGACGGCCGTACCGAATCCGTCGACGTCCGCCGCGCCCTCGTACGCAGCCGCGCCAAGCTGAACTACGAGGCCGTACAGAAGGAGATCGACGCCGGAACCGCCGAGGAGCCCCTCGCCCTGCTCAAGGAGATCGGCCTCCTGCGCGAACACCTCGAAGTCGAACGCGGCGGCATCTCCCTCAACGTCCCGGAGCAGGAGATCATCGAGCACGGCGGCAGGGCCGAGAAAGGGAGCGCGGTCGAGGGCGAGGACGTGGCCGAAGGCGGCGCCACCAGCGACACCGGCACCGGCGCCGCCGACGAGACCTACGAACTCGCCTACCGCGCCCCCCTCCCCGTCGACGGCTGGAACGCCCAGATCTCCCTGCTCACCGGTATGGCCGCGGCGGAGCTGATGCTCGCCCACGGCACCGGTGTACTGCGCACCCTCCCCGCCGCCCCGGACGGCGCGGTCGGCCGTCTGCGCCGTACCGCCGAGGCCCTGCGCATCGACTGGCCGCACCACGTCTCGTACGCCCGACTCATCCGCTCCCTGGACCCGCACGAACCCCGCCACGCGGCCTTCCTCCTGGAGTGCACGACCCTTCTGCGCGGCGCGCACTACACGGTCTTCCGGGACGGCCACCTGCCCGACATCACCACCCACTCCGCCGTAGCCGCCCCCTACGCCCACTGCACGGCCCCGCTCCGCCGCCTCGTCGACCGCTACACCTCGGAGATCTGCCTCGCGGCGGCGTCCGACGCCCCGACTCCCGACTGGGTCCTGGCCGCCCTCGACACCCTCCCGGACGAGATGGCCGAAGGCGGCCGGCGGGCGGGGCGCGTGGAGCGCGAGTGCGTGGACATCGTCGAGGCGGCACTGCTCAGGGACCGGGTCGGAGAGGTGTTCGACGGGTTCGTGGTGGACGTGGAGGAGGAGCGCGTACGAGAGGGCGAACCCTCCGTCGGAATCGTCCAGTTGGAGTCCCCGGCGGTCATCGGCCGACTCGTCGGCTCCCCCGACGAACCGCTGCCGCTGGGGGAGCGGCTGCGGGTACGGCTCACCCGGGCCGAGCCGGGAGTGGCGAAGGTTCGTTTCGTATCGGCGTGAACTCCCGTACCGCGTGTACGAGTTGATCGGCGTCGTCCGCGTGGAAGCGCACCAGCCGTACCGTCCGGCGCCGACCGAGGAAGGTCAAGTAATCGACGGGCTCGACGAGTTCGAGGGTGATCGTGGTCTGCGAGCCGATCTCCATGTCGAGCTCGCCGTCCCGTTTCTTGTGCGTCGTACGCAGCTCACGGCGGACGGACGCGACGGAGGCGAGCGGGACGCGCACGTCCCCGGCGACGAAGCGACGCAGGCGCAGAGAGGTGTCGGTGAGGACGTGGGGCCGGGTCACCGAGGCCGCGTGGAGCCCGGCGACGATCAGGACCGTGTAGAGGTCGAGGACGAGGAAGACGTGGTGCGCCGTCGGGAAGTCGCGCAGCAGGACGGACATGGTCACCGTCTCGACGACACACACGAACCCGAAGCCGAACATCACCGCCCCCTGCCCCCGCGCGTACCCGAACGCCCGCCCCTCCCCGACACCGTGCGGACGGCGGACGAGCCAGCGCAGGAGGCTGGTCATGAGGAGGAGTTCGTGGCGTACGAGGGCGTGGGCGATCCGGAAGGCGCTGCTTGGGTACGAGTTCATCGGCCTTATCGGCCTTATCGGCCTTATCTGCCTCTTCGGCCTTATCGGTCTCATCGGCGGTCCTCCGTCAGTATCCGTAGCGTGCGGCGGATGGCCTCCGCCTGGGCCGGGGCGAGGTCGGCGTAGAAGGCCCGCAGGAAGCTGTTGCCGTCGCCCTTGCCGGGGTTGTCGCTGCCGTCGCCGTCGCCGGGGTTGCCGTTGCCGTTGCCGCCGCCCGGGCCGTCGTCGTCGATGGCGGTGTCCGGCGGGACCATCTCCGGGGGGATCAGGTCGGCCAGCAGCCGGGCGGCCTCGGTCACCCGGGGGTCGTCGGGGTCGGCGTCGGCGAGGGCGTCGAGCAGGGCATAGGCCTCGTGCGCCCGCTCCACCGCGCCGGGGGCCGACACCATGCTCTCCAGCCCGGCCAGCAGTTCCGCCCGTGCCTCCGGCGTCGCGGCCGTCTCCAGGAGGGCGAACATCTCCCGGTCCTTGACGGCCATCGGCGACTGCGGCGCGGGGCCGAACTTGCCGAAAAGCGCGGCGAGTTCGGGTGAGACGGGCCCCTCGGCCGGCAGCCGCCCGTGCCGCGCGTCCTCCATCAGGACCCGCAACCGGGCCCGACGTTCCCGGATCGCCGCCTCCTGCCGGGCCAGATCCTCGTCCAACTCCTCAAGCACCTCGGCCAGTTCACGCCCCGCGTCGTCCGCGAGCACATCCCGCACCTCGGCGAGCCCGAGCCCCAGCTCCGTCAGCCGCCGGATCCGCGCGAGCACGACCGCGTGCCGCAACGTGTAGTCCCGATACCCGTTCGACCGCCGCTCCGGCTCCGGCAGCAGCCCCAGCTGGTGATAGTGCCGCACCGCCCGAGTGGTCACCCCGACGGCCGCGGCCAGCTCTCCGATCCGCATGCGACCAGTAGAAACGTTGACGTCGCGGCAGGGTCAAGCGACACCGGGTGCGGCCGGGGGCAAAGCCTGACGGGGGGCGTGCTCATGTGCCACGATCGAGGGAACGGTTCCCGATCTCTCGGGCAGGTGATCAGCCGATGTCCCAGTCTGGCGAGCGACAGAAGGAGGGGCGTGACATGACTGCCATGGCCCATGAGCCGCTCACGCAGGAAGAGATCCTGCTGGAGGGCTTTCTCGCCCTGGACACCCCGGAGGGTTTCCGGGCAGAGCTGATCGAGGGGGAGATCGTCGTGACGCCGCCGCCGGACGGGGACCACGAGGACTACATCGGACTGATCGTGAACCAGGTGATCAGGCGGTCCCGGACCGACATGCAGTTTTCCGGGAACAAGGGCCTGAAGCTGCAGAGCGCGGATGCCTGCCCGAAGGACCACGTGATCCCGGACGGCACGTTCGCTCCCGCACGGCTGCGGCTCTACCGGGGCGCCGATCCTTGGATGCCCTGCGAAGGGGTCGCCATGGTGGTTGAGGTGACCTCTTCCAGGCCCAAGATCGACCGCGAGGTCAAGCGCCGCTGCTACGCCCGTGGCGGCATCCCCCTCTACCTGCTCGTCGACCGTGGTGCCTCTTCCGTCACGCTGTTCAGCGACCCGGAGAGGGATGACTACAGTCAGCTCTGCACTCTCTCCTTCGGTAAGCCCCTCACCCTCCCCGAGCCCTTCGCCTTCGACCTGGAGACCTCGGACTTTCTCTGATCCCGCCGGGCGTAGCCTGGTGGACCGGACGGGGGAGACGAGGTCGAGGTGAACGGAAGCGGCGAAACCCGCTGGACCCGAGCCACCCTCGGCCGTCCCGACCGCCCCCTCGACCTCCTCACCGCCCGCTTCGACCGCCACCGCTACGCCCCGCACACGCACGAGGAGTTCAGCGTGGGCATCTGCGTCATGGGCGCCTCGTGCATCGACTACCGGGGCGGCGCCCTCACGGTGGGGGAGGGCTCGATCGTCGTCCTGGCCCCCGGCGAACCGCACACCGGCGAGTCGGCATACGGAACGTACGCCTACCGCGCCCTCTATCCGGCCCCCGCCCTTCTCACCGACGGCATCCTCGGCGGCATCCCCCACTTCCGCGAGCCCCTGCTCCACGACCCCGAACTGGCCGCCGCCCTGCGCATCGCCCACACCGAGCTGAGCACCTGCCCCGACCCCCTGGAGGCCGAGTCCCGCCTCCCCTGGCTGCTCACGGCCCTGGCCCGCCGCCACTCCACGTCCCGCCCGACCGCCGACACCGTCCCGGGCGCGAGCACCATCGCCCACGCCGTACGAGACCGCCTCGCAGACGAGCTCATGACTCCCCCCTCCCTCGCCGACCTGGCCACCGACCTGGGCCTCTCCCGCTACCAGCTCCTGCGAGCCTTCCGCACGACCATGGGCATGCCCCCGTACGCGTGGCTGGCACAGCACAGGGTGAGCAGGGCCCGTGGGCTGCTGGAGTCCGGCGCCCGCCCGGCGGACGTGGCCGGTCAGGTGGGATTCGCGGACCAGGCCCACATGACGCGCTGGTTCAGACGGGTACTGGGAGTGACACCGGCGGCGTACCGGGCGGGTGTGAGGCGGCCGTAGCGGACCCGAAGTCGTGATCGGGGCGCAACAGCGTTCAACGCGCAACAGCGTTCAAGACGTACGCCACCGCCCCGGCCGAAACTCCCCTCATGACTGCACGCGGCTGGTTCCTCTTCTCCCTGATGGGAGTCCTCTGGGGCATCCCCTATCTGATGATCAAAGTGGCGGTGGACGGCGTCTCCCCGTCGATGGTGGTCTTCGTACGCTGCGCCCTGGGCGCGGCCCTGCTGCTTCCCTTCGCGATCCGCCAGGGCGGACTGGCCGCGACCGTACGGACACACTGGCGCCCCATGCTGGCCTTCGCCGTGATCGAGGTCATCGGCCCCTGGTGGACGCTGACCGACGCCGAACGCCACCTCTCCAGCTCCACGGCCGGCCTGCTGATCGCGGGCGTACCGATCGTGGGCGTGGTCCTGGCCCTCCCCCACTCTCGGCTCCGCTCGAGCGGGGGGACCCCCACCTTCGGCGACACGGAACGTCTCGGCGCCCGGCGCGTGGTGGGCCTGGGCCTGGGCCTCGCCGGGGTCGCGGTCCTCATGGTCCCGCACCTCACGGGAGGCGACGCCCGCTCGCTGGCAGAGGTGGCGATCACGGTGGTCGGCTACGCCACCGCCCCCCTGATCATGGCCCGCCACCTGAAGCAGGTCTCCACGCTGCAGCTGATAGCCCCGGTCCTGCTCCTGACGGCGATCGTGTACGCCCCCGCGGCGGCCCTGACCTGGCCGAGCACGATGCCCTCCGGTCCGGTCCTGGCCTCCCTGGCGGGCCTGGGCGTGATCTGCACGGCGCTGGCTTTCGTCGCCTTCCTGGAACTGATCCGAGAGGTGGGCCCCACCCGGGCGACGGTCTTCACGTACGTCAACCCGGCGGTGGCGGTGGCAGCGGGCGCCCTCTTCCTGGGCGAACCCCTCACACCGGGAATTTTGGCGGCCTTCGCGTTGATCCTCGCGGGCTCGTTCCTGGCGACGGCGGCGGGACCGAAGCCCTCCGCCCGCCCGGTAACATGGTCGCCACGGCAGACGAGCCGGGCGGACGGCCGCGTGGATTCCCCCTAGGGTGCGTTTCATATGTGGATCTTGATGTGTCAAGATCCCACTTCGTGGGGCGGCATGATCTGACGAATACACAGTGGGCGAAGCTGGAGCCCCTGCTCCCGGTCGGCAAGAAGCCTGGACGGCCACCGGTGCACACCAAGCGGCAACTGATAGACGGCATACGGTGGCGCACCCGCGCCGGTGCTCCCTGGCGGGACGTGCCCGAGCGCTATCTATGGCCCGTGGGAGACGGTCTACGGCCTGTTCCGCCGCTGGCAGCGGGACGGCACCTGGCACCGCATCTTCGAACAGCTGCAGGCCCAGGCCGACGCCGAGGGACTGATCACCTGGGACGTCTCGGTGGACTCGACCATCGCCCGCGCCCACCAGCATGCGGCCGGCGCCCGCAAAAAGGGGATCTGCAGACCGAGCCGCCAGGCGGTGTGTTCATCGAGCCCGACGACCACGGGCTCGGACGCTCCCGGGGCGGGCTGACAACCAAGCTCCACCTGGCGGTCGAGCAGGCCCAGAAACCGATGTCGCTGGTCATCACGGCAGGACAGCGCGGTGATTCCCCGCAGTTCCAGGTGGTCTTGGGCCGCATCCGGGTGCCCCGGCTCGGGTCGGGCCGCCCGCGCACCCGGCCGGACAAGGTGCGTGCCGACAAGGCGTACGGCTCCCGCGCGAACCGTGCCTACCTGCGCAAGCGCGGTATCCGCTGCACGATCCCGGAGAAGCGCGACCAGATCGCCAACCGCAAGAACCGCGGCTCCCACGGCGGCCGGCCACCTAAGTTCGACAAGGCCGACTACAAGGAGCGCCACGCGGTCGAGTGCGGAATCAATCGCCTCAAGCGGCACCGCGCTGTCGCCACGAGATACGACAAGTTGGCAGTTCGCTACGAGGCGACCGTGCTGGTCGCAGCCATCAACGAGTGGCTGTGACCAGCACTTTCAAAACGCACCCTAAAGGGTGTTGCAGAAGGCTCGGTTCAGGGCATTTTGCCTGTATGGGTGGGGTGTTGCGGGCTGAGTCGGTGTGGGTGGAGACGTTCACGGGCTTGCGGATGGATCGGTTCGTGAAGCTGGTGAAGGTGGTGCGGGAGCAGGGCGGTGACGGGCCCGGTGGAGGCCGTCCGTGGTGCCTGCCGCTGGCGGACCGGGTCCTGCTGGTGGCCGTCTACTACCGCACCAACCTCACCATGCGGCAGCTCGCCCCGCTCTTCGGCATCTCCCCGGCGACTGTCTGCCGGGTCATCCAGCGCCTGCGACCGCTGCTCGCGCTGGAGCCCGCCCCACGGCCGGTCGCCGAGGCGGACCGGCTGTGGATCGTGGACGGCACCCTGATCCCGGTCCGCGACCGCAGCGTGGGTGCCTCGAGCCGCAACTACCGGTTCTCGGCGAACGTGCAGGTCATCATTGATGCCGACACCCGCCTGGTCATCGCCTCGGCCCGGCCGGCCCCGGGCAACAAGGCCGACGCTCACGTCTGGCGGGAGTCCGACCTGCCGGCCGTGGCGACCGGAACCACGGTGCTCGCGGACGGCGCCTACCTCGGCACCGGCCTCATCGTCCCGCACCGCAGAAGAGCCGGACGCCCCCTGCTGCGCGGGCAGCAGGAGGACAACGCCGAACACCGACGCGTCAGGGCCCGCGTCGAGCACACCTTCGCCCGCATGAAGAACTGGAAGATCCTCCGCGACTGCCGTCAGAAAGGCGACGGCCTTCACCACGCCGTCCAGGCCGTCGCCACCATGCACAACCTCGCCCTCGCCGGGTGAAACACCAGGTCAAGCACCACTTCGACCTGCCCGAGGAGAACCTTCTGCAACACCCTTTAGATGGATGGCCGTCGCCGAGGGGCCCGCGAGGACCCCTCGGAACAGAACCCGGCGTAACATCCGAGTATTGCTCCCGCCCTGTATTTTCCCAGGTCAGAGGGCTGTGGTGCGGTGAAAATCGGCGGCAGGGTCGAATCCGGGTCGAATTTCGCCGTGTGCGTGCAGTGCGACGTCCGCTGCCTGAAGCACCATTCGATGAAAAGGCTGTGACCAGCAGCGTTGCACCTGACAGTGGGACAGCATGGACTATACAAAAAGTATTGTCCGAGGTGTCTGGCCTGGCGAAATGTGAATGATCTGGACATCGGCGCGGCTCTGTCAGACCTCGCTCGTATCCTCACGCCGTGATCGCATCTCAAGGTTCAGACGCGTCCGGGAGCGACGCGGCAGCGCTGGCCGCATGGCCACTTCAGCCAGTGCCGCTCGATACCGGGAGCAGCGGGCGCGAGGACCGCCTACGGATGCTTCGCCAGATGCGCTCGGTCTGGAACGACGTCAACGCTGCCCGCCGTGAGCTGATCAAGAAGGAACTCGCAGCGGCCCAGGCCCGGCAGGCCGAAGTCACCGCCTACTGGAATCGGCACAAGGTCACGGTCAAGGACCGGTGGGACAGCCGTATCGGTGGCCGGGGAGAAACCACCGTCGCGGACATCCCGGAGGTCGCAGCGCAGTGGCACCGGGACAACCTCGCCCTATCCGAGAACGTCTCGGCGATGGCTCAGCGAGGCGGCGAGGTCAGCCCGTACCTGTGGCAATGTCCCCTTGACCTCGGCCATGAACCGTGGCTGGCCTGGCCCAAGGACCGCATCCAGAAGGGTGCAGGGTGCCCCGAGTGCCGCCGTTTGATCCGGCTCGTAGACCTTCCGACCCTGGCCTCCCAGTACCGAGCACAGAGACCGGCTAGCGGCATCACCCACGCAGCACACGAGAGCGTGCCATGGACGTGCCGGACATGGGCCGTCGATCCAAGTACCGGGTCGTGGCAGCCAGTTGAGCACCACTTCGAAGCGGTCGTCAAAGAGCGGGCTCTTCAGGGTGACGGCTGCCTGGTCTGTGCGGGGTACGTGATCGACGACACGAACTCGTTGTTCACCTGGTTCCCGGAAATCGCCGACGAGCTGGATGCTCCTGCCCTTGACCCGCGCCGGCTTCCTACCAGCCAGCACAACATCCGTCGGAAGCAGGCCGCTGAAGCCGACAGCAAGGGCATGTACGCGACCCTGCCTTGGAGGTGCCGTCACGGCCACGGCTGGGAGGCCACCATCCTCAACCGCGTCCAGGGCACCGGTTGCGGCAAGTGCTCGACCTCTGGGATATCGAAGGAGCAGGTCCGGCTGGTTGCTGAACTCGCGGGACTCATCGACCTCGTGTCGCCAGTGAGCCGGGATCCACGGTTGCCGGACGGCGTGCCCGACTTCGCCTCGCACCAGCTCACCGTTTCACCCGAGTACAAGCCGGCCCATTGGCGCTACAAGGACGTCGAGGTCGACGCGGTCTTCCATCTGCCTCACGGTGTCCGGGTAGGGCTCGAGTACGACGGCGTGTTCCATCACTCGGCCGGGCAGCGGGACCGCCGCCAGTATGAGAACGACAAGAGCCGCGTGCTGATCGAAGCAGGGCTCCTGGACCTGCTCGTTCACGTGAGAATCGGTGATCTGCCGGAAATGGCGGCTCCACACGCTCTGGTCGTGGCCGTGCCTGAACGGG
This sequence comes from Streptomyces ipomoeae 91-03, assembly GCF_000317595.1. Lineage (GTDB taxonomy): Bacteria > Actinomycetota > Actinomycetes > Streptomycetales > Streptomycetaceae > Streptomyces > Streptomyces ipomoeae. The sequence goes on along the minus strand of NZ_AEJC01000665.1, from coordinate 101,454 downwards.
CTGCGGCCTACCAGCAGGCCAGTGCGGTGGCCTCGGCCCTCTCGGCGCGCTTCCCCGAGGCTGCGCCGGGCCTGGAGGCGTACCTCAACGGCGGCACGGCCCGGCACCAGGCCGCTGCCGATGCCTACATCACCGCGGTATGGGGCGCACTGCGTCCTCCGCGCCGAAGGCCAAAGAAGGCGGGCTCGCCGACACCGCGCCGCCTGTCACCAACGGCCCCGCACGCAGACAGCCTGCTGTCACCCGTCTCCGAGCCCTACCGGAACCCGGAAAACCCAGATGAGATCATCCGCGACTACCAGTGCGCATGCCGAAATGCAGCGATCTTCACCGCTGTCCAGTCCCAGGTGACTTACGGAAACACCCGTAGCTGCGGATGTCTGGCCATGCAGGCCAGGCAGCGTCGGCGACCAGCTGTCTCTGGGACCGAGACCCGTGCTGTCCGAGCCTGGGCTGAGCAACGGGGGATAGTCATCGGTGGCAGCGGCCGGGTTGCAGACCGGGTGACCGCTGCCTACCGGCTCGACCAAGCCGGGCGCGAAGACTTGCTCGGCCCGGATGGGCAGCTCGACGAGGCAGGGGTTCGCGAGTGGGCGGTACGCGCAGGACGGCGGCTGGGTGCGAGGGGCAGGGTGACTGGAGATCTGTGGCTTGACTACTCCACGGAGAAGCTCACGGCTGGGACACCGATCAAGGAGACCCCGAATCCGGCTGTCGGTCGCTGATCGGAAGAGCTCGGGAGCCGCGCCTGGTCGGCTACCATGGTCGACACGGCAGACGAGCCGGGCGGACGGCCGCGTGGAGCCCTCAGGGGCTTCCCCGAGGAACGTCCGGACTCCACAGGGCAGGGTGGTGGCTAACGGCCACCCGGGGTGACCCGCGGGACAGTGCCACAGAAAACAGACCGCCGGGGATCTCGATCCTCGGTAAGGGTGAAACGGTGGTGTAAGAGACCACCAGTGCCCAGGGTGACCTGGGCAGCTAGGTAAACCCCACCTGGAGCAAGGTCAAAAGGAGCGCTGTAAGAGGTGTTCTGCGCGGACGTTCGAGGGCTGCCCGCCCGAGTCCGCGGGTAGACCGCACGAGGCCAGCGGCAACGTTGGTCCTAGATGGATGGCCGTCTCCCCGGCCGCCGCGAGGCGACCGGGTGACAAAATCCGGCGTACAGCCTGACTCGTCTGCCGCTCTGAATTTTCCGCGATTCAGAGCACTGTTCGGGTCGAATTCGGCCCGCGCATTGTCTGCCCTGTCTAATCCGTGAGTGGATAGACGGGATATACCGAGTGCCCTCTCGGCGCGGGGATTTGGCCGGGAGCTGGCCAGCGGTGTGTCGGGAAGCCTCGGACGGATCGACAGTATCGTCCGGCGTCTCCCCGGCGAAGCGAACGGATGTCGGCCGGGAGAGTCGGGTTGGAATCCTGCACGCCGGTGACGCTCGGCGTGGCGCGGTGGCCCCAGGGCCCGGGGCTGGATCGTGCCGGAGTCCGCGCGGCCGCCCTCAAGAGGCTGTGAAAGTGATCGACGTTGACGAGACCTCGTTGACTGCTATTGCCAGGAACCACTGGTTCCTGGCGAAGGCGGTCGTGTGAGGCATGAGGTTCCCGTCCCTGCCGGCGGGACGCCGTCGCCCCGCGTGCCGTGGTCGGGATCAGGGTCCTGAGAGCCGGAATACCGCGCACGCGGCGCGCGAACAGCCGCTGCCGCTGCGGGCTCACCTCGGTCGGGAAGCGCGTCAGCTGACGCGTACGGGCAGGCTGCGGAAGCCGCGGGTGATGTTGTTGAGGGCGCGCACCGGTTCGCCGGCCAGTTCGATTCGTTCCACGCGGGCGGCCAGGGCCTTGAGTACGGCGTGGACTTCGAGGCGGGCGAGGCCCTGGCTCGCGCAGGCGTGGTTGCCGTAGCCGAAGCCGAGGTGGTCGACGGGGTTGCGATGGATGTCGAAGTGGTCAGGGTCGGGGAAGTGGCGTTCGTCGCGGTTGGCGGCGCCGTAGCTGTGCAGGACGCGGGTGCCGGAGGGGATCAGGACGCCTTCCCCGAGGTCGACTTCGCGGGTGCTGACGCGGGAGAAGACCTGGATGGGGCTCTCGATGCGGACGATCTCGTTGAAGGCGGAGGGGACCATGGCCGTGTCGGAGCGCAGCAGCTCCCACTGCTCGGGGTGGCGGGCGAACAACCACATGCCGCTGGAGATCGCGCTGATGGTGGTGTCGAAGGCAGCCACCACATAGCCCGCGAGCAGGCCGATCGCACCCTCGACGGGGATCTGGCCCGCTTTGTGGGCCTCCAGCAGGGTCCAGCCGAAGCCGCCGGGGACCAGGTTCTCCTTCGCCACGACCTCGGCCAGGTAGCCCATGAGGGCCTCGACCTGCGGTACCGAGGCAGCCGTGCGCGGGCAGACCGGTCCGGCGGAGTCGAACCAGCCCGCGGCCATGTCGAGCAGCCGGTCGCGGCCCTGCTCGGGCCAGCCGATCAGGTCCATGATCACGTGGACGGGGAGGTCCTGCGCCAGGCCCGAGACGGCGTCGAAGGAACCCCGCGTCACCAGGTCGTCGGCCAGTTGCTCGGCTCGGCGGTCGATGCTCTCGGCAACTGGCCGCAGGGCGCGGGGCGACAGGCGGTCGGTGAACAGTTTGCGCTGCTCGGTCTGCGCGGGCGGGTCCATGTTGATCAGGGCGCTGGCCCAGGCGTCGTTGAAACCGTCGTTGAGGCCGATGCCCTGACCGGAGGAGAAGGTCTCCCAGTCAGCGAGGGCAGAACGTACTTGCTCATAGCGGGAGATGAACCACAGGTTGTGGCGGCTGAGGTAGACGGCCGGTCCAAGGTCGCGCAGTGCCTTGTACCGGGGGTAGGGATCGGTGAGCGCTTCGTCGCTGAAGAGGTCGAGATCGGAAGTGAGGGGCGTCGTGGTGGTCATGGCGATCTCCTTTGATCCGGGCTGGGTGGTGGCTGATCGGGGGTTCGGCGGATGTCCGACGTCGTTACGCCGCCAGCGCGCGCAGACGGCTCACCGGGATGCGGTGGTTGAGGGCGGCGACCACGGGGTGGTTCGGGTGGTCCCAGCGCAGCAGGGCGGAGCGGTCGGCCAGTGAGCCCTTGAGTACGGTCGGTTCCCCGGCGGCGGGCAGGTTTCCGGCCAGCTTGACGGCCAGGCCGAACGCCTCCGTCCAGAAGTAGGGCTGTGGCGTGTACGGCGGCGCCGCGTCGCCGTGCAGCAGGGCTGCGACACCGGCCCGTGCCTGGCTGATCGCCGCGTCCCAGTGCGGGGTGCGGCGGAAGCGGCCGTCGCCGGTGGGGAGGGCGGCGACGTCCCCGACGGCGACGATGTCCCGTGCGCCGGCCCGGCAGCGCTCGTCGACGACGACCCCGCCCAGCAGGGCGAGGCCCGCACCCTGAAGCCACTCGGTGTTGGGGCGGCAGCCGACGGCGGTGACGACGAGGTCGGCCTCCAGGCGGCTGCCGTCGGCGAGGCGGGCGCCGTACGGCATCGGGGTCACGCCGTCCGGGCACACGACGGTCCGTACGCCGTGTTCGCGCGTCGCCCGCTCGAACAGTCCGGCAAGGAAGGGGCCGAGCGTCGTCACGAACGGGGCTTGTACGTCGACGACCGTGACCTCGAGGCCGAGTTCGACGGCGACGGAGGCGATCTCCATGCCCAGGAAGCCGCCGCCGATGACCAGTACGCTGCAGATTCGCCATCCCGACGTCGGCGACCTCGAATTCGTCTACGAGGCTGCCGAAGCAGACCCGCCAGGGCGTCCAGCAGGCCTACGACATCGCCACGGTCAGCGCCCAGGACATCGCCGAAGTGATCACCTTCGCCCTCCAGCGCCCCCGGCACCTCGCCATCAACGAGATCCTCCTCCGCCCCGCCGACCAGACACTCTGACCCATCGCACGACCAGGGCATCGCCCCCCGATGCCCGAGGCGCTCGGTTCTCCAGGCCGCCCGACGACCTTGCACCCGAAGCCGGTCCAGTTGACCGACGACGACGTCCTCTTCGGCGACGTGTGGAAACGCGAGGGCGTCTGCCCGCGGGACCGCAGCCTGATCACCATCGCGATCCTGGCCGGCACATCGGGCCCGACCAGACGCTCAGCCACCTGCGCCTGGGCTTGGACGACGAGCGCACCCAGGACGAACTCGTCGAGGCCCTTACGCCCAGACGGGCAGGAGGGCCCGCATGGAACCTCATACGGAACCCCCACCACGAAGGCGCTGTCCGAGCGGTTCACCGGAGATGTCAGGGCCGACGGCATCACCGCCGCCATCCCGCCGCCGAGGCTCACCGCGACCACCGTGCGATTCACCCCGTGCGCACGCACCTCCCGGGCCCCGGCACGCTCTCGGCCACACCGTGCACGCCATCGACGACGCATACGCCGCCGCCCATTCCACGACTGAAGGAGACCGCCCATGAGCATCTCAACCGTGCTCGTCGTCGGGGCCACCGGCAACATCGGTCGCCTGGTGACCGCCGAGGCCATCCGTCAGGACTACCGCACCCGCGCACTCGCACGCGATCCGTCACGTGCGGCCCAGCTCGATGGCGGCGTGGAGATCGTCGCCGGCGATCTGACCCGGCCCGAGTCCCTGCACACCGCCGTCGACGGCGTCGATGCGGTGATCTTCACCCACGGTGCCGACGGCAGTGAACAAACCATCGAACAGGTCAGCTACGGCGGGGTGCGTGACATCCTCGCCCTGCTGACCGGCAGTCAGGTGCGGATCGTCCTGATGTCCGCGGTGGGGGTCACGGCTCGCACGGGGATGTACAACGCCTCGCACCTGGCCGACTGGAAGCGCCGCGCCGAACGCATCGTGCGCGCCAGCGGGCAGCCGTACACGATCCTGCGGCCGGGCTGGTTCGACGCGAACGGCCCCGACGAGCAGCAGCTGGTCATGCGGCAGGGCGACCGGCATCACGCCGGCAGCCCCAGCGACGGTGCCGTCGCGCGGCAGCAGATCGCGCAGGTCCTCGTCGCCGCTCTGGCCTCCCCAACCGCCGTCGGCAAGACGTTCGAGCTCGTGGCTGAGCCCGGCCCGGCTACGAGAGACCTGGAGCCGCTGTTCACGGCTCTGCCTGCGGATCCCGACGGAGCCCTCGACGGCGTCGGCGACGCCGCCAACATGCCGCTGGAGGAAGAACCGCAGCGGGTCCGCGACGACCTGCAGCGGCTGGACGGGGACTACTCCCGCCGCTGAGAACAGCCTGCCCAACGCAAGGAACGACACCGACAGAACCTCAGCCGACGCTCCCATCGGCAGTCACGAACCAGAACCGCACCAACACCTGAAAGAAGAGCTCATGAGCCTCGAATTCCAGACCACCTTTGCCGTCCCCCCGACCCCGGCCCCGAACGTGACCGTCGAGAACGTCACCTTCCCCAATCGCGACATGCAGGTCGCAGGTCACCTGTACACCCCGAAGGAGCGGCCGGCGGGCAAGAAGTACTCCGCCATCGTCGTCGGGCACCCGTTCCTCGGCATCAAGGAGCAGACCTCGGGCTTGCACGCGGCGCTCCTTGCCGAGCTGGGTTACGTCGCCCTCGCGTACGACGCCACGCACTATGGCGAGAGCGGCGGCCAGCCGCGCGAGGAAGAGGTCCCGTCCGACCGCGTGGAGGACTTCAGCGCAGCCATCGACTTCCTGACGACGCTGGACTACGTGGACCCCGAGCGCATCGGCGTCGTCGGCGTCTGCGCCAGCGGCGGGTACTCCATCGCGGCCACCCAGCAAGAAGCACGCATCAAGGCGATCGCCACCGTCAGCATGTTCAACATGGGACGTGTCCACCGCCAGGAGATGGGGGACCCCAAGGAGCTTCTCGCCGCGGTTGGTGCGAACCGGACCAGTGTGGCGAACGGCGGCGAGGTGGAATACCTCAGGCCGCTGCCGACCGAGGTCGACGAGAACACCCCGCACCTGTTCAAGACCTTCGTCGACTACTACGACAGCCCGCGTGGGCAGCACCCGAGGAACACGGGCCGCTACACGGTGGCGAGCGCGGCGCGACTGATCAACTTCTTCCCGCTCGCGCAGATCGAGACGATCTCCCCGCGCCCGCTTCTGATGATCGTGGGCGAGAACGCCGAGTCCCGGTACTACACCGACGAGGCGTTCGAGAAGGCGGCCGAACCCAAGGAGCTGTTCGTCGTGCCCGGTGCCGGACACGTGGACCTGTACGACCAGCCGCAGTACATGGCGGTCTCCATGCAGAAGCTCGACGACTTCTTCGCCAAGCACCTGGGAAGCTGACGCGCCCCACTTCAGCAGGAAACGGAGGCACTACCACTTCCCCGACGATCCCCAGGGCAGCGCGGGCCACGCCGGCGCCGCCCTGGCGGCGTACGATCAGCCGTCTACGGTCGGCGGCTGTCCCACAGGATGAGTCGGCCGATCGCCGCGTGCCCGCGTCGGGTGATCGACTCTTCGCGCGCGTGAGCTGCTCGGCGGGGCCCTCAAGCGGTCCCAGCCCGATCGACCGCGCGCAAGGGCAGCAATCGCACGACAAGTACCGGCGCCTGCTCTGGCAACGCGGCATCCGACCCGTGACGCCGAACGAGGCCAGCCCCACGGCACTGGCTGATCGTTGGTGACCGAAGTTGTCGCGCTACGGAGGCCAATCGGCTGGGAGACGCTTGGTGTCAGGACACGTCCGATGCCCGAGCAGCAAAGGTTGACCACTCCGTAGTGCGCCCGCCGGTTCATCGATGTGTGAGAACGCGGTTCCGAACACGATGACCGTGACTTCCTCCACGGCGAGGGGTGGGTGGGCGTAGGTGTCCCAGGTTTCGGAGAATTTGGCGTGCCGGGAGAGCGCTTGGACGGTCTTCGGGTCGTGCTTGCCGGAGCCGCCGAGGGTGGTGGTGTAGAAGTGCTTGAGGTCGTGGAAGCGGGTTCTTTCCGGAAGTCCTGCTTGCTTCACTGCCCTTCGCCATTTCTGATAGAAATCGGTGTTGAGTACGGGCCGGCCGAAACGGTTGGTGACGATCAGCCCCTCGTCCGGCGGCTCGACGTAGCCGCGTGCCTGGCGGCGGCGCTCGGCGGCTGGCGAGACGGGCTCTGGCTCCGAGAAGCGTGACACGTGGTGTGTCAGTCGCTCGATCAGGAAGTGATCCACGGGCAAGGTGGCGTAGCTGGCCTTGGTCTTGAGGCGTACGGCCTTGCCGCGTTGGCGTTGTTCTTCGATGTGAAGCAGGTCGTGCATCCAGGCCACCTGGGTTCGTTTCAGTCCGAAGGCCTCGCCTTGGCGCAGTCCGGCGCAGGCTCCGAGCCAGATCAGGACCTCATAGCGCGGCGCTACCCTCCGCATGGCCTTTGCGACTGCCGCGACCTGTCCGGGTGACAGAGTGACCTTGACGCGTGGTGTGACGTCCGGGAGTTCGATCCGGGCCACGATGTTGGGAGGGAGTGGGACATCCTCGTCCAGCATGTAATGCACGAGGATGCGCCAGGTCTTGAAGATCTGGATGAGGGGCCACGAAGTTTCCGGACAGGCACCCAATAGGGTTGTCCTGAACAAGGAAACGAGGAAGAAGTGGCGCCACCCAGTAAGTACTCGCCGGAGTTCCGCGAGGAAGCCGTCCAGATCGCGTTGAGGTCAAGCAAGACGATCTCCGAAGTCGCCCGGGAGCTTGAGCTGAACTCGGAGACGCTACGCGGCTGGGTGAAGAAGTACCAGAAGCAGCAGGAACCGGCCCCCGAGGCGGAACTGACGGTGAACGAGCGAGCACGCCTGAAGGAACTCGAACGACGCAACCGCGAGCTGGAGATGGAAGTTACCTTCCTGAAAAAAGCCGCAGCGTACTTCGCGAAGGATCCCCGGTAGCAAGCAAGTACGAGTTCATCGACGAGATGCGGCTCGACACCGAGAAGTACGCATACAGCGTCGAGTTCATGTGCGGCCGACTCGGCGTCTCCAGATCCGGCTACTACGACTGGCGATCCCGCCCAAAATCCGCGACCGCCCAGCGGCGCGAAGAACTGAAATTGCTCATCGAGAAAGCCTTCGACATGTCCGACAGCACCTACGGGCACAGGCGCATCCAGGCCCAGCTGCACCGCTGGGACGTCGCCGCGGGCGTGGAGCTGGTCCGCCGCCTCATGCGCGAACTGGGCCTGATGCCCTGCCTGCCACGACCGAAGAGGTTCAACCTCACTCAGGCTGCGGCCGGCCAGGTGCTGGACCTCGTCGGCCGCGACTTCACCGCGGATGCGCCCGGCGAGAAGCTCGTCGGTGACATTACCTATATCGCGACCGGGGAAGGCTGGCTGTACCTCGCAACGGTCATCGACTGCTGCACGAAGGAAGTCATCGGTTACGCCATGGACGACCACTACCAAACCTCACTGATATCCAGGGCGATCCGTAACGCGGCACGGAACAGGAACCTCTCGGCCGACGCGATATTTCACTCGGATCGCGGAAGTAACTACATGTCAGCCGAGTTCGGGAGGACGCTGGACCGGTTCGGGCTCCGCAGATCTGCCGGCCGCACCGGGATCTGTTTCGACAACGCCATGGCCGAATCATTCTTCGATGCCCTGAAGAACGAGCGCGTATCAAGGGTGACTTACCTGACCCGCGAGGCCGCCCGGCAGGACATCACTCGCTACATCGAATTCTGGTACAATCGCAAACGCCTCCACTCGGCGGTGGGTTACCGCCCTCCGCGCGAAGTCCACGCCGAGTATGAGAAGTTGCGAATCGCCGCGTGAAATAAACGGTCAGAAGCCTGTCCGGAAAACGCGAGGCCCCTCAGGCGAGGAGTTTAGCGAGGCGCTGGGCTGGGGTTTCCCAGTCCAGCGTTTTGCGTGGGCGGCCAATGCCGCGAAGTTAGGCGTTATCAGTGCTGGTCAAGTGGGTGGAGGTGTCCGGTGGTTCCGGTTTGGTGCGATGTCTGCAGGCGCCTTTGCGGGGCCTGTCGATCAGTCCCTTGCGGGCCCAGGCGGCCATCTGCACGTTGAGGCTGTGCACGTTGGTTATGCCGAGCGCGGGCGCGATCTCGTCGGGTCGCCAGGCGTGTTCGGGTGCGGACTGCAGGATGGTGAGGGTGCCGTCCAGTCGGGACAACGTGGGATCCACCGGTGGCGGGGTCGGGGGCGCTGGGGGCGGTGCGTCCGGCCCTTCGAGGAGCATGTATACCCCCTGCGAGACCTTGGTGATCTGCCCTTGGCGTGCCCACCGGGCCAGCAGGACGCAGAAGCTGCTCACGTTCTGTGCACCTGTAGCGGTGGCCAGCTCGGTGGCGCCCCAGCGGCGGCCGGGATGAGCGCGCAGGACGGCGTGAGCTTGGTCGATCAACGAGGGCGGACGTGAGGTCGACGGTGGCGTGACGGTCGGGAAAGGGTGTCGGCGCGAGACGAATGCGGGTGTTGCGGGCTGGACGGCATGGATGCTGACGGTGATCGAGTCGATGGCGGTGCTTCGTGCGGGCCGGGTCTCCTCGGGGCGGGGGTAGGTATAGCGGGACAGGGGGCATTTGACGCGGCGGGCGCTGAAGCGTGCGCGGCGGGCGGGCAACAGATTCGCCAGCACCGCCCGGCCTATCCGGCCCACTACCTGGTCGCCGGCGTCTTCGGGGACCCCCGCGGCGACCAACTGGTCGCGGGCTGCTTCCAGAGCGACGGTGAAACTGGCCCGGTCCGGGTTAGTGCCCAGGGCGGTCTCGACGGCGTCGACCATCGCCGTGCGCAGGAGCTGGTAGAGCGTCAGCAGCGCCCACATCTCCTGCTGGACGCCTGCCGGATCGGCCGAACGCAGAACGCGTCCGCGCATCAGGGTGTGACGCAGGGCGTAGTAGGCGGATTCGATCTCCCAGCGTTCGTGGTAGAGCCGCACCAGGATCTCGGCCGGGTCGGCGACCGGGTCAAGCAGGGTGGTGACCAGGCGGTAGCCGTCGCGCGCCGCGGTGCCGTCAGTGCCGGTCGCGGTGACATCGGCCTCAATGATGCGGACCTGGACACCGCGGATGCGCGCCAGGTAGGAGCCGTCCGGCAGGCGGTCTCCAGTCGGCAGGCGCCACAGCGAGGTCAGGCGCACCAAGAACTGCGCGCCTGTCCCGGCGATCTGGGCCAGGAACCTGCCGTCGTCGAAGCCGCGGTCGGCCAGCACCAGCTGGTCGGGGCCCAGCAGGTGCAGCAGGCGGCGGGCGTAGTGGTTCTCCCCGTGCCGCTTGGGCCCGAAGCAGGCGCCGAGCACACCCCGGCTTCCGGTCTCCACCAAGGTCATCAACCGCAGCGTGGGGTAGCTGGCCCAGCCCAGATGGAGCTTGGCCCGGCCCAGCCAGCCCCGGTTGCGGTCTGCGTCAGGCACTTTGAGCGAGTTGCAGCCGTCGAACGCGACGGTGCGCCAGCGCCGGTAGCACACCCCTGGGGTCCGTGGCTGGGCCAGCGGCCCGGCGACCACCTCGAACAACGCCTTCAACGGCGCGGGCCCCAGGCGGCGACGCAGGTCACGCAGCGCCTTCTCCGACGGGACCGGAACGCGGAGCCCGGCCAGACCCGCGACCAGCTTGTCCCAGACCCTGGCATAGCCCAGGTGCGGGAACAGCCCCAGCGCGAGCACGAAGTAAATCCCCACCCGCGATGGAAGGCACCGTAATCGCTGCTGGACCGTCCCTGTCTCCTCCAGCACCGCATCCACCAACTCGACGGGAACGTACCGTGTCAACTCGCCCAGATGTCCCGGGGCGAACACCTCGCCAGCGGCAGGGACAGCGGGTACAACAACGCTGGAGACAGAGCGACTGCGCAACACGACCTCGGACTCGGGCAGGCCATCACGAACCGTCCCTGACTAACCCGAGGGAACCGTCTGCGAAGGAGGAATCAACGATCCCGGCCACACTCTTGACGTGCACTGATAACGCCTAACTTCGCGGCATTGCGTGGGCGGCCGTTGAGTTCGGCGGCGACGGCGTCGAGGTGTTCGCGGCTGTGCCGGGACAGGTCGGTGCCCTTGGGGAAGTACTGCCGAAGCAGCCCGTTCGTGTTCTCGTTCGAGCCGCGCTGCCAGGGGCTGGAGGGGTCGCAGAAGTAGACCGGCATGCCCGTGGCCATGGAGAACTGGTGGTGCAGGCCCATCTCTGCGCCCTGGTCCCAGGTCAGGGAGCGCCGAAGGTGGGCCGGGAGGGTGCTGACGGTGTCGATCAGTGCGTCGCGGACGGTGATGGTGTCGCGGTTGCCGGGCAGATGGACCAGCATCACGTAGCGGGTGGTCCGCTCGACCAGGGTGCCGATCGCGGAGCCGTTGTTCTTGCCGATGATCAGGTCTCCCTCCCAGTGGCCGGGCACGGCCCGGTCCTCGGCCTCGGCCGGCCGGTCGCTGATCATCACCATCGGTGCCGGATAGCGCGGAACGCGCTGGTCGGGACGGCGTTGAGGCTTGCGGAGGGTGCGGCCGGTCCGCAGCGCCCTGGTGAGTTCGCGGCGGAGTTCGCCCCGGCCCTGGACGTAGAGTGCCTGGTAGATCGTCTCGTGCGACACGTGCATCTCCGGCTGGTCGGGGAAGTGCAGGCGCAGGCTCCGGCTGATCTGCTCGGGACTCCACTTCAGCCCCAGCCACGACTGGATGGTGTCACGCAGCAGCACACACGCCGCGATCTTCCCGCCCTTGGGGCGGGGCCGCCGGGCCCGTGCCCGGGCGTGCGCGGCATGCGGCCGGTACTGGCCGTTCACGGGGTGCCGGTTGCGGCGGATCTCCCGGCTGACGGTAGACGGGCTGCGGCCCAGCTCGGCCGCGATGGTCCGGACGGTGGCCTTCTCCCGCAGCCGGTCGGCGATGTGTATCCGCTCGTCCCCGCCGAGATAACGGGAGTCGCCCCGGACCTCGATCAACCGCGTCCCGGCCGTCCTGACGGCACGGACCGCGACCGCGGGCGCATCCTTCGCCCTCGGCCGCGGCCTCTTGACCCGGCCCTCCGGCCGTCCGTAACGCCACTCCCGGCCAGTCCGCTCGTGGACCCCCACGATCCTGCTGGCCTGCGCGTTGCTCATTCCTTGATCCACAAGGGAAAGGTAGAGCTCACGCTCCTTCAGGAGCTTCCTGGGCCCCTGCGGCCTCCGGTCCTCCCGGATCTCGAAGTCCACTGCAACTCCCTACAAACGGGGGGTTGCAACGACCTCTTGAACTGAAGTGGAACGGGGGCTCTTGGGCTTCTTCCCCGAGCTTCGCACCCCGCCGTTACCAGCGACGCACGTCGGGGAGGGGACGGGCCTTGGACACTGGCCCGGGTTACGTCATCGGCGTCATGCCGACCTCCTCCCTGCGTAACCACTCACAGCGTGCGACCTCGCGTCGCACCGCCGATCTGGCAGTTCTCAGTGCGGCCGGCGGTGCCGGAGTACTGGCGCTGCACGCCGGCCGACGTGGTGCCTTTCTTGAGGAAGCCGGTGTCGTCGAGGATGAGAATGCCGTCGGGCTCGCCGAGCCGTTCGGCTACGTACTGCTGGAGGTCGTCGCGGAGTTCATCGGCGTCCCAGTGGGCACCGTTGAGGAGCCTTTGGAGGCGGTCGGGCGTGTGGTGTCCGGCGTGTTCGGCCAGCTGCCAGCTGTTTTTGCGGCCGACCGGCCCCAGCAGCCCGCGAACGTAGTCACGCATCCTGCGACGCGGCTCGACGCGCCCGAAGCGGTGGCCGGTACGCAGGAACAGTTCCTCGAGCTCGTCGTTCCAGATCTCAACTGCACGCTCGTCGATCACGCCCGGAGGCTGCCCAGACCGTTGCCACTATGAGCGTCGGCTGCACACGATCGAGGGGCGGCCAAGGAAAGAGAAAACGGACCCGCGATCAGCCCACTACACTCACCCAAACCGCCCCTGAACAGGGAAAACGTCAAAGTACTGCTGGAGTACTAGGGTGCGTTTTGAAAGTGCTGGTCACAGCCACTCGTTGATGGCTGCGACCAGCACGGTCGCCTCGTAGCGAACTGCCAACTTGTCGTATCTCGTGGCGACAGCGCGGTGCCGCTTGAGGCGATTGATTCCGCACTCGACCGCGTGGCGCTCCTTGTAGTCGGCCTTGTCGAACTTAGGTGGCCGGCCGCCGTGGGAGCCGCGGTTCTTGCGGTTGGCGATCTGGTCGCGCTTCTCCGGGATCGTGCAGCGGATACCGCGCTTGCGCAGGTAGGCACGGTTCGCGCGGGAGCCGTACGCCTTGTCGGCACGCACCTTGTCCGGCCGGGTGCGCGGGCGGCCCGACCCGAGCCGGGGCACCCGGATGCGGCCCAAGACCACCTGGAACTGCGGGGAATCACCGCGCTGTCCTGCCGTGATGACCAGCGACATCGGTTTCTGGGCCTGCTCGACCGCCAGGTGGAGCTTGGTTGTCAGCCCGCCCCGGGAGCGTCCGAGCCCGTGGTCGTCGGGCTCGATGAACACACCGCCTGGCGGCTCGATCTGCAGATCCCCTTTTTGCGGGCGCCGGCCGCATGCTGGTGGGCGCGGGCGATGGTCGAGTCCACCGAGACGTCCCAGGTGATCAGTCCCTCGGCGTCGGCCTGGGCCTGCAGCTGTTCGAAGATGCGGTGCCAGGTGCCGTCCCGCTGCCAGCGGCGGAACAGGCCGTAGACCGTCTCCCACGGGCCATAGCGCTCGGGCACGTCCCGCCAGGGAGCACCGGCGCGGGTGCGCCACCGTATGCCGTCTATCAGTTGCCGCTTGGTGTGCACCGGTGGCCGTCCAGGCTTCTTGCCGACCGGGAGCAGGGGCTCCAGCTTCGCCCACTGTGTATTCGTCAGATCATGCCGCCCCACGAAGTGGGATCTTGACACATCAAGATCCACATATGAAACGCACCCTAGGGCGCGTATCGAGTCGTGATCAATGTGCGTTCCGGGTGAGGTCCTTGATCCAGACCATTGAGGCTCGTAGGTGGAGGCCGGCGAGGTAGCTGTCTGGGGTCTTGTCGTAGCGGGTGGGTGCGCCACGAGGCGCCATGGAATCGAGTGAGGTGAGAGACCTTCACCACCGGGTTGTCGTAGCAATCCGGTTGAAGCTGGGGGCAGTTCGGTTCCGGGGGATGCCGAGCCGAGCGGTAAGCAGCCCCGACAACGCCGGGACGGGTTGGTACTGCCAGACGGCCCGGGTCCGGCTAAGGGTTGTCCCGTAACTGCTGGTCACGGGTGAGATGATCTTGGTGTGGCTGGTGTGATCACGGCGTCGGAGCCGTCTTGGATAGCCCCGTTCACCGGGCTGAGTCCGCGTCAGTTCAGCAAGCTGATCACCGCCTTGCGGCGGGAGGGCGCGGATCCGGTCCGTAAGGGCCGGCCCTGGAGCCTGCCGCTGGAGGACCGGGTCCTGCTGGTCGCCGCGTACTGGCGCACGAACCTCACCCTGCGCCAGCTCGCCCTGTTGTTCGGGGTATCGAAGTCGGCGGCCGACCGCATCGTCGACCACCTCGGGCCGTCGCTCGCGCTCCAGCAGCGCAAACGGTTCCGCAAGGACACCGTGCTGATCGCGGACGGAACCCTGGTGCCGACCCGCGACCACAGCATCGCCGAGCAGTCGAAGAACTACCGGTACTCCACCAACCACCAGGTCGTCATCGACGCCGACACCCGGCTCGTCGTCGCCGTCGGCCGGCCACTGCCGGGCAACCGCAACGATTGCAAGGCGTGGGAACTGTCCGGCGCAAAGGACGCCGTCGGAAAGACGACCGTGATCGCGGACGGCGGCTACCGGGGCACCGGCCTGGTCATCCCGCACCGCCGCGAACGCGGCCAGGCCGAACTCCCGGCCTGGCAGGAAGAGCACAACGCCTCCCACCGCAAGGTCCGCGCCCGCGTCGAGCACGTATTCGCCCGGATGAAGAGCTGGAAGATCCTGCGCGACTGCCGCCTGAAAGGCGACGGCGTCCACCACGCCATGCTCGGTATCGCCCGCCTGCACAACCTCACCCTCGCCGAGTGACGGGAAACGAGCAGGTCAACCAGCATGCCGTAGATCATTTACGGGACAGCCCTTAGACACCTCTCTCAACGGCATGGGAGCCCTGTCCGTTGCCTCCGGTCCCGCTGTCACTCATTCGGGGGCCACCCTGAAAACCCTCACTGGACGAGATCAAGACCCATCAGGGCGGACCCCGCATGGTCCTACGCTCCCAACACCCGGCCGGCGTCGAACAGGAGATCTTCGGTTTCCTCCTGGTGCACCACGCCCTGCGGGACCTGATGCACAAAGCCGCGCAGCAGGCGGAGCACGATCCTGACCACATCTCGTTCACCCGCACCCTGCGCATCGTCCGCCGCCAGGTCACCGACCAGGCGGCGTTTTCCCCCTCCCGGCCGACCAGGGCCCTGGCCACGGCACTACGTGAGATCCGCGAACGTCCTCTGCCTCCCCGCCAGTTACGCAACAACCCCCGCGTCATCAAACGCAAGATGTCCAACGGGAAACTCAAGAGGAGCGAGCACCGCAACCCATCCCGGCCGGATGCACCCCGCGCAGCCCTGGTCGGGCCGACGAAGCCCAGGCCGACCCGCGGGAAAACCACCTAAATCACTGTTATTACTCCTAGACCCGCACTTCGCGGGTCTAGTGCTGACGCGGCACTAGAGGTCCGATGACAGCCGGATGTTCCCCGAAGGGCCAGCCTTGCGCCAACAGTATCCTGACCGATCGGACGCCTGGGCACATTACCCACGGCCGAGCACGAGGAGCAGCCGGAGTATGGCAGGTTGGACAGCGGACGACATCCCGTGGCAGAAAGGTCGTGTCGCAGTGGTTACCGGGGCCAACAGCGGCCTCGGCTACTGCACGGCCCAGGAACTGGCCGTGCGCGGAGCCAAGGTGCTGCTCGCCTGCCGTAGCCCGGAGCGCGGGATGGAGGCAGTCCGTCGGCTGCGCGCGCGGGAGCCGGACATCGACGTCGAGTACCGGCCGTTGGATCTGGCCGATCTGGCGTCCGTACGGGCGTTCGCCGCGGAACTGGACATGGACCGTCTCGATCTTCTGATCAACAACGCCGGGATCGGCGGAGTACCGTTCGGCAGGACGGCGGAAGGGTTCGAGACCCATCTGGGCACCAACCATGTGGGCCACTTCGCACTGACCGGGCTGCTGCTGCCGCGCCTTCTTGCCACACCCGGGTCTCGCGTGATCACGGTCTCCAGCGTCATGCACTTCGCGGCCCGGTGCGAACCGGATGACCTCCAGGGCCAACGCCGCTTCTACCAGCGCTGGCTGGCCTACGGGCGCTCCAAGACCGCGAACCTGTTGTTCACCCATGAACTGTCGCGTCGGCTATCAGCGGCAGGAGCGACCACCGTCGCCGCCGCCGCGCATCCGGGATACGCGGCCACCGGCCTTCAGCGCAACGCCGTCGGGCAGAACGGCCCCCGTCTCCTCGACAGGCTGCTCGTGCTGGGCAACCGGTTCGTCGCCCGGCCACCGGAGGCCGGCGCTCTGCCCACGCTCTACGCTGCGACGTGCCCAGCGGTCGGTCAGGGTGTCTACATCGGCCCCGGCTCCCTCACCCACACTCTGCCCGTATCCGCGCGGCGCGCGCCGTGGGCCCGTGACGCGCGTCGGGCGAAAGCGTTGTGGGAGGCGTCGGAGCGGCTGTCGGGTGTGAAGGCCGGTATCTGAGGGCGTGGTTGAAAGAGCGGTAACGGTCGTTGCTTGCTTGCCCGGCCCATCGCGCTCTCGACGGGACAGCAGCAGGACGACCACTCCTGCGGACCACTCCGGTTCCCAAGGAGTGGTGATCGGTCCCCAAGCTTCTCGATGACAAGCACGTGCCATTGCACAAGAAGATCGTGAGGTGGGAGACGCGTAGTCGCGTGTACAGGACGTGAACATCAGGCGCTGGTGTGGATGGACAGCGGTGCCGGAAGGCCGCGGGCACTGCCGGCCGACGGGATGTTCTGCCGCCCCGGCTCGGTGAGCGGGTCGGCTGGCGTGGCTGGGGCCGACTACGGCGGCCCGCTGACCTCCTGGATGGGCAACGTCATCCGTCTGCGCCGAGGGGCCGACGGGCCTCCTGGATACGACAACGACCCCTGGTGGCTGCGCAAGGAACACCAGAGCGCGATCATGGCCGCACAGCTGCGGGTGCTGGGCAAGGAGAAGAAGGCGCCCGGTTCGGGAAGGATGTGGCGAGCGGCCGTGCCGGCCGAACAGCGCACGCTGATCACCCGGACGATCGAGAGCGCCGAGGAACAGCTGCTCCAGCTGCGCGGAGCGCAGAGCGGATCCACCGCCGATGTCGCCCAGCAGTTCGTGCGGGTGGCCTTCACCGTCCACCCGCAACGGCGACTCCGGATCACCTCGCTGGTCCGGCCCGACCAGTGCCAACAAGTAGGGACCAGAACCGGATCGGCATCCCGCAGTCGCTTGCGTCCTCCGCCCGGACCCGGCCAGTCGGCTCCCCGCCGACCATCAGCTCGCGGACACCACGGGACACCGTGGACTTCGCAACTCCTACCGCAACCGGCCGCCACCCGGATGCCGCCAAGCCCCAGCACACGGGCCGCCGCACCGAGCACAAGACGCCGCTGTCGCTCATCCACCTGCGGCAACAGTAAAGCGAACACGTCCGCCAGCGCAGCCTCGGTCCCCTCCCACACACCAGTACCCTACCGGCCAACACCCTTACCAAACGGAGGAGTTACCTTCCGGTAGCTCCCTGGAGTGTGGGCCATTCTGTTCGTCAGGAGGTAGCTCGCCGCAGACAGTAGGGCGATCGACAGTACGGCGATCCATAGGCCGGTGTCGCCGAAGTGTTCCCGTAGGGGCAGGCCCAGTCCCGGGACCAGTGCGCTGCCGAGCCAGATGGACGAGGACATCACGCCCAGGTAGGCGCCCTGGTGGCCCTCGGGTGCCAAGCGGAGTGCTGCCTGTTCGCTTGCCGGGCCCCAGATCATGTTGCCGACGATGAAGGCCAGGGTAAGGACCAGAACGGCGCCCAGTGTCGCTTGGATCATGAGGGTCAGGAACGCTGCCCCCATGAGGATGGTGCCTGCCGCGAGGCAGAACGTGGGGGAGAATCCGACGATCCATCGCGCGATGCGTAGTTGGAAGAGGATGACCAGAGCCGGGCCGAGTGCGTAGACCCGGCCCCAGTCCGACGGAGACAGGCCGTGGGACTGGGAGAGGACGATCGGGAGGACCGTCTCGTAGGTGTAGATCACGGTCCAGGCGGAGATTGTGGCCAACATCAGAAGCCGTATCTCAACCGATCATGGAACGTGCAGGTCGAACAGGTTTCCCGCCGGGGTGATCTTCCCGGTGTATGCGCATGAAGGCAGGGCCTCCTGGTAGCTCGGGGGTGCGACCCCATTCCGAGCGGTTCCCGGAGGCCCTGTTGTCGTTGTTGTACGCGCCCGAGCCCGTTGACTTCAACTCGCCCGCCGTGTCGTGTGATTGCCTCGCGCACGTGTACGGCAACGCGGCCGACCGTCCCGAACGGGTGCGCCGGTATCCGTCGGACATGACGGACACGGAGTGGGCGGCCATCCGGCCGCTGCTGCCGGTGCCGGCCTGGCTCCAGGGGCGGGGCGGACAGCCCGAGGGCTACTGCCACCGGCAGATGTTGGACGCGATCCGCTATCTGGTCGCGGGCGGGATCTCGTGGCGGGCGATGCCCGCGGACTTCCCCGATTGGGGCCGGGTTTACGCCTTCTTCCGCCGCTGGCGCGAGCACGGGCTGATCGCCGAGTTCCACGACCGGCTGCGCGGACGGGTAAGGGAGCGCGAAGGCCGAGAGGCCGAGCCCACGGCCGGGATCATCGACGCGCAGTCGGTGCGGGCCGCCGCGACGGTGCCGGCCTCCTCACGCGGTTACGACGGCGGGAAGAAAGTGCCCGGGCGTAAGCGGCACATCGTGACCGACTGCCTCGGCTTGCTCCTGGTCGTCGCGGTCACCGCCGCGAACATCGGCGACCGCGACGCCGCCGTGGGCCTGTTGGCCCGGCTGCGCAGCCTGCACCGCGACATCACCCTCGTCTGGGCCGACGGCGGCTACACCGGCTCCATCGTCGACTGGTGCCGTCAGAAACTCGCCCTGACCTTGGAGATCGTCAAACGCACCGACGACATGCAGGGGTTCGTGGTGCTGCCCAGACGCTGGGTGGCAGAGCGCACGTTCGCGTGGCTGATGAACTCCCGCCGACTGGCGAGGGATTACGAAACACTGCCCGCTACCAGCGAGGCGATGATCCGGTGGTCGATGGTCACGCGGATGGGCCGGCGTCTGGCACGGCCACGGACCGTCGGCCGGCGCTGAACATGCCCGACGTCTCCTGCACCAGCCACCCGCGCTCCGCCAGGCGCCTGGCCTTCGAGCGCACCCCCTCGACCTTGGCCGGCGTCGTCTGAAGGCCCAGCCCCACCGCGATCTCCTTGGCCTTGAGCGGCCCCTGGCCCGCCGGGCACCGCTCCTCCACCACACCCAGAATCCGCTGGTAGTCCGAGGTCAGCACCGTCACCGGGAGCCCGTCTCGCCACGGCGGCACCGTCGAGCCCGGCACCGGTGCAGGCGAGGGCACTGTTGCCTGCTCGGCCTCGGTCCGGGGTTCGGTCACCGCAGTCGTCTCGGCCGCGGAGGCGGCCAACGCCTCGACCAGCTCCTCCCGCGCGATCACCCGCCGGTCCAGCTCGATCTCCGCGGCCTCCAATGCCTCAGCCAGCCGCGCGGCATCCTCCCGCAGGCCCTCCACCCGCAGGCCCTCCACCCGCACACGGGCAGCCGTCTCCCGCTCCTCCAGCATTCCCAGCACCGACGCCACCGCGCACCCCTCGGCCATCAAGCGGACACAAGACGCCGCATGCCTCCCTCACCCCAAGTGAGACCATGCCTGACCAGCAGAAATCAAGGGATCACATTCGGTTGAGATACGGCTTCTCAGGCCGTAGAGGCGGATGTCGCCGAAGACTGCGGAGATGGGGCGGGTTCCCGCCTGTTTGTTCTTGGTTATCTGAACGACTGTCCTGGTCGCCCTGAGTGTCTTACTGACCTTGAAAGCGTGGTGTCGTCGGGGGCTGGCGGTTCGTGATCCCGGCGGTATGCCGTCTGTATGAGGTACGCGCAGGGTGGTGGGCTGACGGCCGAACGGCGGGCGTTTCGTGAGCGGTTGCGGATGGATGCGGCCGAGCGGTTCGCGTGCGGGGACGACAATGCGGTCATTGCCCGCGACCTGCGGGTGAGCATCCGTTCGGTGCAGCGGTGGCATAAAGACTGGTCCGAAGGCGGTCTGAAGGCGTTGGCCTCGAAGGGGCCGGCCTCGCTGCCGCTGCTGAGCGACGAGTTGTTCGCGGTCCTGGAACGTGAGCTGGACAAGGGCCCGGTCGCGCATGGCTGGCCGGACCAGACTTGGACCCTGTCACGGATCAAGACCCTGATCGGCCGCCGGTTCCACAAGAGCTACACGATCCAGGGCGTCGCTGCCCTGCTCAAGCGGCACGGCTGGTCCTGCCAGGTCCCCGCCCGGCGGGCGGTGGAGCGTGACGAGGCGGCGGTGGCCGGGTGGGTGAAGGAGACCTGGCCGCAGGTGGAAGGACAGCGGCGGCGCTCGGTGCCTGGCTCGTCTTCGAAGACGAAGCCGGCTTCTCGATGACGCCGCCCACCACGCGCACGTGGTCCCGCCGCGGTCGCACACCGACCGTGCGGGTGCGGGGCCGCTCCCGACGCCGCTTATCGGTCGCAGCCCTGCTCTGCTACAAACCCGGCCGCTCCTCCCGGCTGATCTACCGGCCGAGCCCCGACGCCCGGCCGGACGGGCGCAAGAGTTTCGCCTGGACGGACTACCGCGACCTCATCCAGACCGCCCACCAGCAGCTCGGCGGCCCGATCGTGCTCGTTTGGGACAACCTCAACACGCACCTGACGACCGGTATGCGCCGCTACATCGCCGAACGCGACTGGCTCACCGTCTACCAACTCCCGCCCTACGCGCCGGACCTCAATCCGGTCGAGGGCATCTGGTCCATCCTGCTTCGCACCACCCTGGCCAACCGCGCATTCGCCGCCCCGCAGGACCTGATCGCCGCCGTCCGGCGAGGCTTACGGCAGCTTCAGTACCGCCACGACGTCCTCGACGGCTGCCTCGTCGGCACCGGACTCATCCCCGCCCCACCATGACGACATCACGCATTCAAACTCAGTGAGCCTTTTCAGTGGTGCCGCTCCAGGGTGAGGACGGCCTTGGCGATTGACGGCATGCGGTTCGGGCTGCACCGGGCGTGACGGAAGATTCGCCAGCACTTCAGGCGGGCGATGCCTCGTTCGACGGGTGCGCGAGTGGCGGCCAGGGCCCGGTTGACCGTCTGCTCGGTTGTGGTGAGTTCGCCATGGGGCGGCCGGCGCTTGGGGGTGGTGACCCACTCGCCCGCGCCGATGTAGGCCATGTCGGCAAGGACGGGGACGCCCTGGCGCTCACAGATCCTGATGATCTTGTGTGTGCGGGCGGCGGTCAGGTCGTGTGTGCGTCCGGGCAGGGCAGGCGAGAGCCACAGCGTCCGGCCGTCCGGGTCCGTGACGACCTGCACGTTCACACCGTGCCGCTTGCGCTTGGTCGAGTAGTCCGCGCGTCCGTCGCCGACCCGGTCGCACTCGGCGAGCGTGCCGTCCACGAGAACGTAGTCGGAGTCTGCCTCGCGCAGGACCTTCAGCAGGCCCGGCGCCTTGTCCGCGAGGTACTCGACGACGGCGGTGACGTACGCGTGGGCGGTGCCGACGGAAATACGGAAACCCGCGGCCAGTTGCGCCAGGGGGTCGTGTCGGCGCAGGTATGCCAGAGCGATCACCGCACGCTCGGACGGCCGGAGTTTGCAGCGTCGGTCACCCTCGTGGGTGACGATCAGCATCGTCACCCACTCCACGAGTGCGTGCGGCAGGTCGAGTGCGGCAGGATATGGGACCAACAGGGCTCCTGAGCTGGAGAGTTGAGACCTAAGACCTAGACACCTCTCTCAACGGCATGGGAGCCCTGTCCGTTGCCTCCGGTCCCGCTGTCACTCATTCGGGGGCCACCCTGAAAACCCTCAGTAGGTATCATTGTCGATGTTGACAGATGCATGACGCAGCTCAGCGAGATCAGGCAGATCACCACGACTTCCAGGTGCAGTGCCCACCAGCCGACGCCCACGAGGCCGGAGCCCAGGAGCGGGCCGGCCAGGGTCCCCACGCTGACGACGAGCCGGTACGCGGCGAAGACGCCGTCCCGCTCTTCGCCCGATACAGATTCCACGAGGGCGATGCGCTGGGCGACGTTGCGCAGCGGCTGGAGGAAGGTCATGATCACCAGGACCGCGCAGGCGCACCAGACCTGGAGCGCAGGCAGCAACAGCGCGGCGGCACAGGCGACTTGAAGGGCCGAGCCGATGACCGCCACGGGCCGGGAACCGATCCGGTCCGTCAGACGGCCGCCGAGGTAGCCTCCGGCCATCCCCGCGGCGCCCGCCAGCATGAACGCGGCGGAGGCCTGCCCGGCCGTGGCCTTGAGGGGACCGACGAGCCAGGTACCGAAGAACGTCATGAAAACGGACAGTGCGGCGAAGTTCGTGGCGATCGCGGTCAACGGCCAGCGCGCGGGAACAGGTATTTCCGAACCCAGCACCTTGCGAACCGCGTAGTTCATTCGTCCTCCGCACCAATAGGTTTTCTACATGCTTTTGAGCACACGGCTGATGGCCTGGACCCCGCGGTCGAGTTCACTTTTCGTCACTGCCAATGAGGGGCGGAGTCGGATGCTTTGGGCGCCACTTGCCCGGAGCAGGGTGTGTTCTTCCGTGTACAGCCGCTCCAGGAATTTTTCCCGGACTTCGCCGGACGGGAGGTCGAACGCACAGATCAGACCTCGCCCGCGCGCGTTCGTCAGCAGTTCCGGGAATCGCTCGGAAAGTGCTTGGAGTTGGGTCAGGAGGTGCTTTCCTTTTTCTCCCGCTCCCTGGATTAGGAACTCGTTTTCCATGATCTCCAGAACTCGGGTAGTCCTGACCATGTCGGCCAGGTTCCCGCCCCAGGTGGAGCCGAGCCGCGCGGAAACTACAAGGGCGTTGTCAGGCACCAGGCCGACCCGTCGGCCGGCCATGATGCCGCACACCTGGGTCCGCTTCCCGAAAGCCACGATGTCCGGTTCCAGGCCGAGTTGCTGATAGACCCAGGGTGTGCCGGAGGAGCCGCACCCAGTCTGTACTTCGTCCAGCACGAACAGGGCGTCGTGCTCCTGGCAGAGCCGCTGCATACCGGTGAGGAATTCGCCGCTCAGGTGAACGTCGCCGCCTGATCCTAGGATTGGTTCGGCGATGAAGCAGGCGATTTCGCTGCCCTGTCGTTCGAATATGTCCCGGGCTGCCCGCAGTACCTCTGCGGCTGAATCCGGATCGGGCAAGGAGATACGCGGCCACTCCCACTTGGGGTACAGATCCGTGACCTTCGAGTCGCCTATGTTCGTCAGGCTCATGGTGTAGCCTGAACAGCCGTGGAATGCTCCGGTCACGTGCATGACCTTCAGTTCCTGGCCATCGCCCGCGCCGACTCGTTGCGCTTTCCAGTCGAAGGCGACTTTCAAAGCGTTCTCCACGGCCAAGGCGCCGCCGTCGATGAAGAACATGCGCGGCAGGTCTGGGTCTCCGAGGACTCGGGTGAAGGTCTCGATGAAGTGTGCGTACTCAACGGTGTAGAAACCGGTGTTGGCCACTTTGTGCAGAGCCGCCCGGGCCAGGTCCGTCATGAAGTTCGTGTCCTGGACCATAGCCGGGTGATTCATGCCGAGCGGCAGCGAACCGAAGAAGGTGACCAGGTCGAGGTATTCGATTCCGGAACGGGCGTCGACAAGCGTCGATCCGTGACTTCGCTCCAGGTCGACGACCAGGTCGAGGCCGTCCACCAGAACGTGACGCTGTAGCGTCTCCAGAACCTTGTCAGATCTGGGCATCAATTCTCCTCGATTCCATTGGTGAGCTGTCTTTCGTCGCTTTTCTTCACTGACCTTCGGCCATCGTTGCCTTCACGATCCTGGCCATCAGACGGGTGTCCTTCAGGGCCTCCCGTCCGCTGGTCAAGGGGTCGGTAGTTACGGAGGTGACACACTCGTGGAAATGGCGCAGTTGCGATTTGAACGCCTCTTCGTACGAACCCGTGACGACTTCTTCGATCTCTGCCGGACGCGTGTGGCCCGGCAGGGGCTCGGTCTCGTTCCGCCAGATCCTGACCGTCGAGGGAGCGTGACGGAGAAACGGATTCGAGATATCCAGGGAGACGGTACGGTCGTCACCCCAGACGGTGAGGCTCTCCTCAAATCTGTGCACCGATGTGCTCGCTCCCTGAAAGATGCATTGGAACCCGTCCGCGTACTGGAGGAGAGCGGTCAGCGCACTTCCGCCCGGATTGGTATTGGCCTTCACCGAGACCGGTTCGTCAGGAAAGGCGCTGCGGTAGATGTTGATGTCGTGGCTCCAAACACCGAACATCTCCATGTAGGCGTTCAGTGCCGCCTGGTCCATGTCCTTCGACTCGTCGAGAACTCGGTCACGTCGTGTATCGCGTTCCGCGTTCTGGCTACTCGACCGGTCGATCTCAAGAAGTTCCGGGATAATCCAGTTTCCGTATTGCGGGCCGACCACCAGATGAACGCGCGCCATGATCGGGCGCGCCATCTTCTTGATCTCCTCAAGGCCGCGCTGGACACCACTGTCATAGCGCTTCATATAGCCGACCATGAGAACCTTTCCGGTCTCTTCGGAGATCCGAACCGCCTGCTCTGACTCTGCCACCGTGTATCCCAGAGGCTTCTCGGTAAATACGTGCTTTCCCGCACGGAGCGCGGCGCTGACGGAATCGGAGTGGTCGAGATTCAGTACGAGAACGGCATCGATCTCCGGCGAGTTCTTGAGCATCTCGTCCAAGGACGCGTAGGTCCTGCCGATGCCATAACAAGCCGCGACCCGTCCAGCAAGGTCGGCTGCCCGGTCGCACAGGGCTATTAACTCGAACCGGTCATGCAGTTCTGCGACGTACGGCAAATGCATCAGCTGTGCGATCTGTCCGCACCCGAGTATACCAAGACGAAGACGAGACACTGATCACTCCTATGGATATCGATTGAGTTTCTGACAATCGGGTCGGGGAAATCCGGAATCGGCGGTTCCTAAAGCTTGGTGGCCCGACCGGCGGCGAGATCGGTCAATCGGGTCAGGGTGTCGATGACCCCGTACACATCCGGCTGTGCCGAGACGTACCAGGCTTCGGCACGGACATCGTCCGGAATGGTCGAATCGGTGACGAACGCGCATCGGACTCCGTGTCGGACAGGGACCCAGTCCGCGAGCGAATTTCCGATCATCAGCAGCTCGTTCTTACTGCTCTGGCTGCTCGCCAGCATGGCCAGAGTCCGCCGCTTCCCCGAACCCACCTGGCGATACGGGTGAATTCCGAGGTACAGGCCGTCCGGGCTGCTTTCCAGCGAAATCTCGGTGCTGTGCTCTTCCGCCCAGTCCTGCAAGCTCTTCCGTACGGCGGTCAGGAAATCGCGCGGCCCGAAGACGCTCACGGACGCTCTGCGGTTGGCGCCGAACGCCCACCGGTCGGGTCCGGGGCGGATGCCACCGAATTCCGGTGCCAGCGTTTCGTCTGCCTGCTGAAGTCCGTACGCCGAGGCGAGCGCGGCAACCGCCGAACGGACCTCAGTCAGCGCGGCGAAGGGTGTCAGCACCCTCACCTGCCCGTCGATGTCTGCGACGTTCCCGTTCTCGGCCACCACGGGGAATTCCGCCGGTTCACCGAGTCTGATGTGCCGGCCGAAGTCCCGCAGCTGTTCCAGCGGCGAGTCCGAGCACAGGCCCACCGCTGCCCCGGCCGCTCGCAGCCTCTGGGCTAATTGTCCCACCTTCCGGAGGGCAGCCATGTCCAGAGGTGCTCCGGGTGAAGACGGAATGAGCGTCCCGTTGAGGTCGAGGAATATCGTCCTGGGCAGGATGTCTGGCGCTGTCATCGCAGGGACTTCGCACCCGAAGGAACGCTGTTCCTGATCTCTGTGGTCGTTCTGCCCCCGCCGATCACGGTTTCGATGTGCTGGTCCAGATGCGTCATCATATGCTCCAATGCTATGCAGGCAGGGGTCGACATTTGAGCGAATCCCAGCGTTGACAGCAGATCGCGCACCGGAGAAGGGAAGTCGGATATCCGTACGATCCTGCCCAGGGACCGTTGAATCCGGCTGTAGAAATCGAGGTTGGCCTGCATTGCCAGCAGCGCGAACTCTTCTTCGCATTCGGCCGATATTCCGATGCGTACCGAGGCTCTCACAAACGGCAGCCAGTAAGGCGCCCGTGTCCAGCTCCCGTCGGGCAGCCGGACCACCAGTCCCGAAAGCCCGAGCAGAAAATTCCTCGGGTCGGCGATCTCCAGAGGATGCGTTTTCTCAGAACTGCCCAGGATACGATACTGCAGCACGGGATCGACCACGACACCCGGAATGGGATCATCGGCCTCATCGGACAGCCGGATACCGGTCACCACGCGCCCTATCCGCACTCCCAGGCGTTGCAGCATACGGAGCACCTCTTTTATGGTGCCGCCGGTGAAGATGTCGTCCTCGATCAGCGTGTACTCGGTATCGACCGACAGCGTGGCCATTTGTCGGAGAAACGACTGTGCCCCTGGGCTTGGTACGAGACCCACGTGTTTCACTCCGCCGAGCAGAAACCCTCGCGAGGCCCGCAAGTGATGGTCAGCCTCCTCGACCAGAGGATCGAGGCTGAGCAGCGGCCCGGCGCCGGCGCGATGGCGGACGCCCTGTTCCAGTAATTGGGCATCGAGCACATGGAAGGTGATGCCGCCGGGGTGACAGATCGTCTTGCTCAATGCTTTGCGTATGTCGGCCTGAAACAGTCGATAATTCTCCGAGACGACGTCGGCGACCTCCCGCGGAACTTGAACCCCGCTGCTCCTGCCCCTGCCGAGTGTCCGGGCCAATTTCTTGACGCAGTACGAAGTGTCGTCCCGCATGGCAATGATGAATGGTCCGGTGCTCGCGACCTCGATGTGCAGGGCAGCGTGCCTAGGATCGGCGATGGTATTTTGTAAGCACTGAGCAACACTGTTCACGGATTTCCTTGCGTGACTTTGTTGCGAAAAATCGACATGAGTATGGCCGACCTCTCGTGGTTTCTATGGGGGGAGATCCGAGAGTGACTCACCGGAACAATACCTTTTGAAGTTGCAGCACTCGGGAGTGGGGGCGAGTTCGAGCTAGCGGTGCAGGCTGTCGCCCGGATCGCGGTTCGGTGTTCCTCGTCGGGTGAAACGTCAGTAAAAAATCCCGGCTGGACAGTCAGATTCCCGCAGTTGACCAGGAGCGTTGATCATCCACTCAGGTTTTGTCATGAATCCGACATGAAATGCATACCGAGACCGGTGGGGGAGATTCCCTGGGAATACGAAGGGGTGCTGATGGGCGATATATCGGGGATGTGGAATTATAGGGAATTTGCTTCGAGAGATGGCGCTGGTTGGCCTCATGCTGTCGGCTGATACGCAGCGAGTTGTCTGACAACCTGGAACGGCAAGAGCAAGGAAACCGATGAAGTTGCGCTATCTCGCCAGAGTGAGTTGTGCGCATCGTGAAGTTGCCGATCACGGGGCTCGTGTGCCTGGGCTTCGGGGTGCTCGTTCTGGTCGGGGGCGGATGACTCCCGGCAAGGTCATCGGTCAGCGGGCAACTTCCCGTTTCGTCAGCACCAGCAGGGCCCTCACCAGTGTGGTTGCCCACTTCGGGTCGGTGCGGACCTGGCCGAGCACGCGCCAGTTCTTCAGGTGGGGGAAGCCGTGCTCGACCGGTGCCCGGACGGCGGCCAGTGCCTTGTTGGAAAGTTTCTGACTGCGGGTCAGGGGCCGGTGCGGGCGGCCCTGTAGCCGGTGATCACCGCCGGGTCGGCGTCCGGGCCACTGTCGTCGAGGCCGACGAAGCCCAGCTCAGCGATCGCGCCGAGCCCGGCCACCTGTAGCTTCTGCGTGAGCTTGTCGTGACGGCAGGCGGTGATCTCCGAGGCGCGTCCGGGTCGGGCCGCGGAGACCCAGAGCAGACGGCCCTTGTCGTCGGTGAGTGCGATCACGAGTAGGCAATGGCATTTGTACTTTCCGGAATATTTTTCCGGTTCTCGCCCCCCCCGGTGAACCGCCCCGGTTTCGTTGGAGATCTCAGTCGGTGGCTGTGAGCTGGGGTTTCGTGGTTGCTCGGTAGTAGTTGGCTTCGTATTCGGCGGGCGGGATATGCCCTATCTCACAGTAGAGTCGGCGGTGGCCGTACCGGTCGACCCACTCGGCGGTGGCGAGCTCGACGTGCGAGAGCGTCTTCCACGGCCGCCGCGGCTTGATGACCTCGGTCTTGAACAGGCCTGTCGTCGACTCCATGAGCGCGTTGTCGTACGTGTCGCCGACCGAGCCGGTCGAGGCCGCGGTGTGGGCCGCGTCGGGGTGTTCGGCCAGGCGGAATGACGTGTATTGCGACCCCCGCGTCAAAGTGGTGCACCAGTTCGCCGGGCAGCGGCGGGCGGCCGTCGCGGTCGCGTTGCCACGGGCCCGTGTCCAGGGCGTCCAGGACAAGTTGGGTCTCCTTCGGCATCGAGGCGGACCAGCCGACGATGCGGCCGGGGAAGGTGTCCACAACGAAGGCGACGTGGACGACGCCGACCCAGGTGCGGTTTGGGGGTCGGGGCGACGAAGTCACGGTCGATGCGGTCCGGGGCCCTGGCGGCGGCCGGTCAGGGAGGGTAGTGATCACCTCTCGCCACGCACGGCGCCGGCGATGCCGATCTCGCGCATCAGGCGCTCGACAGTGCGGCGGGCCACCTCGTGGCCCTGGCGGCTGAGGTGCCGCCAGATCTCTCTCGCCCCGTAGACGCGGTGGTTGGCCTGGTATGCCTCCTAAAAGCAGTTCTTTGAGTTCCCCGTCCCGCATGGCCCTGGGCGAGGGAGCCTCGCGGCGTTTCCTGCAGGCGTAGTAGGTGGAGGGGGCGATCTTGCAGCCGTGCCGGGGCAGCACGCGGCAGATCGGCTCGACGCCGCCGAAGCGGTCCCGGTGCTCGTCGACGAACGCTACGAGCGCAGATGTGGCCGGTCAGGCTCGGCCACGAAGGAACTCGCCGCGGCCTCCAGGATCTCGTTGGCCCGCTTGAGTTCGGCGATCTCCTTCTTCATCGCCTTGATCTGCCCGGACTCCTCCGTCGTCGTCCCCGGACGCTGTCCGGAGCCGACCTGGTCCTGCCGCACCCACATGCGCAGCGTCTCGCGCGAGCCGATGCCCAGCTCGACCATGACCGCGTTGATCGCGGCGGACTCGGTCAGGTAGTCACCGCGGACCTCGGCGCCCATGCGCACCGCGCGCTTGCGCAGCTCAGGCGGGCAGGAGGAGGGACGTGCCATGACTCTGGCCCTTCACGGAATCGAGTCTCCATTCGAACCGGGGCGGTTCAGTGGATCTTCCTTGGGCAGGCGACCGCCTCAAACACTCCTTACTCGTGTGGTAGGTAGAAGTTCGGCCGCAGTTCGGCCGTGTCGTAGTAGCGGTGGAAGACGGGGGTGATGCCACCGGATAGCGGGGGGACAATCCAGCTCCAGTCGGCGGGGACTGTGCGCCCCTGATGTTGCTCCTTCACGAGGTGGGTCAGGAAGTGCCGGGACTCCTCGTGGTGGTTGCTGATGCGGACACCGGCGAGCCGGAAGGAGTGCAGGACTGCAACGTTGAGCTCGACGAGCGCGCGGTCGCGCCACAGGGAAGACTCGTCGGACGTGTCGAGACCGAGGCAGGCGGCGACAGCTGGCAACAGGTCGTACCGGTTCTCGTCGACCAGGTTGCGCGCACCGATCTCCGTCCCCATGTACCAGCCGTTGAAGGGCGCGAGCGGGTAGTCCACCCCGCCGATCCGCAGCCGCATCTGCGAGATGGCGGGGACGGCGTGCCACCGTAAACCGAGTCCGGCTACCCTCGGCTCGTCGGGGTGGCTGATCGGGACCTCCAGAACCACTTCCTGCGGCAGCTCGAACAGCTGGGGTTTTTCGTCGGCCATCTCGATGACCAGCGGCAGGACGTCGAACCGGCCCTCGGTAGGGGCCGACCAACCGAGATCGCGGATGAGTGCGGTGAGCTCGGCATTGCGCGGATCACCGATGACGCTGCCGTCGTCTTGGCGGTGTCCGGCGTACCGGATGAGCTGCTCGTTCCACACTCGGGGGCCGGGGCGGTCAGGAGCGTCCGGCGCGAACACTGAGATGACCGGCCGGATGCGGCCGCCGTTGGTCGCCTGCCGCAGGTGCTCGCACAGGTGCCGATGGATCTCGGCGGGTGTGGTGGCGTCCCGCCGATCCAGGACCCGCAGGCTGTTCCAGTAAAGGCGGCCGATGCAGCGGCTGGAGTTGCGCCATGAGACCCGTGCGCCGTACGTCAGTTCGGCGCTGGTGTGCCAGTAGGTGCCGGTGGTGTCGACGGCGGCGCGGACCTGCTGCAGGCGCTTCCCGAGCGCCACCGGCTGATTCGGTCGCTCCGCGTGGAACTGGCGCAGGAATTCCTCGGCCTCGTCGAGGTCGACGGAGCGGGGTGAGCGCGGTGCGGCCGTCCCCGGCGAGCGTGCGGGACACGTCGCCGGGGGTACGGACCCGGAGGAAACCAGGGAGACTTCTGAGGTCACGAATCCTCGCTAGGGAGGTCAGCGGAGGCTGAGCGGCAGGGAACGCAGGGAGCGGAATTCGAGGTTGTCGTTCCAGAGTGGTTCACCGGCCGGCCGGATCCCGGGGAAGCGGTTCAGCAGCGAGACGAAGTACCACTTCAGCTGGAGGGAGACGAGCTGAGCCGCCAGGCAGGCGTGCACTCCTGTGCCGAACGACAGGTGCCGCCGGCTGTTGCGCCGGTCGAGATCGAAGTCGTTCGGCTGCTCGAACATCTCCGCATCCCGGTTGGCTGCGCCGAGGAACAGCGCGACGGTGTCCCCGGCCTTGATGGTCACACCTCCCATCTCGACGTCCTGCGCCGCGACCCGCCAGGTGAACTGGTTCGAGGCGTTGTAGCGGACCACTTCGTTCGCCGCGTTGTCGACGCATGCCCGGCTCGTCAGGAACCGCTCGATCTGGCCGGGGTTGTGGGCGAAGGCCAGCGTGCCGCTGCTGAGCGACCCCGGGGTCGTCGGCGCGAACAACGCAACGAACACCAGGGCCAGCTGATGGACCGTCTGCTCGGGAGTGGTCTCGGTCAAGCTGTCCTGCGCGCCCGCCAGCCGTGCGAGCACTGTGTCCGGCAGCACCTTCCCGCGCTGTCCCTGGAGGAGTTCGCGTGCGTAGGTGTGCAGGTCGGTGAGGCTGTCGAGGATCGGCTCCTGCGACAGCGGCTGGTCCTTGGGACCGGAGTGGTACGTCATGATCGTTTCCACCCGCGAGATCAGGAAGTCCAGGTCCTCCTCCGGCACACCGAACGCGTGCACGGCGGAGCGCACAGGCAGCTGCGCGGCCAGCGCCGGAACGACGTCGATCTCCGTGGCGCCGGCCGGGATCGACGCGATCAGATCGGCCGCGACCTTCTGCAGGACAACGTTGTAGTGGCCGTGCGCGGCACGCGTGAAACCGGCATGCACGGAACGTCGCAGCGCGTCGTGCAGCGGCGGGTCCGTGTACATCACGACGTTCTTGGTCCAGCGGTGGAAGATGCTGTCCGGCGGCAACGGCTGGCCCGGGAACTTCGCCTCCAGCACCTCCGTGCCCCGGTCCGCCGTGAAGCGCGAGTCTTTCAGGCCGGCGGCGCAGTCCGCGTACGTCAGGACCGCCCAAGCGTTCAGGCGCTCGACCCAGTGAACGGGTTCGCGCTGTGCCAGCTCGGTGTACACGGGGTAGGGGTTGGACACGATCGACGGGTCCGCGAGCGGTGACTGAAAGGTCATGGGTACTCCTCTGACGTCCTGCGGGTTCTCTGGGGGGAAGACAACGGCGCGGCAGAGATGTGAGGGATGTCGCATCCGGAAGCTGTGACAGGCAACGTCTTCACTGACGTCCGGTCCTGGCCATCGGGGGACCGCGGCGCGCCGTCGCTATCTGCGTGAAATGGTTCTGCGCAAAGGGGAACTGCGCGAAGCAGGCTTCGTGCAGGAATTATGGGGAGATAATTTCGCCGAGATGCTACGTACTCACCCGGATTGCCCGTTGCGGTGAGTGCGTTGGCGTCGGAGCCTCTTGGCGGACGCCGAGTGGCCGATACCTCTTCATCATGGAGAGGTATCCCCGACGAAGTCTTGTCGATCGGCGACCACTCACCGGCAGCTGCGCGCCAGTTCCGCGCTTCTCGGCGCAGCAGAGTCGAAACTAAACTTGACCGGTTCCAGAATTGGGTACTACGGTAAGGAATGCAGCTTCCGGTACTCGCGCGGTGACATCTGGTAAGCTACCCGGAACTGCTTGCTGAGCATGGCCGCGTCTGGCATTCCCCAGTTCGAGGCGATCTCGCTTATCTTCAAGTGCGCGAGTTCCGGATCGCGGAGGTCACTTGCGAAACCTTCAAGACGTCGGCGTTTTACGTACTGCATAAGCGTCTCGCCAGTCTGGCTGAAAACCCTGTGCACCTGTCGGGTCGAAATATGATGCTCGGCAGCGAGGGTGGCCGGCCTTAAATCGCTTACCCTTAACTGCCTGTCTATGGATTCCTTCAGCTGCATCAGTAGCGATTTTTGCCAGAGTGCCCGGCGTTTCGGTATCTCACTGTCCAAAATATTATCGAGCGTACCTAAAATCGTCAGGACGATGCTTTCCAGAGATGCCCTCAACTCACCGTTCGCTCGTTTCACTTCATTCACCACGGTTTTCAGAAAGGAGAGCGCGAGAGGTCCATCCGGATGCCGTTCGACGTCTATCACTTTTAGACTTTCCTCGTAGTGGTCCTTCACCATCATGTGCGTTGGTTCGTCCGTCCGCAGCACCAGCATGCGACACTGCGTGAGCGCTTCGATGGAGAGGTCGATGCTGTTGCACGTGGCTACCATGTGTCCCGCATGAATTTCGGCGTATCGCCCGGAATGTCGAATGCGGGCCATGCCCGAGAGTAGGTATATGTCCGTCTGCCGGTACGGTTCCCCGATGCCCAAGTAGGCCGGATTGAAGTGGATCACTGCCGGATCGCAGTCGAGTGAGACCAGCTCAACCTGGCTCGCACGCAGGGTCTTCACGTGCACACGGGAGCCGGGGAACGGGTAGCAGAACATTCCTGGAACGTGCGCCGACGGAAACCGGGACTCACGATCCCTTGCCTCGATCCCGACCGCGACGAAAAGTTCGCAATCGATCGCCCTGTCTGCATACAAAGCGCAAGCCTCCCTCCATGCGACCTCACGCTACTTAATGTTTAAACTACTTGAGATATCCCCGGCGCGCAAACCTCCCGAGGGTGCACTACGTCACAGTCGAAATAATGCTTAAGTGCGTTCGCTGGATGCTTCTTTGCGCTGAGGGCAAAGAAGCTTGGCGCACGGAGACAAGAACGAGTGACGGCACCCATAGATCATGGACGGGACGTTCAGTCGACAGCGCTACGTCGGGGCTTCTTGCCGAAACTCGTGCTCACGCGAGAAGTCGGCGAGGATCCATCTGCAAGATTCCATCATGATCAAGCAATTGAAATGCAAAGCTGCGTGCCGGGTGCGGTCGGCGAGTGCGGCGCTTCACCCACCAAGCGCTAGGCGCAGGGAACGCTACGAAGCGCTAGGCAACCTGTTCAATGTCACCGATCCATGCTCCACTTCCTCCCTCGGAGTTGCTTATGTCCAACCCTTTCGAATCCACGACCCACCCGATGTTCGTCCTCCTGAACGACGAACAGCAGATGTCCCTCTGGCCGGCCTTCACTCCCGTCCCTGACGGGTGGCGCGCCGCTTTCGGCCCTGCCGTCCGTACGGAGTGCCTTGCGTACATTGAGCGGGAATGGGGCGACCTCAGGCCGGCTTCCCTCAGGTGAACAGCCGGGCGAATTGATCACCAATTCATGCCAATCCGGCACATCCTGTAGAACTGTTCGCAAACCGCTTCCCGACAGACAGGCAAGACGGGGAGGCAACCGAACGACGGGGCAAACTCAGTTCCGTCCAGGGGTGAGACCTGTCCGCGCGGTGAATGCTCACCGGCCGTCTCATCAGCGTGAACTCTTTCGGCCCGCCGACACACTGGAGGAATGAGTCCGCGCGACCGCCCAAAGGAGAAAATGCGCAATGTCCCACTCCTTTCCCGAACCTCTCACGGAGCACGCTTCCGAGGCAACTTGGGTCTCCGATTTCGAGAATCACGTGCGCCGGAATCCCGAAGCTCCTGCACTGATCGGCGCCGACGAGGCACTCAGTTACGCGCAGTTGAACGCCCGTTCCAACCGGCTGGCCCGCTTGCTGCTGGCCCATGGCGCAGGCCGTGACCGCCCAGTCGGCCTGCTGCTGCCGCGCTCAGCGGACTACGTCATAGCCGCCGTCGCCGTCCTGAAGAGCGGCGCGGCCTTCCTACCGCTAGACCCAAGCCACCCCGCCAAGCGTCTGGCCATGATGGCGGGTGACGCGCGCCCGGTCGTGATCGTCACGGACGCGCAGGCGGAGGCGGAGGCGGGGATCCCTGAGGGGATCGAGACCCTTGCTCCGCTCTTGCGCCTGGACGATGGCGTCCCGCAGGCGCTCCCGGACGACGACCTAACGGACGCCGACCGCCGAGTCCCCCTGCGCGCCGGTGACCTGGCCTACGTCATCTACACGTCCGGTTCCACCGGCACCCCCAAGGGGGTCGGGCTCACACACCGGGGAATTGGGCCGATGGCCCAGGCACAGGCCGCGCACCTGAAGGTTACCCCGCACTCGCGGGTGCTCGCCTTCTCCTCCCCTAGCTTCGACGCAAGTTTCTGGGAGATGTCCATGGCGCTGCTGCATGGCGCGGCACTTGTCGTTGGCCGCCGTGGCAGACTCCTACCGGACGCCGAACTCGCCGCCCTGCTGACGGACTGGGACGTCACGCACGCGACGCTGCCACCGTCCGTGGCCGGCGCGCTTGAGCCTGCCGATGTCCCGCAAGGACTCACTCTGGTCGCGGCCGGCGAACCGTGCACGTCGGCACTCGCGGCCCGCTGGAGTGCGGGACGGCTCATGGTGAACGCCTACGGCCCGACCGAGAGTACGGTCTGCGCGACGATTAGCGAGCCCGTCCGCGGCGACCTCGCACCCCCCATCGGCCGCGCGATCACCGGCACATGCGTCTACGTCCTGGACGACACCCTCACGCCGGTCCCGCCCGGCGTCACAGGCGAGATACACCTGGCGGGCGAGGGACTAGCCCGCGGCTATCTCGGCCGTCCCGCACTCACCGCCGAACGTTTCGTCGCCGACCCTTTCGGCCCACCCGGCAGCCGCATGTACCGCACCGGCGACCTCGGCCACTGGAATGACCGAGGGGAGCTGGAGTTCGGCGGGCGAGTCGACACTCAGGTAAAAATCCGAGGCCAGCGCGTGGAGTTGGGGGAGATCGAGGCTGTCCTCACCCGCCACCCCCGGATCCGCCAAGCGGCCGTCCTCCTTCGCGAGGACCGACCGAGCCATCCAGTATTGACCGCATATATCGTCCCGGAGAGCTCCCCAGCCGACTATGCCGAGAGCCACCAGGAGAAGCACGTCGACGCGCTCTCCAGCAGCCGCTCCGGCAATCAATACGCACAAATCAACGCTTGGGAGAACCTCTACGACGACCTCTACGGTCAACGCCCCATCCGCGAAGACACGTTCGGCGAAGACTTCGTCGGCCGGAACCGCACTCGCGACGGTCGCCCCATCGAGGGCATCCGCGTCTGGCGCGACGAAACGGTGCGTTCCATCAGGGAGCTGAGCCCCACCCGCCTTCTGGAAATCGGCTGCGGCTCGGGCCTTCTCCTCTCACGCTTGGCCGACACCTGCGATGAGTACTGGGCCACCGACCTCTCCGGCCAGGTGATCGAACGACTCCGCACACAAATCGCCGTCCGTCCCGCCTTCGGAGACCGCGTCACCCTGCGCCACCAGCCCGCTCACGACATCACGGGGCTGCCGCGCGAGCACTTCGATACCGTCGTCATCAACTCCGTCGCGCAGTACTTCCCCACCCGCGACTACCTGGTACAAGTCCTGAACGCCGCCGCGGACCTCCTCACCCCCGGCGGCCGGCTCTTCCTCGGTGACGTCCGCGATCTGCGCCTGCTGAGGACGTTCCGGGGAGCACTGGAACTCTCGACGGCCGCCCCCGGGACGGACCCCCGGCGCCTGCGCGACACTATCGACCAGGCAGTCGCCGGTGAGCCCGAGCTGGCCGTGGACCCAACCCTGTTCACAACCCTGGACGCCCTCGCCCTCCACTCCTGCCGTTTCAAGCAGGACACGTACGACGACGAACTGCGCCTTTATCGCTACGACGTGGTCCTCACGAAATCCCCCACCCCGCAACAACCCCCCACCCCCCGCTACGTCACGTGGCACAACACCACCTCCTTGGAGGACATCGCCGCGCTGCTCCGCGAACGCTCAACTCGGCCCATCAAGGTCACCGGGGTGCCCCGTCGGGGCTTGACTCCTGAACATATGGCCGTGGAGGCGCTATTCGAAGGCCGACCCACATCGGAGGCCCTCTCCCTGCGCGCGACGGACGACTCCCCGACGCCCGGCAGCCTGACCTCCCTGGCGGGCGAGCATGGCTGGACACTCGTCAGTACGCACTCGTCCCGCGGCCCGTCCCACGCGGACCTCTTCTACTTCCCGCCGGGTGACCCGGTGATCCTCCCGCCACCGCCCTCCGCATCCCCGGCATCCCCCCTGACCAACACACCGCGCAACGCCCCCGACGTGGGCAACCTCCCGGCGGAGTTGAGCGCGTACGCCACCGATCGGCTCCCCGCGCACATGGTCCCCGCCACGTTCGTCCCGCTCGACCGGCTTCCGGTCACGGTCCACGGCAAACTCGACCGCGAGGCACTCCCCGAGCCGCCCCTGCTGTCCGCCACGGAAGGACGCCGTCCACAGACTTCCTGGGAGGAAACCCTCGTCGGTATCTTCGCCGATGTTCTCGGCCTCCATCACGTCGCCGCGGACGACGACTTCTTCGCCGTCGGCGGCAACTCCCTGCTGGCCACCCGGATCGCCTCGGAGATCCGCCGCCGCACGGCTGTGGAGATGCCACTGGGTTGGTTCTTCGAGGGTCCGACCCCGCAGGCACTGGCAGAAAGACTGGAGGAGGCGGGGCTAACCCCCGCAACGACGATCGCAGGGACGCCCACGTTCGCTGCTTCCCCGA
Source organism: Streptomyces ipomoeae 91-03 (assembly GCF_000317595.1). Lineage (GTDB taxonomy): Bacteria > Actinomycetota > Actinomycetes > Streptomycetales > Streptomycetaceae > Streptomyces > Streptomyces ipomoeae. Next base: position 64,204 of record NZ_AEJC01000665.1, on the reverse strand, counting down.
CGGCCGCCCCACTGTCCGCACAGCAGACTCTCATGTGGTCCGAGGTACAAGGCGGAGCCCCGCCGGCCCTGTTCGTCATCCCGCTCGTCATCCGCCTGGACGGCCACGTGGACCCCGAATCGGTGCGCGCTTCCCTTGAAGACGTCTGCCTTCGCCACACCCCCCTGCGGACCCTGATCCACCTGCGCGGGGCTGTCCCCCACCCGGTGGAATCCACGCTCCATGTCCCTTGGACGACCCGGCACACCACCTCCGACAGCCTCCCGTCGGACCTTGCCGCAGCAGCCCGCCAAAGCTTCGACCTGACCCGTGAGATCCCGCTCCGAGCAACCTACTTCCACGTCTCGTCCTGCTCGCCGACCCTTCTCCTTACCTTCCACCACCTGGCTCTGGACGGCTGGTCCTTGGGCCCCTTCCTCACGGACCTGGCCCACGCCCTCCGGGCACGCCGACAGGGTGTCGAACCCCAATGGACGAAACTCCCCCTGACGTACGCGGAGTTCGCTCGCTCTCAGCACGGCCTCTTCGCGACCTCGGAGGCGACACGCCTGCGAACGTACTGGCAGCAAAAGCTGTCCCACCCCACGGACCCCCTCCTCCCTCTGCTGGTCTCAGCTGGGGACGGCCCGCCGCCCCCGAAACCCACGCACCTCGACTACGCAGGCCACTCCCTCGAACATCCTCTGACCCTGACTTCCGCCCATCTCACAGAGATGGCCCTGGCCCACGGCGTAACCCCCTTCATGGTCTTGCACGCCGCGCTGCTGGCCCAGCTGCACGCCCTGGGAGCCCGAGGCGACATCAGCATCGGCACGGCGGTCGCCGGCCGGACGGACATCAACACCAACTCCTTGGTCGGCCTCTTCGCGGACACCCTCATCCTCCGCACAGACCTCTGTGACCCCCTCGACGTCACAGGCCTCTTCCACCGCGTACGAACCACAGACCTTGATGCCTTCGCCCACCAGGCCCTACCGGTGGGAGCACTGACGACTCCCCTTGAGCCGGAAATAGTGCTGATCTTCCGGGACGCCCCCACCCCCGTAGAGGTGGACCACTGCCTGACCCTCACCCCGCTCGTCCCACCGCCGGCAACCACGAGCCGCTTCCCGGTCCAGTGGACGATCGAACGCTCCACAGACCCCAACGCGCCACTCCGAGCCCGCCTCCAGTACCGCGCAGACACCATCACGCCCCCCAAAGCAGCAGCCCTTCTAACCCAGTTCAACGAAACCCTGTCAACTCTGACATCTCGTCCCTGACCCCACCCGCGCACCCACAACGACGCCCCATCCACCCCGAATGAGGTCCGCCATGCCCACCCCGACGCCGGGGCGTCCCACCACCCCCGACCAACCGCTCACCCCAGTTCCCGCCACTTGGCCGGCCCTCTTCACCGCCCAAGCCCACCGAGCCCCCCACTCCACAGCTATCGACTCTCCCCACCAGACCCTTTCTTACGCCGACCTCAACCACAGAGCCAACCGCCTGGCCCGCCTCCTCATAGCCTGCGGAGCCGGCCCCGAACGCCTTGTGGCACTGGCACTCCCCAGGTCCGTCGATTTCGTCGTGGCCGTGACCGCAGTCCTCAAAGCCGGGGCCGCCTACTGCCCCCTGGACCCCGCATACCCCCCGACGCGCCTGAAGTTCATGCTCGAAGACTCCCGAGCAGACCTTCTCCTGACAACTGAAACAACCCAAGCGGAAGACGACTGGATCCCGACAACCCACCGGGTGATCAGGCTGGACGACCCGGCGGTACAGGCAGCCTTGACCCGCCAACGGCCGGACGACGTGGGGGACAAGGACAGACAGACGCCTCTACGGACAACGCACCCGGCCTACGTCATCTACACCTCAGGCTCGACAGGCACCCCCAAGGGAGTCGTCGTCACGCACAGAGGGATTGCCCCCCTCGTCCAGAGCCACACGAGGGCGCTGAAGGTAACCCCAGACTCCAGACTCCTGCTGTTCTCCTCCCCGAGCTTCGACGGAGCCTTCTGGGACCTGACAATGGCGCTGCTGACCGGCGCGACCCTGGTGGTGGCCCCGGGGGAGAACCTTCACCCCGGCCCCGACCTCACCGCAACGGCGGCAAAAGAGCGGATTACCCACTTCACCCTCCCCGCTTCCACCTTGGCGGCGCTCGATCCGGACGCCCTCCCCCCGACGGCGACGATCGTGAACGTCGGCGAGGCATGCGACGCGGAAACGGCGAGACGCTGGTCGCAGGGACGAACGATGTTCAACGCGTACGGCCCGACAGAGTCGACGGTCTCGGCGACGATCACCACCCCCCTGGACGGCAGGGGGACCCCGCCCCTCGGCGCCCCCCTGACAGGCACCCGCGTATACGTCCTGGATGATGACCTGACCCCGGTCCCCCCAGGAGGCACCGGTGAGATCCATCTGGCGGGAGAGGGCCTAGCCCGCGGCTACCTTGGCCGCCCCGCCCTCACGGCGGAACGGTTCGTGGCGAACCCCTTCGGCCCACCCGGCACCCGCATGTACCGCACGGGAGACCTAGCCCGAGTAAGGGAGGACAGCTCCCTGGAGTTCGCGGGCCGAGCCGACTTCCAGGTCAAACTCCGCGGCTTCCGCGTGGAGCCGGGAGAGGTGGAGGCGGTCCTCAGGGAGCACCCGGACATCGCCTCGGCCGCCGTCGTCGTCCGCACGGATCGCGACGGCGACCCTCGCCTGGTGGGGTACGTCGTCCCCCGTACAAAGGCCAGTACGGCGGAGCACGTGGAGGAGTGGCGCAGGCTGTATGACGAGACGTACGGCCGAGGAGACGATGGCGCGGCGCCGGGGGAGGATTTTGCCGGCTGGCACAGCAGCTACGACGGCGCACCCATCCCGCTCCCGCAGATGCGCGCCTGGCGCGACGCGACGGTGACGGCGATCAGGGAACTGCGTCCACGCCGGCTGCTGGAGATCGGCGTCGGTTCGGGCCTGCTGATGTCCCGCCTGGCACCCGACTGCGAGGAGTACTGGGCGACGGACTTCTCCGGCGAGGTGATCACCCGCCTCGCCTCACAGCAGCCCGCAAGCCACGTCACCCTGCGCCACCAGCCCGCGCACGACTTCGCCGGACTGCCGCAGGGACACTTCGACACCGTCGTCCTCAATTCCGTCGTGCAGTACTTCCCCGACGTCGAGTACCTCCTGGACGTCCTGCGCGGTGCCGTCCGCCTGCTCACTCCGACCGGCCAGATCTTCCTGGGAGACGTGCGCCACCTCGGTCTGCTTCCCGTCCTGCGCACAGGAATCCGCCTTGGCGCACCGGAGGAAGGGCTTCTCTCGAGGATCGAGCAAGACGTCGCGGACGAGACTGAACTCCTTCTGAACCCAGAGTTCTTCGCCTCCCTCCACCAATGGATCCCCGAACTCCGGACGGCCCGCACCTCGTTGAAGCGCGGCGCATACGACAACGAACTCAATCGTTACCGCTACGACGTTGTCCTCGGCCGGCAGCTGGAAACGGTTCAGGAGCCGTTGCCCGAGTTCACCTGGAGCCCCGACACCGAGTTCATCGAACTGCTCAAGCGCCACCCCGACGCGCTCTTGTGCCGAGGTGTCCCCAACTCCGCGCTCCAGCGCGAGGTTTCCGCCTACCGCTCCCTCCGGGACGGCACTGAACCCCCCTCGTCACCCGGACTGACGGCCGAGCAGCTGTACGCACTGGCGGCGGACGCCGGCCGTGCCGCCAGAGTTGTCTTCTCACACGGCCATGACGACCACGCGGCCATGGACGTCTACGTCAGCGGCCAGGGAGAACGCACCGCCGCCACCCTGCCGCCCGACCCCGCCGAAACCGTCCCGGCCCGTCCGCAAGACCTCGCCAACCAGCCGCAGGCGCACCGCCAGGGACACGACCTGTTGGCCCGCCTCCCCGGCTACCTGGCCGCGCGTCTGCCCGCTTACCTCCGGCCCAGCATCTTCGTCAGGATCGCGGCGCTCCCGCTGAACCCCAACGGCAAGCTGGACCGCGCGGCCCTGCCCGCTCCCGCCCCCGCCGCACGGCCGGACGGACCTGTGCCACGCGACGCGCGCGACGCACGGGAGGAGATCCTCGCCGGACTGGTGGCCGACGTCCTCGGCGTCCCGGCGGTGGCCCGCGAGGACGACTTCTTCGCGCTCGGCGGGAACTCCCTGCTCGCGACCCGCCTGGTCGGCCGCATCCGCCGCCACTTGAGTGCCACCGTTCCAATCGCCGCGATCTTCGAGCACCCGACGGTCGCCGCGTTGGCTCCCCTCGCGGTGCCGGAGGCGCACCCGGAGAACCCTCCGGTCTGCCGACCCGCACACCACACCGACGTGCCGCTCTCGCACAGCCAGTCCGGCATGTGGATCATCAACCGGATCGGGGGCAAGTCCGCGCAGCTTTACAACGTGCCGTTCTGCCTGCGCCTCACCGGACCCCTGGATACCGGCGCACTGCATGCCGCCGTCCAGGACGTCGTGGACCGGCACGAACCGCTGCGCACCCTGCTGCCGGACGGCATGGACGGACCCCGCCAGCGGGTCCTGGACGCGGCAAGCGCGCCGGTGGACTGGCAGATCATCGACATCCCGGTCGACCAGGTGACAGAGGCGTTGACACGAATCGCCAGCGGACCGTTCGATTTGCGCACGGACCCGCCGCTGCGCGCGATCCTTTTCTGCCACGGCCCCGGCCAGGCCACCCTGCTCCTGCTCCTGCACCACGTCGCCGTCGACGGCTGGTCCCTCACTCCCCTCACAGCCGACCTCGCCACCGCCTACCGCGCCCGCGCCAAGGGCGACACCCCCGACTGGGCCCCCCTGGAACTCCACTACCGGGACTACAGCGACTGGCACAACCGCCTCGCCGCCGAATCCACCGACATCGGCTCCGCGTTCGGACGTCAGCTGGACTTCTGGCGGACGACGCTGTCCGGCGCCCCCGCCGAGTGCACAGCGTCGTCCCGTCCCCGGCCCGCCGTGACCAGCCACCGGGGTGGTGTGGTCACCGCCCGGCTGGAGCCCGCCCTGCACCAGGAACTGCGCAACCTCGCGCGCGAGAACGGCGCCACCCTCTTCATGCTCCTGCATGCCGCGCTCGCAGCGCTCATGACGCAGGAGGGAGCCGGGACAGACATCCTGATCGGCACCGCCGCCGCAGCGCGCGCCGATCCCGCGCTGGACCAGCTTGTAGGCCTCTTCGCGAACAGCGTCGTCCTGCGCGTGGACACCTCCGGCGACCCCACCTTCCGTGAGCTCCTCGCCCGCACCCGTGCGGTAGACCTCGCCGCTTTCGCGCACCAGGACGTCCCCTTCGACCAGGTCGTGGCGCACCTCAACCCGCCGCGCCACGCTGCCCGGCACCCCCTCTACCAGACCGCGCTCGTCGTCCATGACACTCCCGCGGATGGCTCCTTCGCCGCTGAATCCCTCACCATCGACCGCTTCCCTCCTCCCGACCTCGGCACCGCGCGCTTCGACCTGATGTTCAACTGGGACGAACACCGCGACCGCCGAGGAGAGGCCGCCGGCCTCACGGTCCGCGTCGAGTACTCCGCCGACCTGTTCGACGCGCACACCGTCGAAGGCCTGCTGCAACGCCAACTGACGCTGCTGGAGCGCTCGGTACGCGACCAGGATGCACCGATTATCCCGTGAGCGGCACTGAAAACCGTTTCCCCCGTTACCTTCTTCGTGGCCCCGGGCCTGGGGCTCCCGGCCTCCGGGCCCGGCATGACTTTTGCCCCCTGTCGACCATGACCCGGGGGGTGGTGTCACCGGGCCGGGAGGCACCGGTCGACCGCTGATAGGGGCACGAGCGCCGGCCTGTCCGGCAAGGCTCTGCGTAACGTGGTTGCCGGCAACTGGTGCCACGTCGAGGCCGGGGCGGCAAGACCTTCCCTGGAGGAAGCACGTGATCGACATCAGCGACATCGGCGTCTACCTCGGGCTGGACGTCGGCAAGGGCGAACACCACGCCCACGGCCTGCGACCGGACGGCAAGACCGTAGTCGACAAGCCGCTGCCCAACAGTGAACCGAAGCTGCGGGCCATGCTGGACAAGCTCGCCGCGAAGTACGGCACCGTGCTCGTCGTCGTCGACCAGCCCGCCTCGATCGGCGCCCTGCCGCTCGCCGTCGCCCGGGATGCGGGCCGCAAAGTCGCCTACCTGCCCGGCCTGACGATGCGGCGAATCGCCGACCTCTACCCCGGCGAGGGCAAGACCGACACCCGCGACGCGGCGATCATCGCCGACGCCGCCCGCACCATGCCGCACACGCTCCGCTCCATCGAACTGGACGACGAGACCGTCGCCGAACTGCACATGATCGTGGGCTTCGACGACGACCTCGCAGGCGAGGTCACCCGCGTCGCCAACCGGCTGCGGGGGCTGCTCACCCAAATCCATCCCTCGCTGGAGCGGGTCCCGGGCCCGCGCATCCAACACCCGGCCGTGCTCTGGCTGCTCGAGCGCTTCGGCTCGCCCAAGGCAATCCGCAAGGCCGGACGCCGTCAACTGATCACCATCCTGCGGCCAAAGGCCCCACGCATGGCCGAGCGCCTGGTCGAGGACATCTTCACCGCACTCGACGAACAGACCGTCGTCGTTCCCGGCACCGACGCGGCCGCGGTGATCGTGCCCAAACTCGCCGCGAACCTGTCCGCCCTGCTGGACCAGCGCAGACAACTCGCCTCCAGCATCGAGGAACTGCTGGAGGCCCACCCTCTTTCCAAGCTCCTGACGTCGATGCCGAGCATAGGCGTCAGGACCGGAGCCAGGATCCTCATCGACGTCGGTGACGGATCCGCCTTCCCCACCGCCGGCCACCTCGCCGCCTACGCCGGCCTGGCTCCCGTCACCCGACGGTCCGGGTCCTCCATCCGTGGCGAGAGCCCCTCCCGAAGAGGCAACAAGCACCTCAAACGGGCCTTCTTCGTGTCCGCGTTCGCGGCTCTGGCCGACCCCGCCTCCAGGGCCTACTACGAGCGGAAGAAAGCCGAGGGCAAGCGCCACAAGCAGGCCCTGATGTGTCTCGCCCGCCGCCGCGTCGACGTGCTGTTCGCCATGCTCCGCGACGGCACCTTCTTCGAGCCCCACTCCGCCCCCCAAACCGCCTGAACCACGACAGAACAACCGCCCCGCCCCTTGACGAAAGAGATAAGGGCACCCCCCGGAGAATCTCAATGATCGTGTCAAGCCGCCTGCGTGACCGGCGGGACGGGGGTGAACAGCCTCTTGTCACGCAGCATCGCCCACAGCACGTTCACGCGCCGTCGGGCGAGCGAGAGGATCGCCTGGGTGTGGACCATCCCCTCCGCGCGTTTCTTGAGGTAGTAGTCCCGCGAGGGGCCGGGCCGCATCATCGCGGACTGCGCGGACATATAGAACAGCCAGCGCAGGCGCCGGCTGCAGTGCTTGGGCCGGTGGTAGTTGCCGGTGCGGCGGCCGGAGTCGCGGGGCACTGGGGCCAGGCCGGCGTGGGAGGCCAGCCGGTCGGCGTCGCGGTAGCCGGACAGGTCACCGACGATGGCGACGAACTCGGCGCCCAGGATGGGACCCATGCCGGGCATCGACTCGATGATCTCGGCGCGGTCGTCGGTGCGGAAGGTCTCGTGGATCTCCCGGTCGTTGTCCTTGATCCGCTCGTCCAGTGCCAGGAGCTGGTGGGCCAGGTCGCGCACCAGCTTCGCGGCCCGGCTCTCGCCGGGCAGTGCGGTCATCTGGGACTGGGCGGCCTCGACTGCCTTGGCCGCGATCGTGTCAGCTCCGCGGACCTTTCGGCGCTCCAGCCAGGTCGTCAGTCGCTTGACGCCAATCCGCCGCAGGGCGGCCGGCGTCTGGTACTCGGTCAGCATGACCACTGGGCCTTTGACGGCGGAGTAGTCGAAAGCCCGCTCCAGAGCCGGGCAGATGCCCACCAGCAGGTCACGCAGCCGGTTGATGAGCCGGCCCCGGTCGGCGATCAGGTCACGCCGGTAGCCGGTCAGCAGCTGGAGCGTGGAGACCAGCTCCGGCGGGGTCTCGATCGGAGCAAAGTCCCGTCGCACGCGGGCCTGATCGGCGATGACGAGCGCGTCCTTGGCATCGGTCTTGCCCTCGCCCCGGTAGGCGCCGGTCATCCGGTTGACGGTGCGGCCGGGCACGTAGACGACCTGCTGACCGTGCGCGACGAGCAGGGCCAGCAACAGGGCGGAGGCCCGGCCGGAGATGTCCACCGCCCACCGCACCTCGCCGGCCTTCTCCCGGGCTGCCGCTATGAGCGTCAGGATCTGCGACTCGTCGTTGACCACCTTCGTCGAGAACACCGTCTCGCCGTCGGTGTTGACCGCCACCGCCCAGTGGTGCCCCTTGCCGGCGTCGATGCCGACCCATATCCGCCCGTGAGCCGTACTCAAGCCCGTCGCTCCGTTCCGCCATGACCCGCACTTCCGTGGCCCGAGGAACACTCCGCCGACAGGTCCTTAGACCGTGTCCTACGTGGTGAGGCGGACGAGACGCTTGTAGCAGCACAAGGCCGCGGCGAGACCGAGAAAGGCCAGGTAGTTGCGGGGATTACGTTCGTAGCGGGGGCTGAGTCTGCGGTAGCCGGACAGCCACGACATCGTTCTTTCGATCACCCACCTGCGGCGGCCCAGCCGTTCGCTGGACTCGATGCCTTTGCGGGCGATCCGGACTCCGATGCGCTTGCCGTGTAACCATTTCCGCAGGTCCGGTCGATCGTAGGCTTTGTCCGCGTGGAGGCGCTGAGGCTTGAAGTACCGGCCGCGATGGGGGTCGTGTCTCGTTTGGTGACCCGCCACCATCGGCTTCAGACCTTCGCTGTCGTGGGTGTTGCCGGCCGAGACGCCGACGACCAGGGGCAGTCCGTTCGCGTCCGACAGGATGTGCATCTTGGAACCCGGCTTGCCCCGGTCCACGGGGCTCGGACCTGTGTGTTCGCCCCCTTTTTTAGCCCTGACGTGGGCGGTGTCGAGGACTACACGGGTCACCTCGACCAGGCCGGCGTCGTCGAGCCGGTGCAGCACAGCCTCGTGCAATCGGCCCCAGACGCCGGCTCTGGACCAGATCAGGAAGCGGCGGTGAGCGGTCGACTTCGATATGCCGAAGCAGGGCGGCAGAGCCCGCCAGGCACAACCGCTGACCAGCACGTAGATGATCGCCGCGAACAGCGTCTCATCAGGCGTGTCCTGTGTACCGCCGCCCTGTGGCCGCACCTTCGACGGCGGGATCAGCGGCTTCGCGATCTCCCACAGCCCATCCGGAACAATCCAACTCCACGTATCCCGCCCCATGCCCTGCCCAACGTCCGCCTCACCACGTAGGACACGGTCTTAGACGTCGTCTCATTTGGCGAGTCTGCGGAAGCAGATGAGGCTGCAGGCAATGGCGGTGAAGGCCAAGAAGTGCTCGGCCTTGCGTTCGTAGCGGCGGTGCAAACGTCGGCAGCCGCCCAGCCAGGACATCGTGCGCTCGATCGTCCAGCGATGCCGGCCCAGTCGGGTCGAGGACTCGATGCCCTTGCGGGCGATGCGGTGGCGGATGCCTCGCTTGCGCAGCCATCGGCGCAGGTGGTCGTAGTCGTAGCCCTTGTCCGCATGCAGCTTGGCGGGCCGTCGTCTGCGCGGGCCGCGGCGGGAGCGGATCGGCGGGATGCCGCGCACGAGCGGCTCGAGTGCCTGGCTGTCGTGCAGGTTCGCGCCGGAGATCCCGATCGAGAGGGGTAAACCGGTCCGCTCGGTGATCAAGTGGATCTTCGAGCCCTTCTTGCCCCGGTCCACCGGATTCGGACCTGTCAGGTCCCCCCTTTCAGGGCCCGCATGTTCACCGAGTCGATCGCACATCGCGACCGGTCCAGCTCTCCGCGCGAGCCCAACTCGTCGAGGATGAGGCGGTGAAGCTTCGCCCAGACCCGGGCGGCACTCCACTCGGTGAAGCGCCGGTGCGCGGTCGGTCCTGAAGGGCCGAAGACCGGTGGTAGCTGCCGCCAGGTGCAGCCCGTCGTGGCCACGAAGATGATCGCGGCGAGCACCTCGCGATCCCCGTACCGGCGCCGGCCACCGCCCTGCGGCCTCAATGGAGCAGATGGAACAACCCGCTGGAACAGCTCCCACAACTCATCCGGCACCATGCGTTCGACCATCACCACACGGTGCAGACTACCTCGCGCTCCAAATGAGACGACGCCTTAGACCGTGTCCTACGTGGTGAGGCGGACGTTGGGCAGGGCATGGGGCGGGATACGTGGAGTTGGATTGTTCCGGATGGGCTGTGGGAGATCGCGAAGCCGCTGATCCCGCCGTCGAAGGTGCGGCCACAGGGCGGCGGTACACAGGACACGCCTGATGAGACGCTGTTCGCGGCGATCATCTACGTGCTGGTCAGCGGTTGTGCCTGGCGGGCTCTGCCGCCCTGCTTCGGCATATCGAAGTCGACCGCTCACCGCCGCTTCCTGATCTGGTCCAGAGCCGGCGTCTGGGGCCGATTGCACGAGGCTGTGCTGCACCGGCTCGACGACGCCGGCCTGGTCGAGGTGACCCGTGTAGTCCTCGACACCGCCCACGTCAGGGCTAAAAAAGGGGGCGAACACACAGGTCCGAGCCCCGTGGACCGGGGCAAGCCGGGTTCCAAGATGCACATCCTGTCGGACGCGAACGGACTGCCCCTGGTCGTCGGCGTCTCGGCCGGCAACACCCACGACAGCGAAGGTCTGAAGCCGATGGTGGCGGGTCACCAAACGAGACACGACCCCCATCGCGGCCGGTACTTCAAGCCTCAGCGCCTCCACGCGGACAAAGCCTACGATCGACCGGACCTGCGGAAATGGTTACACGGCAAGCGCATCGGAGTCCGGATCGCCCGCAAAGGCATCGAGTCCAGCGAACGGCTGGGCCGCCGCAGGTGGGTGATCGAAAGAACGATGTCGTGGCTGTCCGGCTACCGCAGACTCAGCCCCCGCTACGAACGTAATCCCCGCAACTACCTGGCCTTTCTCGGTCTCGCCGCGGCCTTGTGCTGCTACAAGCGTCTCGTCCGCCTCACCACGTAGGACACGGTCTTAACGAACTACCGCTACTGAGTTTGAATGCGTGATGTCGTAGGGGCTGACGGGCCGCTGTCCCCTGCGGTATCACCGGGACATGCGGTATCCACAGGGTGGCGGGCTGACCGCCGAACGGCAGCGGTTCCGTGAGGACTTGCGCCTCCAGGCGGCCGAGCGGTTCGCCAGGGGCGATGCGAGCTCGGTGATCGCCAAAGACCTGCGTGTCAGTGTCCGGTCGGTGCAGCGATGGCGGCAGGCGTGGGAGGAGGGCGGTCCGCGTGCTCTGCGGTCGCAGGGGCCGGCGTCGTTGCCGAGGCTGAGCGGGAAGCAGTTCGCGCAGTTGGAGGCAGAGCTGGCCAAGGGGCCGGCCGCACACGGCTGGGAGGACCAGCGGTGGACCCTGGCGCGGGTCAAGACCGTGATCGGCCGGCGCTTCCACCTGACCTACACCATCCAGGGCGTGCGGAAGTTGCTGGTCCGCAACGGCTGGTCCTGCCAGGTCCCAGCCCGACGCGCCATCGAGCGGGATGACGAAGCTGTGGCCGGCTGGGTGAAGGAGACCTGGCCCTGCGCGGAAGACTCGCGGCGGCCCGTGGAGCCTGGCTCGTCTTCGAAGACGAAGCCGGCTTCTCCATGACGCCGCCGCACGCGAAGACCTGGTCACAACGTGGCCGCACCCCGGTGGTACGGGTCCGCGGCCGCTCCCGCAGACGTATCTCTATCGCCGCCCTGACCTGCTACAAACCCGGCCAACGCTCGAGGCTGATCTACCGGCCGCGTCGGGACGACGGCCGACGCGACGGACGCAGGAGTTTCTCCTGGCGTGACTACCGGGACCTGCTGATCGCCGCACACCAGCAGCTCGGCGGCCCGATCGTGCTCATCTGGGACAATCTCAACGTCCACAAGGCCGCCGACTTACAGAAGTTCGCCGCCTCCAGGGACTGGCTGACCATCTGCTACCTGCCGCCTTACGCACCCGACCTCAACCCCGTCGAAGGCATCTGGTCGCTCCTGCGACGCGGTTGGCTGTCCAACGTCGCCTTCAGCACTCCCGAACACCTCATCCAGCGCATCCGACGCGGCCTGCGGCACATCCAGTACCGCAGCCACCTCATAGACGGCTGCCTCGCCGAGACCGGCCTGACCATCAGACCCGCCTGAACAACGTCACGACATCACGAGTTCAACATCAGTAACGCGCAAGCCCCTGAAAGACCGGAAAGGGCCTCCGTCGCGGATCAGAGGCCCTTCCCAAGGCGAAGCCGCAGGTGGCGGCAGACGAGTCGGGCTGTACGCCGGGTATTCCTGGAGCACCTTTCTGACCTGCGACTTTACGGGATCGGACCGGCTGTGACCTGCTAGGGTGCGTTTTGAAAGTGCTGGTCACAGCCACTCGTTGATGGCTGCGACCAGCACGGTCGCCTCGTAGCGAACTGCCAACTTGTCGTATCTCGTGGCGACAGCGCGGTGCCGCTTGAGGCGATTGATTCCGCACTCGACCGCGTGGCGCTCCTTGTAGTCGGCCTTGTCGAACTTAGGTGGCCGGCCGCCGTGGGAGCCGCGGTTCTTGCGGTTGGCGATCTGGTCGCGCTTCTCCGGGATCGTGCAGCGGATACCGCGCTTGCGCAGGTAGGCACGGTTCGCGCGGGAGCCGTACGCCTTGTCGGCACGCACCTTGTCCGGCCGGGTGCGCGGGCGGCCCGACCCGAGCCGGGGCACCCGGATGCGGCCCAAGACCACCTGGAACTGCGGGGAATCACCGCGCTGTCCTGCCGTGATGACCAGCGACATCGGTTTCTGGGCCTGCTCGACCGCCAGGTGGAGCTTGGTTGTCAGCCCGCCCCGGGAGCGTCCGAGCCCGTGGTCGTCGGGCTCGATGAACACACCGCCTGGCGGCTCGGTCTGCAGATCCCCTTTTTGCGGGCGCCGGCCGCATGCTGGTGGGCGCGGGCGATGGTCGAGTCCACCGAGACGTCCCAGGTGATCAGTCCCTCGGCGTCGGCCTGGGCCTGCAGCTGTTCGAAGATGCGGTGCCAGGTGCCGTCCCGCTGCCAGCGGCGGAACAGGCCGTAGACCGTCTCCCACGGGCCATAGCGCTCGGGCACGTCCCGCCAGGGAGCACCGGCGCGGGTGCGCCACCGTATGCCGTCTATCAGTTGCCGCTTGGTGTGCACCGGTGGCCGTCCAGGCTTCTTGCCGACCGGGAGCAGGGGCTCCAGCTTCGCCCACTGTGTATTCGTCAGATCATGCCGCCCCACGAAGTGGGATCTTGACACATCAAGATCCACATATGAAACGCACCCTAGGGTTCGTCTTCAAAGATCGTCAGACGGTGGATCATGGTGGGGTGGTACGCCGTCATGAACTCACCGACCAAGAGTGGGAGTTGCTCGCTCCGTTGATACCGCGGGCCGCGACAGGCCGGCCTCGTGTGGAGGACCGGCAGGTCGTCAACGGGATGGTCTACAAGATCCGGACCGGCATCTCGTGGCGTGATCTGCCGGACCGCTACGGTCCGTGGAAGACGGTCTACACCCGCTTCCGTCGCTACGCCCTGGACGGCGTGTTCACCCGGGTCCTGCAGCAGATCCAGGCCCGGGCCGACGCGGCCGGTGACATCGACTGGCTGGTGCAGATCGACTCCACCGTCGTCCGCGCCCACCAGCACGCAGCCGCCACCGGCCGAAAAGGGGGCAGCACCGGCAGGACGAACCGGACGATCGCGCCCTCGGCCGATCCCGAGGAGGCCTGACCACCAAAATCCACCTCGCCTGCGACGGCCGCGGCCGTCCTCTCGCCGTCCTGGTCACCCCGGGCCAGCGGCACGACAGCATCTGCGCTCGCCCCCTTCTGGAACGGATCCACGTCCCTCGAACTGGCCCGGGCCGACCACGCTGCCGTCCCGACCACGTCATCGCAGACAAGGCCTACAGCTCGCGCGGCTTCCGCGCCTACCTGCGAAAACGCGGCATCGCACACACCATCCCAGAGAAGACCGACCAGCGACGGCACCGGCACAATCGCGGCCATCGCGGCGGGCGGCCGCCCGGGTTCGAGCGGGAGATCTACCACCGACGCAACGTCATTGAGCGCTGCTTCAACCGGCTCAAGGGCTTCCGTGGCATCGCCACCAGATACGAGAAGACCGCCGCTTCCTACGAAGCGGCGGTCACACTCGCGTCATTCCTGCTCTGGGCAAGATCCGTTTGAAGACGGACCCTAGTACTCCAGCAGTATTTTGCTGTTTGACCTGCGGGTTTGGCTGGGCGGCTGGAGTGTAGCGGGCCGCGGAGTGGTCAGGGGTGGCCTTCGGCAGGCCGCCCCTCGATCGTGCGATAGCGCCGCAGGTAGTGACAGTGGCGGGCGACCGCTTGGCGTCGTCGGCGCCAGTTCGACCAACTCAGCGCGTGGTGTCGTCCTCGGCGGCCACGAAGGTGCGGCGGTCGGGGACGACAAGCTGCCAGGAGTCGCCGAACCTTCGCCACTGTGAACTCGATTGGCCCGGCTGTCCCACCGGTGCCGCCCCCCTTTTCCCGGACCTGGTGCGCCGTGGCGGCCAGGAAGGCGTGGGCGAGCATGGCCAGTGTGATGTGCCGGTACCAACCGACGTAGCGACGGACTTCGTACTTGACGACTCACGCCTGTGAAACCTCGTCAATACCGCCAACCGCGGGCGGTACCACCATCTCGCCCAGGAAACCCACCGTCCGCTGCCGGTGATCGTCCTGCGTCCGCGAAGCACTTCGTGACACTCACCTCCCCATACGCCCCCACGGTGCCCCCTGTCCCACAGCCCGGCGTGCTGGGACGTGCCGCGCTGTGAGACACAGCTGTCGGCAGTCAGGGCATGAGGGCGTCCAGCAGAGGGGAGGAATAGATCCGGGCCGGGTCGTAGCGGCCGAGGATCTCCCTCGCGGTGTCCCAGGTGCCGCCTACCTCCTGACCCTCCCGATAGGAGGCGGGAACGGTGTCGGCGAGCATCGTCGGGTCGGACCAGGCGGCGGTGCCGGAGTAGCCCCAGCCCTTGGACCATTCGGCGCGGACCCCGGCGTAGTCGCCCGTGTAGTTCGACAGCACCCACTGCTCGACCTCGCGGAAGAACCTCTGGGACTGCGGTGTTCCGGGGAGGCTGAGCACGTCCATCCATACCGCGGTGTCCCACGAGGGCTGGTCCGGACGGGTGCGGACCGCGCTGAGCAGCGGCGAAACGGCACCCGCGACCCCGCAGTCGGCCGGGTCGTCCAAGCCTGTGACGCGGACCTCCCAGGGGCCGTTCATGGGGTACTGCCCGGCCTTTTCGTAGTCGGCCAACACCGTCCTGAGGTAGTCGTAGAACTCACTGACGACACGTTGGACGTCCCCGCGCGCGCACAGGATGGCGTACCCGTTGGCGGTGACGCGAAGTGTGGTGGGGCGAACGTACAGCTGGGTGTTCTTCGCCCATCCCCAGATGTCCCACGTGGCGGTGGTGATCGATCCCAGGCTGCAGTTGCCGAACTGCAGGTTCTCGAAGGCTGGGGTGACCGCGACGTTGCCGCGGACGATGTCCGAGGCGAAGTCGGACGTCTCCGGGCTGACCCAGTCGCAGAAGGTGTAGTTGAAGGGGCTGTCGACCTGCCTGGACAGCAGCGGCTTGGTCGGCTTGACGGTCCAGACCTTGAGCCAGGGAGCCGCAGTGAAGGGGAACCAGATCGTCTCCACCCTTCCGGACCGTTTCACCAGCGCCGCGAACGAGTTGTCGCCAGCGCTCGCCGGCGGCGCGAAAAGGGCGTCCGCCGACGTCGTGAAGCTGCTCCGGCACCGCAGCCGGGTGTTCGGTCCGACCCGGAGTGTGGCCTCCGTGAGGAAGGCTCGACCCAGGTTGACGAGGAAGGCACCGATGTCCGGATCGTCGCGCTCGAAGGTTTTGAGCACGTACGCGCCTTCCGCGGAATCCCAGACGACGGCGGTGAGGGAGACGACGAGATTGCTGACGGAGCCGTATGTGTGCCCGGCCAGGAGCTCCTCTCCTTCGGCGGGTACGGAGCTACCGTGGCCGCCGATGGCCAGTACCCCGCCGAGGGTGACGTCTCCGGCGGCCGGAACGTTGGTCAGGCCGTAGCCGGCCTCCTCGGCAGCGGTGAGCAGGGAGAGCATGGTCGCGCCGCACTGCGCGGTGACGCAGGCGGGGGATCCACCGGCGACGCTGACCGCGGTCAGATGCCGGGTGGTGTCGACCATGAGGACGTCGGCGGCGGCCCCGCTGGCTTCCAGCAGCGGCGACCAGCCGTGGCCCGCTCCACGCGCGCGCAGACGCCAGCCCTGTGCGTGCGCCCAGTTCGCCAACGTCACGACGTCCTGGGGAGTCCTGGGGGAGCAGGTCCACACGGAGCTGACGCGGATCTCTCCCGACCAGTTGGACCATGCCTGCTGGTAGACCTCCATGGAGCCGGGGAAGTCCGGTGGTGACGCGTCAGCGGCCTCGGCCGGAGTGATAGTGAAGGCGGGCGTCCACTGCGTCATACCGAGTCCGGCACCGGCCGCGGCTGCGCCGAGGAAGGTCCGGCGTGACAACAGGGGTTTGGATCCGTGGTTCATGTCGTTGCCTTTCAGTACTGGTGCGCCGACGCGTCGAGTGCTGGCGGAGAGGTGCCGACAACGGGGTGCGTGCGCTGGATGCCGGAGGCTTCAAGAGCCGCACGGGGTGCATGCCGCATGGGCGAGCCCCCGTCCGCAGCGCAGACGGAGATGGTCGTGTCGCTCGCTCACAGCAGCGCTTCGTCGAGGAAGTCGCTGCTGAAGACGCCGGCGGGGTCCAGGGCGCTGAATGTCGCGAGCGCTGTGTCCCAGTTGTCGTCGGCCGGCTGCCCCGCCCGGTAGGAGTCAGGGATTGCGCTCCGCGCCGCCGTCCTGTCGGTCCACGCTCCGGTCGAGGTGCTGGCCCATTCCTTGGGCCACTCGGGGCGTACGGCCGCGTAGGAGCCGGTGTAGTGGGATCTGATCCACTGCTCCATGTCGGCGTAGAAGGCGTGGCAGTCGGGAGTGATCGGCACGGTTGTCATGTCGAACCAGACCGCGACGTCCCACTCGGGGTGATCGGGGCGCGGGCGCAACGGGGAGAGCTGTGCGCTGAGAGCGCCGGGGACGCCGCAGTCGGCTGGCTGGTCCAGGCCCGTCACCCGGATCTCCAAAGGGCCGTTGACGGGGAAGCTGCCGCGGGTCCGGTACTTTTCCAGGCATGCGGTGTAGGCGGTGTGGAATTCGCTGACGACCTGCTGGATCCGGTCCCTGCTGGTCATGACGTTCCAACAGGCGGAGGTGATCCGCACGGTGGTCGGGCGGACGTTCAGCAACAGGTCGCTCGACCAGCCCCAGACATCCCATGTCCTGGTGAGGGTCAGGCCGGCACGGACGGCGTTCATCTGTGCCCGGGTGAACACTGGTGTGAGCGACCCGGCTCCGGCGGCGATTTGGCTCAGCAGCTTTGATCCGCTCCTGGGGACGATGTCGTTGAACCTGAAGGCGTACGGTGCGGTCACTTCTTTGGACCGCCGCGGCTTGGAGGCCATGGGGGTGAACACCCGTAGCCACGGCGTGGCGGTGAAAGGGAACCAGATGCACACCACACGGCCGGAACGCTTGACATGTGAAGCGAGCGAATGCGGGCTGGCGTCGGCGGGCGGCGCGAAGAGAGTGTCGGCGCTGACATCGAAGCGGCTCTGGCAGCGAAGCCGCTGGTCGGCTCCGACCCGGAGCGTCACCTCGGTGACGAAGGCCCGGCCCAGGTTCACGAGCAGGGCCTGGATCTGTGGCTCGCTCCGCTGAAAGGTCCGCAGAACGTAACACGCCGCGTTTCCGTCCCACACGACGGCGGTGAGGCTGGTCACGAGGTTGGCCACCGAGCCGTAAGTATGGCCCGCGAGCGGTGTCTCACCGTTCGCGGGGACCCCTGTACCGCGCCCCGCCGTCGCCAGGACGCCGCCCAGTGACGCGGCGCCGAGAACAGGAAAGGCGGTGAGCCCGTAGCCGACGGTCTTGAGAGCGCCGAGCAGCGCGTCCATGCTGACGCCCGGCTGCGCGGTGACGCTTGCCGGGCTCCCCGGGTGCACGGTAACCGCCGTCAGATGCTCTGTTGTGTCCACCAGCAGTGTGTTGGTGGGACTGCCCGAGCAAGCCACCAGCGGCGACCAACTGTAGCCGCCGCCGCGAGGGCGTAGCCGCCAGCCGTTGGCGCGGGCCCAGTTGGCGAGCGTGACGACATCACAGGGCGCCGCGGGCGCGCACGTCCACACTCCCCCGGCGACCACCTGCCCCGACCAGTTCGTGAAGGTTGCTCGGTAGAGCCGGATGCCGCTCGGAAAATTCGGCGGTGCGCAATTCTTCTCGTGCATCAGGTTCCTGTCAGGTGCTGGTGCGCAGGCCCGGGATCGGGAGCAGAGCGACCCCAGCTCGGGCCTGCGGGTTCCCGTAGGGAGTGCGTCGCATCGGTCATCCGGGTGGTCAGCGCTCTTGTCAGGTGGTCGCGCACCGCGCCGCGCCACCGTCGTCCTGCGGACCGCCCCGGCGGCTGTAGCGGACCCAGCAGGGGCTGCGCGGTACCGCAGTGACCGCGGAGTAGTCAGGACGCGGCGTGTCACCCACGAGTTCAAGTTCGTAGCCGCGCAGCAGGCAGCTCCAGATGATCTGGATCTCCTGGTAGGCGAAGGCCATCCCGGTGCAGCGGTGGCGGCCGCCACCGAAGGCCAGCATCGGTTGGGGTGTCCCGCGGTGCTCGGCGCGTTCGGCCGAGAACCGGTCGGGGTCGTAGCGCTCCGGCTCCGTGAAGACCTCCGGCAGGCGGTGCGAGGCGGTGGGGGACACCATCACCCTGCTGCCGCGGGCGATCCGGTAACTGCCGTAGCTGAATTCTTGCTCCGCGTCGCGCAGCAGCACGGTCGTCGGCGGGTGTAGGCGTTCGGCTTCGATCATGCACCGGCGCAGTACGTCCATCCGACGCAGGTCCTGATGAACGGCCCGGGGTCCGTCGGCGTCGCCGGAGAGTTCCTCCTGCTCACGGAGGACCGCGGCCAGCCACTCGGGGTTCCGCAGCAGCAGGGCGCCCGTCCAGGACGCCAGAGCCGCCGTGTTGTGCTCGCCCGCCACGATGATCGCCAAGAGAAGGGACGCGGCGACTTCCTCCGGCACCGCAGTGCCGTCCCGGAATCGGGAGGACATCAGCGTGCTGACGAAGCGTCCGGCCTCCGGGCCGTCGCGCTGGATCGACCTGGCAGCGTCCAGGATGAGCTCGATCAGCTCGCTGCGTGCCCTGTCGCGGCGGCGGAAGGCGGGGAGCGGGAGGTGGGGGTGGACCAGCCACGAGGCCCGGCCCGCCGACTTCAGGTCGCGAAATAGGCGCACCAGGTCCGGACCGACCCGGCGGCGGAACTCCGCGCCGATCAGGCACTCGACGGCGATGTTCACCGAAAGCTCGCTCATCGCCTCGACCAGGTCGACGCGCCCCGTCGGTCCCCAGCCGGAGAGGTAGTCCTCGACCTCGCGCTGCATCACGGGGGCGTACCCCTCAACCGCGCCTCCGCGCAGGGCCGGAAGGATCAGCGCGATCTGCTCGTCGAAATCGGCCGGCGAGGCATCGAAGAGCATGCCCTCGCCGAACACCGGAGTCATCGACCTGTAGGCCCTGCGGCGCCCAACGGTCTCGTCGGAGGTACGGAAGACGGCGTCGGTGGCGGCGGGGCCGCTCAGGACGGTGAACCTGCGCCCGGCGATGCGGACGACGAACACCTCCCCCAACCGCCTGTGGCCGTCGAGCAGTAGGGCGACCGGGTCCTTGGCGAATGCCAGGGTGTGTCCCAGCAGGGGTAATCCGCCGTCCAGAGCGGGCGGTTCCATCAGTGAATCAGTGCGGGTGTCCCCCACGTTGTCTCCAGCCATTGAGGATGCGACTGTCCGTCGCAATCTTCTAGCACAATGCGATCAGGACACAGCCCGCGGACTAAAAGTTGAACAACGTCACAGTGGTGGCCGGTCACGCCAGCGGTTCGTCTTCCACGCCGAACCGCTCCTGGTAGCCCCGGACCCGGTCCCGCAGGGCCTCCGCGTCCAGACCGGTGCTCCCGAAGTTGTAGCGCGGGCCGGTGTCCGCGGGGTGGGCGGCCAGGAAGCGGCGCATCGCCTGCTCAGCGGTGGCGGAGAGCGACGTACCCAGCCGTTCGTAGATCTCGCGGATCGTGCGCAGCGGATCGGCCACGAATTCCCGGTACCGGATGTCGATCACCCGCCCCGGCGCCAGCAGACCGTTGGCGCGGGCTTGTTCGGAGCGGGCGAGGGCGTCCAGCAGCGGCTCAATGTACTCGGAGGCGGTCTCCGCGTGAGTCCGGCCCTCGCTCACCGCCGCACGAAGGTAGGTGACCAGTTCGCTCACGGAGACGATGACCCGCAGCGGGTCGCGGTGTGCGTGGATGAGTACCGCGTCCGGGTACTCCGCGAGCAACGCCGGCAGGTGCCAGGTGTGTGCGGGCGCCTTGAGCAGCCACCTCCGAGGCCGCTCGCCGACCTGGAGGTGCTGGAGGAAGGAACGGTGCCAGCGGTAGGCCGGGGCCATGTCCGCTTCGTTCAGCAGCCACCGCATGTAACCGGGAATCCGGTACTGCGCCGGAAAGGTCATGCTGCGGAAGTCGGATGCGGTGATGCGCACGCACTCCTGCGCCAGCCGCGCGCCCACCGGATGGAACTTCATCAGGTCCGGCACCAACTGGTTACTCATGTCCAACTCGGCCTGCACCTCGTCGATCCGCGGGTCGGTGTCGTACGTCGCCGCCGCCGGAGGGGGCACCGGCCGGGCCACCTCCCAGGTCAGCGGCGCCCGGTACCGCTCATGGTCTTGGGCGAGCAGGTCATGGAGGATGGTGGTGCCGGTACGGGGCAGGCCGGCGATGACGAGCGGGGCCTTCACCTCGCGCTCGGCGGTCTCCGGGGCGCGGGAGCACCAGTCCACGATGCGCAACCGGTTGGCGATGTGGGCGCCGATGTCCTGCGCCGCCACCGTCCGGCCGAGGTCGGTAAGCCCGGCCTCCGTGTCGAGCGCACCGAGCAGTCGGTCGAGCCCCTCCGACCAGGAACACTCGCCAAAGTCCGAAAGGCCCGTGGCCTGGACGGCGGTGGAGATCAGGAAGTCTCTGTTCAGTTGCATGTCGGCAGACTCTAGTCCCGTACTTCGAGGGTCACCGTTTCAGGTCTGTGGCGAGCGGGTTTGTCCGATGCTGATGTCGGTGTCGAGGAGGTGGAGTTGGACGCCGCGGGGGATCTGGATGGTGGGCGGGTCGGTGACGTTGCCGATTCGCAGGGTGAGTTCGCCGAGGTGGTAGAAGATCATGCGGCCGGTGGGGCGGACGCGGCGGTTGTCGGGGTAGAGGCCGCTCATGGTCTGCTCGGGGCCGAGCGCGCGTCTGACCTGCCGTTCGATCAGGCAGAAGACCAGCAGGGCCAGGCAGATGACCTGGATCAGGGCGGCGACGGGCCGGTTGTGATGCACGAAGACCGGCGCGCGCGAGCGGGCCCTTGATGTCGTGGTATCTGTGCTCGACCGCGCCCTGGCCCTTTAGGGGTCCTTTCAAAACGCTGGGTGCTTGCGGGCGAGGGTCATGCAGTGGGCGAGCTGGAGGAAGGCGTCGTGCATGTCGTCTCGGGTTTCCCAGCGAGTGCGGAGGCGTCGGGGACCGTGGAGCCCGGCGATGGCTGACTCGGCAACCCATCGCACACGGCCCAGGCCCGAGCCGTGTGGCTGACCGCGCCGGGCGACCTTCGGAACGATGCCGCGCTCGCGCAGCCGGCGTCGGTAGACGTCGTAGTCGTAGCCGCGGTCGGCATACAACTGACGGGGCTTGCGCCGGGGACGCCCGCGCTTGCCCCGCACCGCCGGCAGACTGTCGACCAGGGGCAGAAGCTGGGTGACGTCGTTGCGGTGTCCGCCGGTCAGCGACACCCGCGGCGGGGTGCCGTGCGCGTCGGTCAGGACGTGATGCTTCGAGCCCGGCCGTCCGCGGTCAACCGGGCTCGGGCCGACTTTTGGGCTGCTTCGCCCCCGCTTGGCCTGCACGTGCGAAGCGTCAACGGTGACGCGGGAGAAGTCCAGACGGCCCGCCGCCCGTAACCGGTCCAGCAGGACCCGCTGCAGTTCCTCCCACACCCCGGCTTCCTGCCACTCGGCCAGCCGCCGCCAGCGGGTAGGACCGGAACCGAACCCCAACTCCTGCGGCAGGTACTCCCACTGGATGCCGGTGTAGAGCACGAACAGCACACCCTGCAGCGTCTTGCGGTCATCGATCCGCTTGCGCCCCGGATACCGGAACCGCCGCTCATGCTTCGGCAACAGCGGCTCGATCACCGCCCACAACTCGTCACTGACCTCCCACGGCTTCCGCCGCACCATGGTCACACCCCACAAAGCACGGAATCACTTCCATCCCCACCGTGCCACAACGAGATCCTTCTGCAAGGACCTCTAAGGGGATCAGGGCATGCCCGGCGTCCGCCTGGCCGGCGGGGACGGACGTCAGCAGTGGGTACCAGCCGTCGACCGCGGCTTCGGCCTTCAGCACGCCGGTGTTGAGGTCGTGGACGCTGCCGGTGCCGGGCGCTCCCGGATCGAGCGGGACCGGCACCGGAGGCTGGCCACGGTGTTCGGCAAGGTCACCGTGGTCCGGATCGCCTACCGCGGCACCGGCGTGGCGGACCTGCGCCCGGCCGACGCGGCGCTGAACCTGCCGGACGCAATGCACTCGCATGGGCTGGCCAGGCTTACCGCGATCGAGTCCGCCCGCGGCGGCTTCGCCGGCGCCTGCGAACGGATCAACGCCGTCACCGGCTCCGGCATCGGGCACCGGCAGGTCCAGGAATTCGCTGTCGGCGCCGCAGGGGACATCGACGCCTTCTGCGACGCCCTCGTGCCGGCTCCCTGCACCGACACCACGCCGCTGATCTTGTCGGTCGACGGCAAAGGCGTGGTGATAAGGCCCGAAGCGCTGCGCGAGGACACCGCGAAAGCCGCGGCGGCCAAGGGCGGCAACGCGATGAAGACCCGGCTGGCGTCCGGCGAGAAGCACGGCAGGAAACGGATGGCCACCCTGGGAGCCGTCTACGATGCGGAACCCGCGCCACACACGGTCGACGACATCATCGCCGACCCCGACCGGCAGGACGACGCCGCCCACAACGCGGCGCCCGAGCGCCGCCAGGGGCCGAAGGCCCGGTCGAAGTGGTTGTGCGGCTCGGTGAACGACACTGCCGCGCAGGTGGTGGCCGCCGTGTTCGATCAGGCGGAGCACCGCGGCCCCGGCCACCGCCGTCCCTGGGTCGTCCTGGTCGGCGGGGCCCGCCATCAGATCGACCTCATCAAGGCCGAAGCACTACAGCGCGGCGTGGACGTCCACATCATCGTCGACCTCATCCACGTGCTCGAATATCTCTGGCGAGCGGCCTGGTGCCTGCACGACGGCGGCGATGCCTCCGCCGAGAGCTGGGTCGCCCACCACGCCCGCGTCCTGCTGGGCGGAGGCGTGCAGCAGACCGCCGCGGCACCGGGGGCAGCCGCCTGCACCGCCGGACTGCGTGGCACCCAGCGCAAGAGCATCGACGAGGCCGTGAACTACCTGACCGGCAAGGCCGAGCACCTGCGCTCGACACCGCCCTTGAACGCGGCTGGCCGATCGCCACCGGAATCATCGAGGGAGCATGCCGACACCTGGTCAAAGACCGCCTGGACATCACCGGCGCCCACTGAGGCCTGTCCGGAGCTGAAGCCGTACTCAAACTGCGTGCCGTCCGCGCCAATGGCGACTTCGACGCCTACTGGGCCTGGCACCAGCAGCAGGAGTTCATCCGCAACCACCAGACGCGCTACCGCGACCAGGTCATACCCACCGCCTGATCGACAGCACCCTCAGAAGATCTGCACCCTTCGTAGTTCCTGAGCGGCGGTGGCTACGCGCTATGACCGGCCGACCGATCGCGGACGGCGTCCCAGACAACCGGCAGGGCCACCGGGCCGCGGGTCGTGGCCCGAGTGGTGAAGTCGACCTGGTCGACGGGCATGGCCAGGCGGAGGGTCGGCATCCGGTCCAGCAGGGTGCTCAGCACGGTCTCGAGTACCAGGCGCGCCAGGTGCTGTCCGGGGCAGATATGGGCTCCGTGTCCGAAGGCCAGGTGCGGGTTGGGCCGTCGGGCCAGGTCCAGCACGTCGGGCTCGGCGAAGCGGGAGGAGTCCCAGCCTACGGCGGGGGGAACGACCAGTACGAATTCACCCTCGCGTACGGGTTGCCCGGCGATCTCGGTGTCCTTCGCCGCGACACGCAGCAGGCCAGCGTTCACCCCCGTGTACCGCAGCAGTTCGTCGACGGCACCCGGCACGGAACCGGGGTCGTCGCGCAGGACCGCGGCCGAGCGGGGGTTCAGGAACAAGGCCAGCTGGGCGTTGCTGATGGCGGTGGCGGTCGCCTCCAGACCCGCGACGATGAGGATGACGGCTGTGGCCACCAGTTCTTCGGGAGTGAACGGTTCGGCGTCCCCGCAGACGCGGGCGGTTATTCGGCTCAGCACACTCGTACCGGAAGCGGTACCGGGGTCGAGCGCCACTCCGTAGAGGTAATGGAACAACGGCATCTGGGCCGCCGTCATCTGTTCGGCGGTGGCATCCGCGTCGAACGCGGCAACGGCGTCGGAGACCACGTTGTGCAGTTCCCGAGGCAGGCCGAAGGCCAGGGAGACCACGGACGCGGCCACCGGCCTGGCGAACTGCTCGCACAGATCGGCGGGTGCTCCCGCCTCAGCCAGTGCGTCCACCTGCTCTTCGATGATCTGCCGAACGTCAGGCCGTAGTTGCTCCACGGCGGCTGGGGACAGCTCGGGGGTGACCACCGCGCGAAAGCGCCGGTGCGGCAGGCCGTCCATCCGAACGAACTCACCCGGCTGCACCGGGGCGTCGGGTGCTGTGTGCGTGAGCACGTAAGAGCCTGTGCCGCACCGGTTGCTGAAGCTCTCGCGGTCACCGAGGACGTCGCGCGCATCGTCATAACCAGTCACGAGCCACGCCTCGATGCCTGAGGGACAGAGCACCCTCGGGAGCCTCCCGTGCTCAGTCGGCGGGACCGGGGCGGGGGCGAACGGGCATCGCTGTACTGCGGGGCGGGTCAGCGGGAACAGCGGTGGAGTGCTGGTGTCCGGGCGCATGCCTTGATCCTTCTCCTCTTGGTTCTTCCAGACGGCTCACGGACCGGTAGCGGCCACTGCTGTGCTGTCGGGGCGGCGACCCGGTGGCGACAGCGCACTCGGCACGACGAGCGCGGCGCCGCCGTGACGGCCACGTCGTCGGGACCGAAAACTTCCGGCCCGCGGTCGGCATGGTGAACACCTCGCCGACCTCCTCACAAGCGCCTACCGACAAGGCGACCGAGTCACGGGCGAACGCCACGATGTGCCCAAGAACCGGCGGAGCTCCCAACAGCGCGAGGGGCTCACGTTCCGCCGGACCAGGGTCACCGGACATACCGCCTCCTGACGATCCCATAGGTCAACTGACCCAACGTCACGCAGACCCTGTAGTTGGATCATACGTTCAAAGATCATGCCGATGAAGGTGGTTGGCAGACGATGTGACGGGTGTTCGCCACCTCGTCCCGCTGCTGAGACAGGGGGTGCGGTACAACTCGGCGTCTCGACTGCCGACGGCCAGGAACTGCTCGCTCTCCGCGCACCTCACCATGCCGCGGGCACCACGCACCCTGCCCCACCAGGTCGTCAGCCGATGCGAGCGGCCTTGACATGGTCCCCAACCGGCCCCAGGAACGGCCAAGAAGCCGTGTCGGTAAGCTCCGATTCGGCCTCTCAGAACTTTTCGCCGGGCGGCCGTATTGGCGACGGCCACCGCCCTGGCGCTCATGCGGCCCCTCCTCGCGCTCGAGCCGGCCTCCCCTCCGGTCGGTGCCGCGGCCCGGCTGTGGATCGTGGACGGCACGCTGGTCCCGGTCCGCGACCGCAAGGTCGGCGCCCGCGT
Organism: Streptomyces ipomoeae 91-03; assembly: GCF_000317595.1. Classification (GTDB taxonomy): domain Bacteria; phylum Actinomycetota; class Actinomycetes; order Streptomycetales; family Streptomycetaceae; genus Streptomyces; species Streptomyces ipomoeae. The sequence goes on along the minus strand of NZ_AEJC01000665.1, from coordinate 38,152 downwards.
GTGGCGCAACTCCGCCCTGCCGGACCGGTGCCAGGGCGTCACCGTGCTCGGCGATGGCGCTTACATCAACACCGGCCTGGTCGTCCCGCACCGCAAACGACCCGGCCGGCCCCTGTTGGCCGGCGAAGAAGCCGACAACGCGAAGCATTGCCGCGTCAGTGGCGCGGACGCCCCGTGTGGTGGCTCTGGCCTTGCGTGGTGAGGACTTCCGGCCCCGTTCACCCCGACCGCACCGACACTCGCCTCGGCGCCGCAGCAGATGGCGCCGGTCACCGCCGTCCGCCGTGTCGACGACGCGCTGCGCACGTGCTGTCGAAGCCCCGGTCCCCTATTGAACGACTCCTCCGGCGTGTGAGCCGGGGAGCTGCCCCGCCCGGCACGGTGTCTGCGTTTTGCATGCGTTGACGCTATGATGCAAGCATGACTGCTCTGACGATTCGGGACGTCCCAGATGACCAGATCCAGACCCTGAAGGTTCGTGCTGCCCAGGCCGGCCAGTCCCTCCAGGCCTACTTCCTCGATCTCATCGCGCGTGAGACGTCCAAGCCCACCATGGCGGAGATGGTGGCGCGCCTGAACCGGGAGACCACGGCCAGTGTCAGCACGGAGGACGTGCTGGCCGCGATTGACGAGGCCAGGACCGGGAGGTGAGCGAGACGGTCGTCATGGACTGTTCCGCTCTTGTGCACTTCCTCACCAACCACGACCCGCTCGGCCTTGCGGTCCGCACCCGCATGGTCGCCGCCGATGCCGTCGCCGTGCCCACGCTCATCGACTATGAGATCCAGTCCGCACTCCTCGGTATGAGGAGAGGGGACAAGCTCACGGCGCGGGAAGTGGCCAAGGCTGTCGATGCCTATCGGCAGCTCCCACTCGTCCGACACGAGACGCTCCCCCTCTGGGATCGCGTTCAGGCTCTCCACGAAAACCTGAGTGCCTACGATGCACAGTACGTCGCCCTGGCCGAGGCTCTCGCCGCAACGCTGATCACCAGTGATGCGAGGATCGGACGGAGCGGTGCCGCGAAATGCGGCATTGAGGTCTTCGGCTCGAACTGACGGCGGTGCGGCCGGGGGGCTGCCGGCTCAAGGCGGCACGGGCGGGCTGGTGAAAGGCCGGCAAGTCGCTTGTTGGAGGTCACCTACAACTCGACCCCAACACCTCGCTTCGCTGCTCAGTGACGGCCCCCGGTGGCCAGCCGGTGGCCGGACGCCTTTGGACGGTGCGGCACGAGGCATCACCGGTCGGGGCGCCGTACCTGATCTGATCAGGCAGGACAGCATCAGTCGGTACCAGCTGGTACGAGACAACATGATCGCTCATGGTCTCGTAATGCGTAGGTCTCGGGTTCGAATCCCGAAGGCGGCTCTATCCGAGACCAGGTCAGACGTGCTCTGACCTGGTCTTTTGTGTTGAACTCCTGACGGTTGGTCGGCTTATGGGTGGCCGTCGAGGAGAGGAGCGCGCATCCGGATTTGATCTCACAGGCACGTGAACTGGCCTTTTGTGGTGGGCGGCGGTTTCGATGCCGAAGCCGCGTCCATCCACTACGAGAACGGAGCGGGGGCTACGGGCAAGGCTTACACCAAGCAGGTCAACGCCTACGACGTACTCGGGCGCCCCACCAGCACGAGTCTGGTACTGCCTTCCGACGACCCGCTGGTGACCTCGGAGGCGATCGCGGCCACCACGACCTACGAGACGACCTATCGTCTTGACGGCACGGTGAACACCGCCAAGGAACCCGCTGCCGGGGGACTGGCGGCCGAAACCCTCACCCACCGCTACAACAGTGCCGGCTTGCCCAGTGAGCTTTCCGGGGCTTCCGGCTATCTGCTCGCCGCCGACTACACCGCGCTGGGCCAGGTTGCCCAGCTCCAACTCGGCACCTCCAGCGCCTCGGGCACCAAGCGAGTGTTCCTCACCAACACCTACGAGAAGGGCACCGGGCGACTGACGGAAGCAGCCGTCGATGACCAGACCCGTGGCCCGGTGCAGGACCTGACGTACAGCTACGACCAGGCCGGCAACGTCACCGCCGCCACCGACAGCGCCATCGTCGGCACCGGCACCGACAACCAGTGCTTCGCCTACGACGCCTACCGCCGTCTCACCGAGGCCTGGACGCCCAAGACAGCCGACTGCTCAACTTCCGGCCGTACCAAAGCCAACCTCGGCGGCCCCGCTCCCTACTGGACGAGCTACACCTACACGGCATCCGGCCAGCGCAAGACGGAGAAGCGAAACACCGGCACACCGGTCACCAGGACCTACTGCTACGACACAGCCCGCCCGCACGCGCTGACCGCCACCACGACCACCGGCACCTGCACCGGGCTCACAGAGCAGTACCGGTACGACGACACTGGCAACGCTGAGCACCGTGTCAAGAGCGTCGAGTCCACCGCCACGCAGACCCTCGACTGGAACGCGGAAGGAAAACTCACCCGCCTCACCGATGACGAGGCGGCGACCGCCACCAGCTATCTCTACGATGCCGACGGCGAACTCCTCATCCGCCGAGACAACGCCACCGACGGCGAAACAGTCCTCTACCTCGGTGCCACAGAAGTCCACCTCAAGACCGGCAAGAAGTGGGCCAACCGCTACTACAGCGTGGCTGGTGCCACCGTCGCCCTGCGTACCAACGAATCCGGCGTCGAGAAGCTCAGCTTCCTCGCTTCCGACCCCACGGCACCAGCTCGATCGCCATCTCCGGCGACTCCAACCAGACCCTGAGCAAGCGGTACAGCACTCCGTTCGGCGCGAGCAGGGGTGGGGCCACTGGTGTCTGGCCGGACGACAAGGCATTCCTCGGAATGTCGACTGACACCGAGACCGGCCTGACACACATCGGGGCACGCGAATACGACCCGAGCGCGGGTCAATTCATCAGCGTCGACCCTCTGCTTCAGCTCGACCTGCATCAGACGCTGAATGGCTACAGCTACGGCATGCAGAACCCGGCCACCTTCTCCGATCCGGATGGGCGGAGGATTGCCTGCGGCCCGGGGCATGACGTTCCGTGCCCCAAGAACGACTCCAACGGAGACGGCGTCGTAAACCCTGGTAAGTCGAACACCAATGTGCCGCCGCCGTCTCCTATCACCTGGAAGGACGAGGGTAACTCTAAAACAGACCTCGATGATGACGGCCTCGTAAACCTGCTTCCGGGTGTTTACGTCCCGGCGGAGTGGTCAGGTACCGGGAAGTTCATCGAGCACTTCTACAGCCACCTGGAAAGCCTGACGATCTACGGTATCGACTTCTATGCGGAGCACCAGGACGTCGCCTATGTGCTCAGCGATATAAACAAGGCACTTCTCAATGCCTGCGACGCCACCGGCTGCCCGTCGAAGAAGGAGTTCTTCTACAACTGGGCTGGCAGTAATGTGATTGCTGGGATGTCAGAGGGAGGTGTCGGAGGCAGAGCATCCACCGGTACCGGATCACGAGGAAATCGCGGCACCAGCGAAGGATGCAAATGCTTCCTCGCAGGCATCGATGTCCTCATGGCAGACGGCGACACTCGTGACATTGAGGACATCGAGGTTGGCGACGAGGTGCTTGCCGCTGACGGGGACACTGTCGTCGTCATGGGCAACAGCCCGTTTATTCAGCACGCTCGGACCTACAACCTCACGGTCGAGGGCCTGCACACGTACTATGTGCTGGCGGGCGATAGCCCGGTTCTGGTCCACAATGCGTCCTGTGCGGCAGGTGGGCTGCCCAATATGAACGGGAAGACGCTTGATGAAGCCCGGGCTGAACTCGAAGGGAAGGGATTCACGCTCCACAGCGAGTCGGAGAGTGGTTATATCAGATACCGCCACGAGGACGGCAGCGAGGTGTATATCCGGCCGGACGGAGAAGTTATGATGCTTGCGCCGAAGACGCGTCCGTCGTCGGGTCAAGGTAAATCATTTCATCCGAGGCTTGACCCTAGAGGAAATGTTACTCAACACCACGATCCGAAAGTGGAGATGGTGCGCAGATGAATGAATTGGAAAAAGTATGTCGCGTCATTGAGTCGTGCGAAGGGTACAGCATAGGCGCTCTCTCGATGGCGGTCGTGGATGACGGAGATATGCTGGATATCTCACTTCGCTGGGGTCCTGAAAAGCCGGATATGACGATTTCGTTGCGGGAGGTGACGTATTTCGAGATGGGCAGGGATGCGGGCGTTCCGGCAGGGCCGCTCTGCGAACTGCAGGCTTCGGTTCTCCTGCCGACAGGCGCTGCTTGGCCGGAAGGACTTCATTTCGATCGAGTGCGTAAGTGGATCGATCGGCCCCTCATTTGGGTCCGTGCGGCTGGGCCTGTGCAGCTCAGTGTGCTTGCCAGCACTGCTGTGGTGCTCAAGGAGGTGCAGTGAAAGTCTGTTCCCAGACCCGATCACTCTCTTAGCTTGATCTGAAACTCTTCATTCGGATGTGCTCGGTGAGGGACTTGGCTCGTTTAAGCGTCTTGCCGATATCGTGCCTGGTGGTGGTCCTTCTGTTCTATGAGCTGCGGACGACGTGACCCACCACTGGGTGCGGGCCGATAAACTCAAGCCCGGTTACGTTCTCGACACCGCTGCCGACGACCACGTACGGATCACCACCGCCAAGGTCCGCCCCAGCGCCGCGGACTTCTATTCTGACCGTCAGCGACCTCCAAACGTACCAGGTGCTGGCTGGAGCCACGCCGATTCTTGTCCATAACTCCATCGGACTGGGGTTGCATCCTGTCCGATCCTTCCAGGGCTCGTCACAGCGTCAAAATTCACTGCCAAGGGGAATGGGCGACAGTGAAGGGAGTGGGTGTGGTAGATATTTCTGGCAGAGCTATAATCCGAACCGCCCAGACTGTGCGGAGCTGGCCAGGAATAGGCCGTACTTTTTATTCAAGCCCCGGAGGAGGTGAGTACTTTACGAGTGTCAGAGCGGATCATCAACGAGATTTCCCAAGGGCTGCGCAGCTTGGAGGAAGCCGTGGCCTGGTTCTCCTCGCTGCAGCAAGTTGAGCAAAGAACGGAGTGCCGAGGAACTTATAGTCACGCCTGGTGCAACTTGCCGTAGGCGACAACGCCCCCGGCGCGTCGTCGGAGGAATCGCCGGGGATTTCTGAGTTCGCCGGGGCGCACATGGGAGCCTCCGCCGAGTTGGCACAGTTGGCACTTGGCAGGGCTCCTGGCAACGCTGACAGCAATGGCAGCGGACGAGCACCCCGGCATGTGCATCATCAAGAGGCTCCTCGGTGCCGCCAGGCATTGTTGAGGATGTCGATGGCAGGTCCGGGCGGGCTGCAATGGGCAGCCCTGATCGAGGTGGGGGCGAATGGGTAGGAACGCTGGCTTCGCGGTTACTGGTGCGGTCATGGTGGGGCTGTTGGGGGGTGGCTGCGGAGGAAGTGAGAACGGCTCGTCGACTCCGTCGTCCGAGCCGACACGAGCGAAGGCGTCGCACTCCTCGACCTCCGAGACCACAGAGAAGACCCGGGCTCAGGTGGTGGGGGATCTTCGGTACGCCTTCGGAGACGTAGGTGAGGGTTTCGTTGTCGCGAAGGACCCTCTTGAGCGCGACTGCGTCGTGGATGGCACGGCGCTCAGCCGAAAGATCCCGCCCAAAGAGGAACTGCTGCGAGGCGTCCGTCTTCTGGAGGAGCGGGGCTGGCACTTCGACGGCGAACTGATGGAGATGAGTCCTGCGTTCGCCGCCTTCCTCAATCTGGGGGAGTGGTCCGTCACCGCCGGTGTGGCGCCCGTGCCGAACGAGGTCAAAGAGCAGGCGGCTCCGAACGCAGGGATGTTGACCGTCTCGGCGACAGGGTCATGCAAGCCCTCGTCATAGCGGCGTACGGCTTGTGTGCGTGAGGGGCGAAGGTCATGTCCCTTTACGTGGTGTAGGGGATCAGTCGCTTGATGCGGCCGGCAGGACGGTCGTGTCGTCGGGATAGAGGGCATCCATGCTCTCGTTGGAGAGGTAGCGGCGGGGGAAGGCGATCCATTCGTCGTGGAGTTCGGCGAGGACCGCGGTGGCCAGGCGGAGGACTGCGGTCGGGTTCGGGAAGACCTGGACGACGTCGGTCCGGCGCTTGATCTCCCGGTTCAGCCGTTCCAGCGGGTTGGTGGACTGGATCTTCTTCCAGTGCTGGTGCGGGAAGTCCGCGAACGCGGTCAGGTCCTCCTTCGCCTCCAGCAGCATTTCTCTGGCCTTGGGGAACTGGCGGCCGGGCATGTCGGCGACCGTGTCGAGCTGGGTGCGGACCGCGTCTGCGGTGGGCTGGGCGAAGACGGTGCGGATCGTCGCGGCGACCATCTCCGCCGACCCCTTCGGGATCACGGCGAAGACGTTGCGGACGAAGTGAACACGGCACCTTTGCCAGGCGGCGCCGAGCATGACCTTGCGGATCGCTTTGACCAGGCCGCTGTGGCTGTCGGAGATGACCAGGCGGACGCCACTCAGGCCGCGTTCGCGCAGGTGACGCAGGAACTGGGTCCAGAACGCTTCAGTCTCGCTGTCGCCGACCATGACACCGACGACCTCGCGGCCGCCGTCCTGGGTGACACCGGTGGCGATGACGGCCGCCTGCGAGATGATGCGGTGGTCGACGCGGGCCTTGACATAGGTGGCGTCGAGGAACAGGTAGGGGAACCGAATGTGGTCCAGCGGCCGGGTCCGGAAGGCGTCCAGTTGATCGTCCAGCTCAGCGCAGATCCGGGAGACCTCGCTCTTCGATATCCCGGTGTCAGAGCCGAGGGCTTTGACCAGGTCATCGACCGAGCGGGTGGACACGCCGTGGACGTATGCCTCCATGATCACCGCGTAGAGGGCCTGGTCGATGCGCCGCCGGCGCTCGAGGAGGCTCGGGAAGAAACTCCCGGCCCGCAGTTTCGGGATGGCGAGTTCCAGGTCGCCGGCCTGTGTGGTCACCGTCTTCTCCCGGTGGCCGTTGCGCCAGGTCGTGCGGGTCTCGGAGTGTTCGCCCCACTCGGCGCCGATCTTTGTGGTGGCCTCGGCCTCGATCAGTTCCTGCAGCAGCCGCTCGGCGTCCTCGCGGACGAGTTCAAGGCCATCGGCCGAACGTAGTGACTCAAGCAGGCGAAGTAGGTCATGCTGGGACAAGGCCACCGTGCACCCCCTGGGGTCGAACTGCCCGTTCACTCCGGACAGTTGCACGGTGGCCTGCCAATTGAGCAGGGAGCAGACACCGGCAGACGGTGCACCCGAGGGAGCAGAACCCGCGCACTCAACCGCGGAGATCCCCTGCACCACACAGCGGGACGCCATCCCAAAGCGATAGCCGGCCGCCGACCTCCGGGCGACGGGCACCGCGTCCCGTCCGGGCGGGACACGGTGACATGATCCTCTCCGGCCACCACTCAAGCCGGAGAGGACCATGCTGCACCTGCTGTCACTGCACTACACGGCCCCGGAACAGGCCGCAGAGCCCTTCATCCACGGCCACGTCGCCTACCTGGAACGACACCACCGGGATGGCACTTTCCTGGTCTCCGGCCAGACCGTCCCCACGTCCATCGGCGGCGTGATCATCGCGCACGGCGTCGACCGCCCGACCGTCGAGCACATCACCGCGCAGGACCCCTTCGTCCTCAACAACGTCGCGAAATACACCATTACGACCATCACCCCAGGTCGAATGCACCCTGCCTTGAGGACGGTGCTGACACTGGAAAGCTGACGTTCACCCTCCTCCGTCTGCCCCGCTCACGTTCCCGACCGAGCATCGCGACTCGTGCGTGGGTGGGGAATTCCTCCGACAGACCGCCCTGGTCAGAGCCGTAGTTTCGAGCCTGGCGAACTGACAGGTCTCAGGGATGCTCAAGCCGTTGTTCCTGCGGATGAGCGGGCGGTTCGGCCGGATGGAGGTTCGGCGCCGGATTGGGGGGCGACGCACATGGGCGTCCGAGCACAGCCGGCCTGCGGAACCTGCGAACCGGGTATGGGGCCGGGGCCATGCCGATGCCGACAACACCGACACCTGTCTCGCCGCACGATGGAATACGGGCCGTCGCCTCTGGCACCCAACCAGGCACGCCCCCCGGCGGCTGGCGCTGCACGCCCAGGTGCCTTCATGCCGGACCACCGAGGGAGGCCGGCGAGAGCGTCAGTTCACAGCAGGGCCCGCGGCCACCCACGACCCGTCGAGGAATGGGCTGGGTTTTCCGTGCCAGAACACGTCGACGCTGTCGCGTGCCCGCGTCGCCGCCACAAACAGCAGGGACCGCGCCCGTTGGATCTCGTGCCGGTATCGGACCGGGTCCGTATCACGCAGCCTGTTGACGGCCTCGCGGGGCACGAGGCCGTCCGCGACGCCCGAGATGATCATTCGCTGGTACTCCAGCCCCTTGAACCGGAACATCGTGCCGATGTGCACGCCGGTGGAGCCGTGCGGGCCATCGGAACGGATTTCCACCGAGTCGATGCCGTGCAGTTTGAGCGTGTAGGCCATCTCGGCCGCCATCTGGTTCGTCGGTACACAGATCGCGATCTGCTCGTGCGGAATGGTCATGTCCGTGTCGGCGTCCCACTCCTTGATGAGCATGGCCACGCCTTCCCGTTCGGCGATCCAGTCCGGGAACGCGTGTCCGGCCGGCCGCCCTCCGCTGAGCACTGACCGGTAGCCGGCCAGCGTTTCCTCGCTGCCGTCGAGATCGTCGTACTTCGTCTCGCCCAGCACGCCGAGGGCGGAGCGCAGGATCTGTCGTGTCGTCCGGTAGCTGAGGCTCAGTTTCGAGGACCGGCCCCGGATGTTGATGCCCAGGCTGCCCAGCGTCACCTGATTCTTGTAGATGCGCTGGTGGGTGTCGCCGACCAGGAACAGGTCGTCGGCGCCGCGAGGAGCCATCGCGCGCAGCATCTTCCAGTGAGCGGGGCGGAGATCCTGAGCCTCGTCCACCACGATGTGCCGGTACCGGTGGCGCAGCCAGCCTCCGGAGCCGTCCTGGAGGTGGACGTTGTCGAGGCCGCCCGCCTCCTCCCGCTGCCGGGCGATGTTCTGGATGCGCTGCTCCCGGCCCATTTCCAGCCGCGCGGCACGTTCCGCCACCTGGTCCCACGTCTGCCGCCCGAGCCGGTCGAGCCGCTGTGCGAAGCGCTCGGCCAGCTGCCAGATCTCGGCGCGCTCGGCGCGGCCGATGTTCCTGCCGCGTCCGGCGCGCCGGGCACGGAAGTAGTCGGTGCGGGTCCCGACGGCCTGGCCGAGGATGACCTGCGTCCACTCGTCGTGCAGGAACTCCGGGTCCCAGCCGTCCTCTCCCAACTCGTCGAGCAGTGCGCGCCATTCGCGTACGGCCTGACTGTCGTCGATGGCCTGTTTCCCGTTGCCCGGTTCGGCCTCGCGGACGATGCGCAGCGCCAGCTGGTCGACGTGGCTCACCTCGACCCGGCTCAGCAGTTCCTCGCCCCCCAGTTCCAGCAGCCGGGAGCGCAGGTCGGCGGCGAGGTTCTTGTTGTACGTGGTCAGCAGGACGGGCTTGTCGCGGCCCGGGGGGAGCTGCCGTACGAGATGCCGCACCCGGTGCAGGGCGACGATGGTCTTGCCGGTGCCGGGGCCGCCGCCCACCCGGGCGGGGCCGTTGTAGCGCCGTTCGACCAGTTTGGCCTGGGTGGGGTGGAGGAAGACCTTCCAGCGGCCGAAGTCGCCACTCTCCAATGCCTCGCGCAGTGCGTCGTCCGTGGTGGTGACGACTGTGGCCGGGCGCTGTGCGGCGGCCTCGAAGTCGTCCGGGTCGACCGGCTCGGTGGCGGCCACCGGCCGGGTCACCTGGTCCAGTACGTCGTCGTACGACGCCCCGTCGAACAGGGCGAGCAGCACTTCGCCGGTGAGCTGCGGTGCGTACTCGACCAGTCCGAGCAGTTGGTCCTCGGTGGCGAGGGTGCGGATGACCGGCAGCAGTGGTTCGGCGACACCGAGGTCCGACAACTGCTGGTCGGACCAGTCGGCGAACAGCGGCCGGGCCGGCTCCGGCTGGGCGGGCGTGGGCGCCTCGGTGGTCGTCGGGGCCGGTGCGGGCGGGGTGGGGAGTCTGCGCAGGACGCTGTCCTCGACCACCTCCAGGTCCACGTACTCGATGCCGCCGGTGACCTGGTTGACGCCGTACGACAGCCGGTTGTAGACGTCCTTGCGGTGCTTGACGGAGACGATCAGCCAGTCGTCGTCGGCGAGCCGCAGCAGCAGCGCCCGGTACTCGTCGTTGACGCGCGCCGACCAGAGCCTGCTGTCGCCCTTGAGTTGCTGAAGCTTGAGCCCGGTGGTGTGCGGGTTGCTCCGGAACTTGTGCTGGAAGTCGAAGAACGCGCCCTTGACCGTGCGGGGGAGCTTGAGGATCTCCTTGTCGGCCTTGTCGAGCAGACGCAGTGTGACGCCCGAGGTGTTCATCGTTTCGGCCCCCCGTCGCTGGTGGTGTCGCTGTCGTGCTGCTGTTCCAGGAGCCGGGCGATCACCGCCGCCTGGTCCCATGCGGTGGCGGTGCGGACCGTCCAGCCCGCCGCCGCGAACGCCTTGTCCCGGTCCTGTGCCTCGTAGTCGGGCTCGTCGCCGTCCGCCCGGGGTGCGAGGACCACGCCGATCCGGGCGTCGGGCCACGCCAGTTCGGCCTGCCAGCCGTGGCCGTCCAGTTCGTAGCCGTCCTGAGGTGCGGGCACCCCCGCGGCGGCCAGGGCGTGGGCGAGGTCGGCGAGCCCCGGCTCCTCCGGGTCGAGGTACTCGATGACCCGGTCCCAGCCGGGATCCCGCCTCGGTCCCTCGCCGCCGGATACATCGCTTGCCGCTTGCCTCGGCGGGACCGCCTCACCGCTTCCCACGGCAGGCACCGAGGGCGCGGGGACGACCCCGACGGATGCGAGCTCCTCCACGGACGACAGCACCGGGGTACGCGTCGACGTCAGCCAACCCTCCCCACCGGTCACGGTGAGCACCTCGGTGGCGAAGCCGTCGAGCATGCTCGACGTCAGCTGTGCGCTGTCACCGCCGCCGTGCTCCAGGAACTGCAGCACATTGCTCCAGTACAGCCAGGCACGCCAGCGCCGTTTGTGGGCCGACTCGTCGGCGAGGGCGGCGTCATCGTCGTCCAGGACGGTGAGTCCCGTCCATACGGGCGGGGTGCGTCTGCCGTCCGCGGCGAGCACCAGACGGCAGCCCGACGCGTCCGGCCCCGACAGCAGCCGTACAGGCCCGGCGGCCCCGGCGGGCATGCCGCCACGCAGTGCTTCCCGGAGACCGTCGCCGATGTCCTCTCCGGTGAGTGCCGCGGCGCGGACCCCGTCCGCCCCGCTGAGCCCGGCGGCAGCCGCCTCCGCCCGCCGCCGCCAGCGTTCCGGGTCGGGAGAGCGCAGATAGGCCAGCAGCAGCCGGGCCGGGTTGACCCACACCGTCTCGGCGAGCTCACCGGGCAGGCCCCGGCCCACGCGGTCGTAGTAGTCGCGGGCCCGCTGCTGTCCGCGCGTGCCGTACGGCTCCCACACAGCGGCGGCCGGACCGGCCCCCGCGTACCCGATGTCCTGGATCCGCCGACGCCACTCCTTGACGTCGTGGTAGGTCAGCTGGAACACGCGAAGGCCGTCCGCCCGGAGCCGGGTGCGCTTCATGGCGTCGTCCGCCAGCCGGTTGTGCTCACGGGTGGCGTGGTACGCGTAGCCGTCGAGGTACAGGGCGACGCGCGGGCCGGGGGTGTCCAGCCGTTCGAGGAGTATGTCGGGCCGGGTGCCGCTGTCCAGGGCGCGTTGCTGGGAGACGCGCCAGCTCACGGTGGTGCCGTCGGCCGCCGTGAGCCGCAGGTCGAGGGCGTACGTACCGGCGGAGGTGGTGTAGGAGTCCGCCGCGGCCTTCGACTCCGCCAGCTTCGCCCAGTCCTGGAGGGTGTCGATGAAGAGGATCTCCAGATCGCTCTCGGCCTGCCGCTGCAGCGGGATGTGATGTGTCGTCGCCACCGGCGAGGTGTGCCACCGTTCACCGTCGGCGCCCAGCAGCTCGTCCAGCATCTGGCGGACCTCGTTGCGGCTGACCTTGTCGTAGTCGGCGGCCGGTACGCGCCGCAGCAGGCACTGGTGGCAGCCGTCGAGTCCCTTCTCGCGGCACGGGCAGCCCTCGATGACATCGCGCGCCCGGAGCAGTACCTCCCGGAAGCCGTCGGCGGAGGCCAGCCGGTGCAGATAGCCCGTGCCGCCCGGCAGCCGGTCGTAGACGACCAGGAAGCGCCTCGGCCAGTCCGCGTCCAGGTCTCCCGCGTGATCGGGCATGGTCGCCTCGGCGATGTCGATGTGGTCGGGATCGCCGCCGTAGCGGGCTGCGATCCCCGCGAACAGGGCGGCGGTGAACGACGCGAGGCGCTCCTTGACGCGTGCCACCGACGCGGGCAGCAGGATGCGCACGGCCTCGGTGGTCAGCTCGTGGGCGAGCAGCAGCGGCACGTCCTGACCCCTGCCCTGCTGTTCGCCCTTGCCGGCCATCGGCCCCCGGACCCGGCGGCGCGGGCACCACAGCTGATGGTGCTGGGCGGCCGGGGTGCTCGCCGCCCCCGACTCGGTGAGCGCGTGCTGCGACACGTCCACCACGGGCCGGCCGTCGGCCGTCGCCCCGCCGCACGTGGTGCAGACGTAGAACGGGTTGAGCCGTACGTCCTGGCCTGCGAGCGGCACCGTGCTGCTGCCGTCCTCGCGGTCCAGCCCGAGGTTCAGTGTGCGGATCGTGGCGTGGCGGGTGAAGTCCACGCCGAACACGGCGGTGTCGTGCCGCCAGGAACCGGGTGCCAGCCGGTCGGGGTCGACGTCGACGGTGGTGAGGACCGCGTAGCGCCTGCGGTCCCGTTCGTCGTGGTCGTCGCGGACCCGGGCGTCGTCCCGTTTGTCGCGGGACAGGACCCGCCTGGGCCGCAGCACGTACTGGACGCAACCCGCGTCGGCGATCTCCCGCCCGCGGCAGCGCGGGCACGGACGGGTGTCGCGCTCGGCGTCCTCGGTGCGCACATAGCCGCAGGCGGGGCAGAGCCGCCATACCGACCAGGCGCGCCGCTCGGGCGTGCCGATGTCGAGGGCGCGTACGACATGCCGGTAGCCGTTGACGTAGAAGCTGTTCCCGGGGGCGAGTTCGGTGAGGGCGAGCTTGCGGGACCGCTCGTAGGCCCGGGTCTCGCTGCGGTACACCTTGCGGGCGGTGCCCTGTTCGGAACCTGCTCCGTCGGTGTCGTCCTCCTCGTCCGGGGTCTCTGTCCAGTAGAGCGTCGCTTCCAGCTGGGTGGTGGTGTCCGTCAGGCTGTAGTTGGGCAGCAGCCCGAGGTCCACCAGCGTGGCGTGGGCGCTGGACTGGCTCAGCTCGCGCAACAGGTCGCCGGCGGCCCGCCGTTCGGCCAGCAGTTCCCGCCGCTCCCGGTCCTGTGTGTCGTCGGACCGGGCCAGGTGTCCCGCGGCCTCGTCGATCGCGGCGATCCTGCGGCGCAGTTCCTCGCGCCGTCCCGTCCAGTCCTCCTCGGCCTCTTGCAGCACCCGTACGATCCCGCCGGTCGCGTAGGAGCGGAGTTCGTCCGCCGCGTACTCGGAGACGCCCGCCTCGTCGGCGTCCTGCCCACCGCTGTCAGCGGGGAACAAGGTCAGGAACTCCTCGACGAGGTCCGCGCCGTGTGTCTGGGCGGCGTCCGCGAGGTCCTGGCACCATCCGCTGGTGCCGAACAGGGCGGAGGAGAGCCGGGGGAGCGGAGCGAGCACCTCGCCGTCGGAGGTCCGCAGTTCGCCGCGGGCCGCCAGGTCCAGCAGCCGCGCCGTGTACTGGCGGCGCAGGATCTCCACCGCCGACAGGTAGCAGCCCGGCGGCAGGATGGTCCCGGCGATCATCTCGCCGGGTTCGTCCAGGTAGTAGAGGTCGCGTGCCTTGCGTCCCCCGAAGGCGACCACCAGCGCGTTGCCCGTGCGGCGCCCGGCGCGCCCGGCCCGCTGCACGTAGTTGGCGGGGCCCGCCGGCAGGGAGCCGAGGAGTACGGCGGACAGGTCGCCGATGTCGATGCCGAGTTCCAGGGTCGGAGTGCACGACAGCACATTGGGGTCGGTGTAGTGCGTACCCGCCTTGAAGGTGCGCTCGACGCGCTCCCGTTCGGGGCGGCTGAGCATGCCCGTGTGCTCGGCGGTCACCACTCGGTACGTGCCGCCCGTCAGGTAGAGGCGGCGGTAGTAGTCGCCGGTGTAGTCCCGCTCCGGTGCGAGTGAGCCGAAGCGGGACACCTCGGCCTCCATGCCGGACAGGCCGGGCTGGGGCGCGGTCAGCCGGCCCTTGCACCGGTACCGGGGGCAGGGGTGTCCGTACCAGCGGGTGCGCCGCTCGGGTGCCACGACCTGCTGCCAGCGGCAGTCCTCGCATCTGACGAAGGCCTTGTTGACGACGGTGTCATCGAGGAGCCGCACCTCGATGTGGCCGGGTTGCAGTCCGTACACGCGGGTCTGCCGGTCGCGGGCGGTCCGCACCGCGAGGACGCCCGCGTCGGCGAGGGCGGGCAGCAGTCTGCGCAGGTACTCGGTGGCCCCGGCGGCGTCCAGGTCCAGGCATCTGCGGGTCCAGTCCTGGTACCAGCCGAGGCGTCCTGTGATCGAGTCGAACTCGGACCTGTCCTTCTGCCCGTCCAGCAGGAACCGCGGTGGGGCGACCCCTTCGGGGAACGCGGGCATGCCGTCCGGCCTGCGCCCGGAGATGAGGTAGCGGTCGGCACCGGCTTCCTTGATCCAGGTGTCGAGCCAGCGGTGCCGCACCGCGCCGCGCAGGCGCAGCCGCTCCAGCAGGCCGCGGACATACGCGAGGTAGCGCTCGGGAGTGGGCAGCCCACCGACCGCCAGCAATTGGCCGGGCAGCGAGAGGTGCAGATCCCGGGCCAGGTCCGTGACCCGGTCCGGCTCCGCCACCGCGACCTCGGCGGCGGCGGTCCGGGTCAGCTCCAGGGTGCGGCCCATGCGGCTGCGCAGGCCGAACTCCATCACCGTCGCGAACGCCAGCCGTTCGCCGATCAGCCGCCAGGTCCGCGCGTCGCCGGTGCCGCGACCGGACAGCAGCCGGTCGACGCCGGGCTCGTCGTGCAGATCGGGGGGCACCACGGCGGCCAGCGCCTCCGGGTCGTCCACCGAGTCCAGGACATGGCCGATCAGATCGTTCAAAGCGGTCGGCGCTCCCGACTCGTCCAGGTTGTGGGCGAGCAGCGAGCGGAGCGAGAACTTGTACGAGGCGTTGGCGACGTATCCCGCCCGGTGTGCCGCGTCCTGCGTGGAGTCGTTGAACAGCAGCGTCTTGCGCTCTTCCGGTACGAGCGCGATGTCGCCGCCGGTGAACAGCTGGGTGACCGTCGCCGAGGCGAGGGCCGCCCGGGCCGTGCCGAGGAAGCGGATGCTGTTGTCGGTGTGGCAGGCCGGGCACCGGTCGTCCTTGGCGGCCCGGTCCGCCGTCTTCTTGTCGAGCACGGCCAGCGCGAACCAGGCGTCGACGAGGTCGCCGTCGTCCCCGGCGGTGGGCAGCCGGTACGTGCCCTGCCCACCGTCCAGCACCACCACCGACAGCGGGTCGACGCCGCCGTCCGAGGGCCGTGCCCCCGTCAGCGCGTCGAGGGCCTGCCGCCGCTCGCGGGCGGTGGCGGAGATGAAGTACCGGACACGCCGCTTGTCCCGGCCCACCCCTGCCCGCCAGATCCGGTCCTGGGCCATCACCAGCTGCTGTGGGTCGGCCTCCGGGGACAGGGCGGCCCAGCCGGAGCGCCCGCAGTTGCGGCAGTACACGGCGGGCAGGTGCACCTGGGCGGGGCGCGGCGCGGTGTCGGTGCCCGGCAGCGGCTGCGGCTGTCTGCTCGCGGAGGACGACGGCCAGCTGCCGGACGAGGCGTCCGGGTCCTCGTCGCCGGGCGGCGCGGCGTTGAGTGCGGCCCGGCGGGCGGCGGTGCGGTCGTCCTCGTACCAGCGGAACTCGGGGGTCCGGCCCACGCCGCGCAGCACGCGGGTCACGGGTCGCACCCACAGGTGTGCCTCGATGTGCAGCAGCGGCCGGGGCCTGCGTTCGTCGGAGTCCGGGTCACGGGCGGCCGACAGCAGGGCCACGAACCGGGACAGCGCCTGAAGCACCAGCCGCGGGTTCTCCCGTGCGGTGCGGCCCCAGGAGTAGCCGAACCGGGCGAGCCGGTCCCTGAGCGCCCACTCGTCCAGTGGCTCCCCGCTGAGCAGCGACAGCACCCCGTGGGTGAAGTCGTGCCGCTTCAGCAGCCGCCCGACGCGGAAGGCGTCCAGGCCGGAGCGCCCCAGCATCCGGGTGGCGAGCGCGTCCAGGTCCAGCAGGTCGGGCCGGGCCTCCACGTCCGGCCCGCCGGACACCGCCACGACCT
This sequence comes from Streptomyces ipomoeae 91-03, assembly GCF_000317595.1. Classification (GTDB taxonomy): domain Bacteria; phylum Actinomycetota; class Actinomycetes; order Streptomycetales; family Streptomycetaceae; genus Streptomyces; species Streptomyces ipomoeae. Next base: position 21,807 of record NZ_AEJC01000665.1, on the reverse strand, counting down.
CCTGCGGGGTCGGCGGCTCCGGCAGTTCGTAGTCGACGGTGCCGGTGAACTCGTCGGCGGTCATCCGCTCCTCGCCGATGACCGCGTCCGCCGGGAACGGCATCCCGAAGACCCGCGCCGCCACGTCGAGGATGCCTCCGGCCTCCTTGCCCGGCGCACCCTCACCCAGGGTCGCCGAGGTCGCCACCGGGCAGATCGACCCCAGCGGCCTGCCGGGCCGGGACGCGCCGGTCGCGGCGGCCAGCCGGCGCAGCAGCATCGCCACGTCGGTGCCCTGCGCGCCGTCGTACGTGTGGAACTCGTCCAGCACGACGTACGCGGGCTCGGCGCCGTCCCACAGGGTGCGGTCCTCGCCCCGTTGCAGCAGCAGGTCGAGCATCTTGTAGTTGGTGATCAGCACGTCGGGCGGCGAGACGCGCATCTCCTCGCGCCGCGTCATCACCCGCCGGAAGTCCGTGTCGGGCCGGTCGCCGATGTACAGGCCCGCCGTGACCTGGGCCAGCTCCGGCCGCGCCAGGTACTCCGAGATACGGCCCGCCTGGTCGGTGGCGAGCGCGTTCATCGGATACAGCAGCACGGCCTTGATCCCGGCCCGCCCTTCGGCCTTCTGCCGCCGGCAGTGGTCCAGTACGGGGATCAGGAACGACTCGGTCTTGCCGGAGCCGGTGCCTGTGGTCACCAGCGTCGGCCGGGCGGGTCCGTGCAGCGTGGACAGCCGGGCCCACGCCTTGGCCTGGTGCCGCCACGGAGCGAACCCCGGGAACCCGGCCGACCACTCCAGGTCCCGCTGCCAGCCGTCGTCGGCGACATGGAACGGTGTCCTGATCCGCAGGTAGGGCCCGCGGAAGATACCGGTCTCGGGATGCCCGAGGAAGCGTTCGAGCGCGCCGCGGGTGTCCTCGTCGGCGAGGGCGTACGTCGTCGTGAGGTACTGCGTCAGACTGCCACGAAGCTGCGCGGCGGCCATGGTGGGCTTCACGACGGTCCCCCTCTTGCGATGCCGATGCCCTGGTGATCGGTACCACCGTATAGGGGGTGGCTGACAGCCCGGTCGGGGGTGGACCGGGGCCCGGGTCTCCCTCGACGGGTGGCGGCCCCCTATTTTTTCTTCCAGGCCGCCAACTGGTCCGCGAAGTCCCTGAACGACCTGTTGTTGCCGGGTGGACGTGCGCTGATCTGGCCGAGTGCCACGGCTGCCGCCATGATCTTCGGGGAGTCGGACTCCCGGTACGGAGGCTTGCCCAGGTGCCTCTGGAGGTGCTCCTTGGGATTCGCGAGCTTGGTGAAGTCCTTGCGACGGTCCTCAGGTCGCATGGTCCAGCCGCGCCGCACCTTCGGAAACGCGTCGGGGAAGAGCATCAGCCATGACTCCATCTCGACGGCGGAGAGCGCCAGTGCGCTGTGGCAGGGCAGGGTCTTGCGTAGTTGGGTCGTGATTCTCTCCCGCACCTGGTCGTACCTCTGGTCTGAGACCTCGTCCAGATCGGCATGGACGACGAAGCCGACGAGCTCGGCATTACAGCCTTCCGCCATGCGCAGGGCACTGTCGCGCAGTGTCTCGACGCGCGGGCTGAGCTGGAGCAGCGCAGGCGCAAGCTTGATCTTGTCGTTGATCGTGACGACTTTGGGGCATCTGGGGTAGAGGGCGGGTATCAGGTGCTGGAGAACTTCCCGGTCGTTGCTGCTCTCACCGGCGACGACGATGACAGACCGTCGCCGACGCGGGGCGGGGCTCACAGCGTCCCGCCCACTGAACCCGAGAACCAGATATTGCCCAGGGGCTCATACTCGGCCACCTCGACCACTCGGCGAGTGTCGGCGGGCTTCCGGGCGGGGATCACGGAAGCACCACTGGGCCGGCGTTCGCAGGGCACGAACTCCTCGGGTTCCAGTTCGTTGACGAAGACCGGAGAGTGCGTGGTGACCAGGTACTGGCTCCGCTCGCTCGCCTCCCGGAGCCGTTGGGCCATGAGGCTCAGCGCATGCGGGTGGATCCCGTGGTCGATCTCCTCGATGCAGGTCAGCAGAGGAGGCTCGGGGTCGTGGAAGATCGCGAGCATGCACAGGATGCGGACGGTTCCCCAGGACGCCTCCGTCAGCCGGGTACGACCCCGCAGGCCCTCTTCCTCCAACTCCACCGCGGTCCGGTGGGACGCGAAGTCAGGGGGATCCACGAGGTGGATGTCGCGGATCTGCGGCACGACCTTCCGGACGTCCTCAAGAAGGAACTCCCAGGCATCGCCGTCTTCCTGAAGCCCTCTGAGGAAGTCGGCGAGGTTCCTCGCGTCGCTCTGCAGATAGCGGCCCGATTCACTGATGCCCCAAGGTTTCCGGGCCTCTCGTACATCGGGGTCGAACACCCGGATCTGGGAGAGATGGCGTCTGACGTCCGCCATGGCGCGGGCCGACGGCAGGCCCATGGGCAGAGCCTGGTCCCTGTGCAGGGCGGAGGTCATCGGCCCGACGCCGACGGGACCCCAGGTCCGCTCCGCTTCCAAGGGACTGTCGACCGTCAGGGAACCACTCGTCAGCTCGACGGACGTCTCCGCGCCCTCCACGGGATGCTGGGTGAACCGCTCCCGCCGGTACGTCGTGTACTGCGCGCGACCACGCTCCGTCGGCGCCAGCCTACGCCGGGAGATGCGCAGTTCGTAGCGGTCCGGGGTCTCCTCCGAGGCGAAGTCGGACCAGATGCCCTCGACGCCGACGGAGATCCGTGACACCGGCCTGGGGCCGCCCCGGAACGCCAGGACGTCGAAGCCGCCACGTTCCTCGAATGCCGGCTCGATCCCCTTCCGGGTCACGTCCCCCAGGAACTCGAGCGCGTGCAGAACATTCGACTTGCCCGCCGCGTTCGGCCCGACCATGACGGTCAAGGGCCCGAGCGGCAGCTTCGTGTCGGTCAGGGTGCGGAAGTTGCGTACCGTCAGACCGAGTATCCGGTGGTTCAAGCCTCGCACCCATCGTGGAACAGCCGGGTGACGACGGCCCGGTCATCGAACTGGTCGGCGTACGGTGGACGGTCCCGAGGCAGGCCGTTGAGTGCCGCTCAGTTCCCCACGTGTGCCGTCCACTTGGTGCGTCCGACCACCGAGCATCACGAAGAGTACAACTTACGTCACACCATCACCAGATACTTGCGCACTTCAGCCAGTCGGACCGAAAGGGCCCTCTTTTCACACGCATTGACACTCGCGGACCCTGACAAGAAGGGAAAGCGCGCGGGCAGTGCCGAGGGGGAGCCGCGATGTCCGAACCGCTCTACGTTCCCGTTCTGCCGGTCCGGCAGCATGCCCGGATGGCGTACGAACGTCTCCGGCCCGACATACAGGCGGCGGTCGCACCCCTCTGGAACCTCCCGCCTTCTCCAGGGACGACTCCGGCGCAGCTCAAGAGGGCCCACTGGCAGAAGGAGCTGGGCAGGGTGAGGGGCGTGCACCGGCGCCATCCGGGCTGGCTCGACGCCCCGTTCGCCGAGGCCGCGCAGACACCGGCACTCGCCGAGATCCTGGCCGAGTACAGCGCACTCAACCGCCTGCTGCGCCCGGTGACCGGGCCCGAGCGGAGTGAGGCTCAGCAGACGGCCGCGGTGGAGACCGCCCGCCGCTGTGGCTGCGGAGTCGGCATCCGTGTCCGCATGTCGGGGGAGTGGGACGGAGCCACTGCCGAGGCCGTCGGCGGCCTTCTGGAACGGGTCGACCAGGAGGTGTCCGTCGACCTGCTGCTGGACCTGGGCGGCGTCCTGCCCGGCCGCCCCGACGCGGGGAAGGAGGCGCTGCGCGCTCTGGACGCTCTGGTGCCCCTGGCCGACGACTGGCGGACCGTCGCCGTCCTGGGGGGCGGATTCCCCCAGGTAACGGACGACATGCTGGAGTTGGGCGAACCGCACGAAGAGCCCCGCGCCGACTGGGACATGTGGCACGAGATACGAGCGGGCCGCCGGGAACGCCTCGCTCGGTTGAGATACGGCGACTACGGGGTGCAGCCCGCCACGGCCCTGGCCACGGAACCGGGGGGTGGTGGGCCGCCCTGGGGCGTCCTCCGCTACACCACCGGCCGCTCGTTCGTGCTGTGCAAGGTGTTGAACGCGGGACCGGACCGTACGCCGACCATCCGGGTCGCCGCCGGCCGGATCCGTGATCTGCCCGACTTCCGGGGAGCGGCCGCGAGCGCCGGAGAGACCTGGCTGCGCGACTGCGCCGACGGACCCATGACGGACAGCAAGCGATCCGGCAACCACACCGAGTGGCTCTGGTCGGGCAACGTTCAGCACATGACATATGTCGTCCGCAGCCTGTCCGGAAGCTGAACCGGCCGTCCCTTCTGGCCGAGCGGTTGTGCTCAGCTCTGGTGCAGCCGCTTCAGCGCCAGGGAGAGCCCGACGCCCTTCGCATGGTGCTTGAGCCGTTTGTGGTCGGGGTCGCGGTTGGTCTCGACCGTGAACCTTCCCTCCTCCCGGTAATACCGCTTGGGTTCGAAGTCGAAGAGCATCACATCCTCGGCGGTCATCGGTTGTTCGGACATGCTGCTCTCCCGGAACATCGGCGCTCCTTTGGAGAACACCTCCGTCTCCGAGGTCACCCTGACCAGCAGGCCGCCCTGCGCGGTGAGGCAGTACTCGTACCGCTCGCTCTGGTCCTCGTCCGCCTGATTCCCGTGTCCCCGCTCCTTCTTGTGCCAGGACCGGGACTGCAGCACCCAGAAGTCGTCTGTCTCCGTGTGCGGGACGTCGACGAAGTAGGTTTCCTGTCGCGTGAACAGGCCGAACGGCCCGCTCCTGACCTGGCGGGTTCGCTCCGACCGTTCGACGACCTGTCGAGTCCCGCGCGGCGCGCGGGTCTCCCGGGCCACCTTTTCCGCATAGCGCCGCAGCCTGTTCCAGTCCAGCTCGCTCCGCTCGTAGGCGGCTCTGCTCGGTCTGCTCAAGGTACTTCCCCTTCCCGGGTACGTGGCCACTGGGCGACGCGGCGGTGTGTGTTCACGGCGGGCAGGAGTCGACGACCGCCAGGGAAACGACGTCGGCGGCAGACACCCGTCGCGGCGTCCGGGAGTTGTCCGTGAGGATGGTGAAGGTTCCGGCCCCGCTGGTCAGTTCGCCGCAGAGGACGGCTCCGGGTGTCACGACGAGCACGCGGGGCCGCGCATCCCGATCGCCGGTCGGGGTGTCACGGGGAAGCCACCAGGACGTCAGCGTCATGGCGACGATCACGGGCAGGGAAACCAGTAGCGCGATCCTGGCCCTGCGGATGTCGGACCAACTGCGCGCCGCGACAGCGGTCTTGTAACTGGCCAAGGACCCATGGGCCTTGCGCACCCGGTCCCGGTCGATCGGCTCCGAACCACCCACCGCGGCAGCGCGCGACGCGGCCCACAGACCGCAGAGTGCCACGGTGAAACCGAATGCCAGACCGGCGGTCACGACACCGCGCCAGGCGGGGTCCAGGTCGGCCATCCTGCCGGGACCGCCCAGCATGAGCCCAGCGGCCATGACGGTGACCAGCAGCCCCAGCCCGGTGCGCCACTGCTCGGCGCTGGCCTGGGCCCGGGTGAGCGACTCCTCCGCGTACTCACGCCACGCCGCGTCCTCCGCGAGTTCGCGCTCGCTCGGCGGAGCGGCCGGCTTCCGGTATCGCGCCGGGGGAGTCATGCGATGTCGCCCCGGAGCACTTCGATGGCGAACGTGATGCCGCAGCCCGTCTTCACGTCGGTGGGCCGGTTCTTGTGCGCGAGCTCGCAGTTGCACGTCACGGTGACACGGGTGTACGGGTCCGGGGTCCCCGCTGTGTCGTCGCCGAGCACGCCCGACTCACCGGCGGCGGTCAGGATCTCCTCGCTGAAGATGTCCCCCAGGCAACGGGGGCAGGCGCCGCTGACGACCACTCGGGTGGCTTTGCCGGAGCTCTCCACGACCGCTTTCAGTTCCGGGTCGTCCGCGCTGCACATGTCGTAGGCGGCGTTTGTCCACCTGTAGGCCAGTGGTTCATCGAGTTCGTAGTCCAGGTCCTTGTGTGCGCGGGGCGTCACTGCTGACCTCCGAGGGGCCGGTGCGTACCGATGGGGATGAGGGGGGCCCAGTGGTGCATGGGGAGCGAGCGGTGCTGCCGTCGGGCCAGGAACCGACGCGTGGCCTGGTGCACGGCCGCCGCCATGGTGTTCTCCGGCAGGGCGTCCAGCACCATCTCCACGTAACGGGTGGCCGGCACGGAGTCGCCCAGTTCCCCCACCGTGGCCAGCACTTCGTCGGAGCCCCCGGCCAGCGCGAGTGTGGCGATGCTGATCGGGTCGCTGGGGGTACGGCCGGGGTAGGCGCTGCCCCAGCACGCGATCAGTGCGAGTCGCCGGGGCGGGCGCCGGCCGAGAAGGTCCGTGGGCAGGAGCCACTCATCGTCGTCGAGTTCGAGATAGTGGCCTGTCTCGGCGCGGGGCCTGCCGTGTCCGGTCAGCACCATGAGCTCGCGCCCGTCGTAGATCGCGCCGCGGGCCTCGGCCGCCGAGGACAGCCGACGGGGATTCCATCGTCGGTCCTGGAACACATCCAGGGGATGACAAATCACAAGAGGGCTGCGCCACACGTCGACATCCAGAGGCGAGCGTGTGCGGAGCAGGTCGCGGGTTCGTGTGGCCAGCTGCCGCTGGATCGTCAACGAGGGACAGACCGCGAACTTCGCGACCTCGCCCAGGAGTCGGCCGCTTTCCAGGGGAACCGCACCCCACGGCACCCGCCACAGCTCACCGGCCGGGACGATCAGCAGATCATGCGAGCCCGAGGACGCGAGAGCCGCCATCAGAGGCGGCGGGAGCAGTGCGGACAGCGGTCGCAGATCGTCGGCCGTCAGCGCCTGACGTTCTGCGGCCTGGTCACCGGAACTCAGTACGGACAGCAGGTCCAGCGCGTCCGGCGTCAGCCGGAAGCTGCCCATGGAGGAGCGGTTCCCGGGGGCGCTCCACGACCAGCGCACCAGATCCTCGTCCACCGGGTCGAGGAGGAGCTGGAGCGCATGGCATCCGGCGGGCAGTGCCTCCAGGAGCGCGCCGCCCTCGTCGGCAGGGGGCAGGTACACGGCTGCCAGCAGATCGTCCAGTGACTTGCTCGCCGGGGGTTCGGCTCCCTGTCGGAAATCGAGGGCGCCCAGGCGGCGTATCCGGTTCTCCCGACGTTCGTCGCCGAAGCGGTCGTCATCGGAGCGGGCGGTGCGCCGGTGTGCCAGCAGCCTGCGGTCCGCGCCGGCCAGCAGTTCCTGGAGCTGATCCAGTTCGTCGCCGGCCATGGCCGTGCTGTTCGCCTCCAGCAGGCCCGCCAGCCGGCGACCGGCCAGGAAGTCGGCCACCACGGCGAAGGTCTCGGCCGAGCCGTGCTTCTCGGCCGCCGACAGCGATCCCTCGTACACGGCCCGGAAGCGTCGCCGGTACTCCTCCTGGAAGCGTTCCTCCTGGTGGTCGGCGCGATAGGACTCGACCTCCACGACGGCCTCGCGCCACGTCCGCAACGCGTCCTGCACCCAGCCGCACTCTTCTTGCGCCTCAGCCAGTTTGCCCAGGGCATGGGACATGCCCAGCAAGTCGCCGATCTCCCGGTATCGCTCCAGTGACTCGGTGAACCGCTGCGCCGCCTCGGCCCACTTGCCTCGTCCTCGTGCCGTTCTGCCCAAGTCGTGCACGGCGTGTGCCCGTGCCCGTGACAGGCCTGCGGACATGGCGAGTTCAAGGGCCTTGCTGTGCTCTGCCTCCGCCTCGTCGAAGCGACGCTCGTCCAAGTAGAGGTCGCCGCGTAACGAGTGCAGGTTGACCAGGCCGGTCGGGTTGCCGTCCTGCTGGAAGGCGGCCAGCGCGAGGTCGAGCCACTCCCAGGCTTCGGAGTGCCTGCCCCGGCGGTGCAGCCATCCGGCCAGCCTTTGGGCGGCGTTGCCCTGGCCGTGGGCCGACCGGACCGCCAAGAACGTGGCATAAGCGTCCTTGCCGTGCTGTTCCATTCGGTCCAGCTCGCCGAGCCGTTCGGCGCACTCCGCGGCGCCGAGCAGTGCGTTGCCCTGGAACACCGGGTCGTCGAGGGCGCCGGCGATCTCGGCCGCCTCCCGGAACTGCTCAAGGGCAAGTTCCGCGGAGTGGTGCCACAGGGTCATGTACGCCCAGTGGACCAGCGTCTGCGTGCGGCCGAAGCGGTACATCGAGTCGTCGGCGACCGCCGCTGCCGTTTCGAAGTGCTCGGAAGCGGCCTCGATGTCGTTGCCCTCCATGGCGATCTTGCCGAGTCCGAGGTGGGCGTGGACCGTGGACAGCTGTGGCCTGCCTCCGGTCGCCTCCTCCAGGAGGGTCCGGAACGCGGTGAGTGCCACGGCGAGCGAACCCGACCTCACCGCGTTGTCGCCTTCGGTTTCCAGACGCAACTGCCGCACCCAGGCTTCCGGCGTCAGCTCCGGATTCCACGGCCCTGACGGGGCTTCTGGGTCCAGCAGCATGCGGTAGCGGCTGCGCAAGGCGATGGGTCCAGGAGGGTTGATGTCCCGTACCAGCGCCCGCCGCTGCTCGGCGTCCGGGCACTGCCACGCGGTGAGAAGCACCTCGCACGCCGGATGTTCGGCGATGTCCTTCACGTAGGAATCCCCCACTTGTTCCCCTCTCCCCAGGGGCCGAAGATATCCAGCTCCGATCGGCCTCACCACTTTCGGAACCGAACTAACTCTTTCGGGTGATTCCTGTCGGTCTGTTGGATCTTTGTGCAGTGCCGTCTTCTGTCCTGGACCAGTTGCCTTCGAGAGCCTGCCGATGGCCGAGTCGGAGCGCTCGATCAGATGGCATTGAACTGGGTGCCGACCTGCCTGAGGCTTGTCCCGCAATGATCTTTGAGCGTCGTCCTTGGGCTCTTCCGAGGCTGTGCGGTTCGCGAGCTGCGACCCCTTTCAGAGGTCCGGGAACGGTGGTGCCTCGTCCATCGTCAACAGCAGTTTGCGTGCTGGTTCGGCCTCTTCCGGTCGCGTGGATGAGGCGAGGCCCTCGATGACCGGTCGGCCTGCGCGCACGGCTTCCCTGGAGGCCGCCTCCCAGGCAGGCTGCTCCCGGAAGTTCGTGCGCTTCGAGCCGCCGGCCGCCACGGCCGAAGAGTGCCAATTGTCGGTCCGGTAGATACTCTCCAGTAGATCCAACAGCTCGGCCTTGCAGGGCGCATAGGGGGCCTCAGCGAGTTCCAGGAGGAACGGGACCGTCAAGGCGGTCGCCTCGCCGACCACGAACCCCAACGCGCAGACGCGGTCCCCCAGTTCGTCGACTGCGAGGCGAGCAGCGTCCTCGCCTCCATACGCGATCCGGGAGAGCAGCGGCGGGATGTCCCCGGCGGTGAGCTGTCGCGCGTCGCGCAGTTCCCCCCAGCGGACGCCAGAGACGCCTTTCAACAGACTTCCCACGCACTGTCACCTTTCTTCGGACTCGCGATAGCCCTGTCATCGGACCGCCGGCGTCCTGGACAGTGCCGTTCACCGGGCTGAGCCCGCGCCGCTTCACCAAGCCGGTGACCGCATTGCGGCGCGAGGACGCCGAGGCGGCACGCCGGGGACGCCCCTGGGGCCTGCCCCTGACGGACCGTGTTCTGCTGGTGGCGGCCTACTGGCGCACGAACCTGACACCCACACGTGACCACACCGTGGCCGAGCAGTCGAAGAACTACCGCTACTCGACCAACCGCCAGGTCGTCATCGACGCTGACTCGCGCCTTGTCGTCTCGGTCGGCCGGCCCGTGCCTGGCAACCGCAACGACTGCAAGGCGTGGGAACTGTCCGGAGCCAAGAACTCGGTCGGCACCGCCATCGTGATCGCGGACGGCGGCTACCGGGGCACCGGTCTGGTCATCCCGCACCGCCGAGAACGCGGCCAGGCCGAGCCACCAGCCTGGGACATGTGGCACGAGATACGAGCGGGCCGCCGGGAGCGCCTCGCACGGCTCGGATACGGCGGCTACGGGGTGCAGCCCTCCACAGCCCTGGCCACGGAGCCGGGAAACGGAGGTCCGCCCTGGGGTGTGCTCCGCTACACCACCGGCCGCTCGTTCGTGCTGTGCAAGGTGCTGAACGCGGGGCCCGACCGTACGGCGACCATCCGGGCCGGCGCCCGTCGGATCCGTGATCTGCCCGACTTCCGGGGAGCGGCCGCGAGCGCCGGAGAGACCTGGCTGCGCGACTGTGCCGGCGGCCCCATGACGGACGGTGAGGGCTCCGGCAACCACACCCAGTGGCTCTGGGCGGGCACCGTGCAGCACATGACGTATGTCGTCCGTTGCCTGTCCGCGAGCTGAACCGGCCGCCCCCCTCTCGTTCGGCGACGAGGTTCGTCACCCACAGATGACGGTGAAGTCCCACTCGCGACGAGTGGTGTCGTCCTTGCCGTTGACCCCGAGAGTCACCACAGCATCACCATGGGCCTTGCAGACCTTGACCGTGGGGCCGAAACAGCCCCGTGTAAAGCCGCTGTTGAGGGTCGACGAAGCGCACCAGGCATCGCCTCCCTCCTGCGAGTCGAAGACGATGCGGCCGTCAATGGTGACCGCGCTCCCGGAGACGTTCTGGACGACAAGCACGGCTTGTGAGTGCCCTTTGAGATTGGTCACGATACAAGCCTTGAATTTCACGCCCGGCTTGTCCACGTGCGTGACGTACGAAGAACAGACCCAACTGTCGTTCGTGCTCACCTCCTTCCAGTTCATTGTCGGGCTGGCGGAGGCGGAATTCGCTCCGAACAACAGGACGGTGGCTGAAGCGGCGGCAACAGCGGTCCAGCGACGCATGGAATTCCTTCGTTTCTAAACGTGCCCGATTCCGTTGCTGACCGAAGCCGTGACGCCGTTGACCGTCAGGTATCCCGTGGCGTTCAGGATCGATCTGCTACCGGCGTCGGTCACGGTCGGCGCGAAGCAGCCACGGGTGAAGCTGGTGTTGAGAGTGCTGTTGGCGCAATCCACGTTGCTGCCGAAGTCGCTGCGCACCGCGCCGCCGATCGTTATCGGCCCACCCGTCGTGTTCTGTACGACCAGGACCGCCTGGGCGTCGTCACTCGCATTGATCACGAGGCAGACCTTGAACTTGACGTAGCTGGACACCGGGTGCGGCTTGTAATCGCTGCAATTCCAGTTGGAGTTGGTGCTCACCTCCTTCCAGTTCGCTGCGGCACTGGCGGGCGTGGCCGCGAAAGCAAGAGTGCCGGCGACTGCGACAGCCATGGTCAAGGCCTTGAAACGCATGATTGTTCCCTCTTCCCCCAATTGCCGCCCCGCACCCGCGAGGCGGATCGGCTGTGCGGGCCGATGAGTCCTCGGCATCCCGCGGGATCGATCATGCACAGGCTTCGCGCAACTGTCGTTGGCAATCCGTCCACATTTTCTTGCCGTTGCATCCACCCCGGAGGGTGAGAAGGAGACCCACCGGAACGCGGACCGGCACGGAGATCGCCGCTGATGCCCCGCGGTGACTCCGTGGCACAGTCCGGCGTCGCGCAGTTCCAGCAGGTCGGGGTCGGCCCCGCCGCGGTCGACCAGGACCGTCCGCCGCGGCGGGTGCCGCGTCCCTCCGGCTTTACGACGTGTACTCCGCCCAGACGGTCTTCCCGGGCCCGTTGACGCGCGGAGCCACCGCCCAACGCGACGCCAGCCGCGCCACGATGAGCAACCCCCGCCCCGACTCCTCGTCACCGGGCGGCTCCTGCGAGGCGACCAGCGGTACGCGTTCGGTGCGGGTGTCGCTGACCTCGACGCGCAGGGTGCGCGGGCTGCCGCCGGTCTCGGTCAGCCGTACGTGGAAGTCCCGCCCGGCGACATGCCCGTGCCGTACGGCGTTGGCGGCCAGCTCCGAAGTGATCAGCGTCAGCGTCTCGTTGACGTGGCCGGTGTACGGGTGCCCCCAGGAGTCCAGCCAGTGCGAGACGAGACGACGGGCGAGGCGCGCCCCACGCGTGGACGACGTGAACCGCATCGCGAACTCGCGCACCGGGCACGGGCGGTTGCCCGCCTCGGCGGTGTGCTGCGCGGGGGTCGGTTCGGTGCGGGGCGCCGCCCCCTGTGCGGGGGAAGTTTCGTTGTTCATGTGGTCCACGCTGACGTGCCGGTTTTACCGTGACGAGATACGACGTGCACACGGGCGGTCGCTGTACGTGGTGTGTCGGTGGGTGTAGGCGGGGCGGAGCGTGACGGTCGGCGCGGTGGTCGCGTTGGCCGGGGAGGTGGTGTGGGACGTGAGTGAGTTGGTGGGGACGGCCGAGGAGGAGTCCGGCGCGGAGGACGCCGAGCGGGAGGCGGGTTCGGGGTCGGGGTCGGGCATCCTCCGGGTCTTCGGGCGCCAGTTGAAGCGGTTCCGGGTACGGGCAGGGCTGGAACGGCCCGAGTTCGGTTCGATGGTGGGCTACTCGGTGTCCACGATCGCCGCGTACGAGCAGGGGCGCCGGGTGCCGCCGCCGAAGTTCATCGACCAGGCGGATGAGGTGCTGGACGCGGGTGGGGTCCTCCAGGAGATGAAGGAGGAGGTTGCGCGGGCGCAGTATCCGGCGTTCTTTCGGGATGCGGCGCGGTTGGAGGGGGAGGCGGTCGAGCTGCACGTGTACGACACGTTGGCGGTCAACGGGCTCTTGCAGACGGAGGAGTACGCCAGGGCGGTCTTCCGGATGTGGAGGCCGTCGCTCGACGAAGAGTTGATCGAGCAGCGGATCGCTGCACGCCTGGCGCGACAGGTGATCTTCACTCGGCGCCCCCTCACGCACATGAGCTTTGTGATCGAGGAAGCGGTACTGCACAGGCGCATCGGGGACGATCATGTCTGGCGGGGGCAGTTGGAGCAGGTCATCCTCGTTGGGCAGGCGCGCAACGTCGACATCCAGGTGATGCCGATGCGGCGCGGTGAGCACGCGGGACTCGCAGGCCCTTTCACCTTGATGGAAACGAAGGATGGGCGGAGGATCGCCTACACAGAGGTGCAGAGCGACAGTCGACTGCACACGGAGCGAACAAGGGTGCGGGAGTTGGAAGCCACGTACGGCACGCTTCGTGCACAGGCGCTCACTCCGCAGGAGTCGCTTGCCCTGGTTGAGAAGTTGCTGGGAGAGGGATGAGCGTGGACCGTGCCAGGTACGAGACCGACGAACTTGCCTGGTTCAAGAGCAGTTACAGCGCCGGAGATGGGGGGCAATGCGTCGAGGTCGCCGTCCGCCCTCACGTCGTCCACGTGCGCGACTCCAAGGACATAGCCCGCCGTGGCCTTGCGGTCGACGCTGCGGCCTGGACCGCGTTTGTCGGCTTCGCCGTCAGGTAGGGCTTGCCCGACCGGTCGTTGAGTCTGCCCCTGGCAAGGTGTCAGGGGCAGACCTGTGTCCGGCGGGCTCGCGAACTACGCCTGTACGGCCTCGCGGACGGGCGGGGTCCAGCGGCCGGTGGCGATCTCCGCGTCCAGCCGGGCCTGGAAGTGCGCGTGCGCGGACCTCATCTCGGCCTCTCGGTCGGCCTTGTAGAAGGGGGCCTGGTAGCCCTCTGGGGGAGGGGTGCGCTCCGGGTCTTCCAGGTGGGCGAGGAGATCGAGGTAGTCCTGCTTGGTCTGGCCGTGGCCGTACGTGTTGAAGTCGCCCGCGATCTTGCGGCCGTTGGCGTCGAAGTAGGTCGCCGACTCGTAGTCGTACAGCTGCGGGAAGCGGGACTTGAAGATTGCGACGAGTTGGTCTGCGGAGATGCCGAGCCAGACGGCCACGAGGGCGTCGAGTTCGACGAGTGCAGCGCGGCGTTCGTGCTCGGTGCGGAGGGGGGTGGTGTACTCCCAGGTCGGTTTGAGGCTCGCGGCGAAGGGTTTCAGATGGGGCCAGTGCGGGTTGGCCCAGTTCTCGTAGCCCGCCCAACGTGGGTCGAACAGTTCCGCCCAGAGGGGCGCGTAGTGGGCAGTGAGGGCGTTCAGGCGGAGCGTGCGCAGGAGCAGTGCGGGGGCGAGGGGGTGCTCCGGATCGGGGGCAGGCATCTTGCGGGCCTCGGCGACGCGGAGGTGAGAGCGCCCAGTGATGCGAAGTAGGTAGTCAAGAGGGAGGGCTGACCAGAACCCTGAATTGAGAGCGGTGAGACGGTTATCGCCCAGAGACATGGAGTTCACGGCATCGACGTGTGCGGGGCCGGGTGGGATGAGGGCGGCCTGCAAGCTGCGGCTGTTGTCGGAGGGGATCATGACTCTCCAGGCCAGCCGGAAGTATGTGGTGTACGGCTTATTGAGCCAGGAGTCCTGGGCTGCCAGGTATGTGGCCTTGTCGCTGGCCCGCACATAGTTGGTCACGGGAGCGTACGCCTCGGGCAGCTCCGTCGGCACGAGCAAGTCCCAGTCTCTGTTGCTCCGGCAGGGGATCCTCGGCTCCTTCGACAAGGGAAGCGCTGATGCGAAGTGGGGCCCTTGGAGGATGACATCAGAGAGTTCGGGGACGGCCCGGTTGCCCCATCGGATCAGCCCGTCCTTCTTGGCGTTGGCTTCGTCGTATCCCCTTGTGATCATCGGGCCATAGTCGGCCAGGCTGCTGCCATAGGCGGCCAGCGCCTCGATAGCCCCTTGCTCGCCAACAAGGACCGGGTACAGCAGAGGGGTCTGCGCTGCTCCACCCTCCGAGCCCGTCAGGGCATGCCAGCTAGCCAGCAAGGCTGTGTCCACATGCACCACGCGGTCGCGGTGTGGTCGGATATCCCACGAGCCGTTGTGCTTGATGCCGGGCGCCGCGCCTCGTCCGTCGTGGGTCAGAGAGTCGGGTAGGACCTCGGCGTCACGGAGCTCGCTGAGGTGCAGGAAGTCGGGCTCTTGAGGTGTGCCGTAGATGTGCATCCCGAACACTTGGGCACGGGAAAGGTCATCGAACGCCCAGTTGGCCGAGTTGACGAAATGTGCGTGGACCCGGAGATGCCGATATGTGGCGGCCCGGATGACACCCTCGCGGACGCCACCGAAGTGCGTGTCCGGGTGAATCATGCCTGCCCTGCCGTGCGGCGCGAAGTGCTGCCACACCTGTGCCATGAAGGCTCGGTAGAGGTCGCCCTGGGTACCAACGAGGAGTGGATATGTAGCCGGGCTGCCCAGCGTGGCGACGAAACCCGCATGGGTGGCCAGTTCATCGAGGAGAAAACCCTGGCTGTCCGTACGCGCGGCCAGCACCTCGTCCTTCCGGAGCCGCCACTCTGCCGCACTCGGCTTTTCCTCCAGCACGAACCAAGGATCCAACTCCGCCAGAACCACGTCCTCCTGCCACCGCGGCCTCACCCAAGGCGGATTCCCCACCTGCAAGTCAAACCCACCCCGCGCAAAAACCTGCGCGAACTCCAACTCCCAGTGGAAGAACCCCTGAGCCTTGGCCACATCCTTCGCCGTGGCCGCCCACAGGAACTGGTTCTCCAACCTATGGAACCGTTCCATGCCCATCCACTCGGGCAACTCGTCCTCATACACGGACAAGTCGTCGAGCGTCTCGAACGTCGATACCAGCGACTCGCTCGGCACATCCTGCGTCCCCAACAACGCCTCGGCGAAGTCGAGCCAGTCCTCCAGCTCCGCCAGCGGAATGACCTCTCGGCGCTGCCCCTTGACCTGCTCCGCCCGGCGCCCCGTGCGGCGGCGCGACACCGAATCACGGGTCAGCGTCATCTGCTGGGGCTCGGCCGCGAAACCCGGAAGCGCATCCACATCCCAGGCCATCAGAACCCCGGAGTCCTCCTCAGCCGCCGAACCAGCCGCGCCAGCCGCCCCCGCCCCCTCGAACTCCGCCGCCCGCTCAGCCAACGCCTCGGCCCGCGCATACCGCTCATCCGTACCGTCCAGCAGTGACGCACTCTGCACCGGCCAGAACCACAGCGCGCACCACGTGTCCATCAAGGTCTTCAGCCGCCAGTACGGGGTGTCCTCGGCCTGGAGGTCGGCCAGTACCTCGTCCCGCTGCACCGCGACCTCCGGCCGCCGCAGCCAGTCGTCCTCCGCGCCCCACACCCGAATCCGCCGCGAGATGTCCCGCTCCGACAGCTCCAGCCGCCGTACCACCAGCCCCCACAGGTACTCGGCCCGCCGAGCCAGCCCCTGAAGCCGGGCCGTCTGCTTCGCCGTCGGGGATTTCGTGATCGCCTTCCGCCACGCGCCCAGCGCCTTCGCGGCCTCCGGCGCCAGCGCCTTCGCCTCCTTCTCGGCGGCGACCGAGCCCCACTCCTTCGCGGGAAGCAGGAAGTGATGCACCGCCCCTTCCGGAAGCGACGCACCCCCCACCGCGTCCGCCAGCGGGAACCGCTCCGGAGTGGTCCCGAGCCAGCCGCCCTTCTTCAGGCGGTCGGGGCCGTACACCTCCCGCCGCCCGCCGATCAGCGAGTTGCCGCGCCGCAGGTGCAGGCCGAACCAGGGGGCCTCCATGCCGGGGTGCATCGTGTTGAGCCACAACGACACCTCGGCCAGCTCCACGGCCGTCTCGTTGAGGTCGACGCCGTAGGAGTTGTGCAGCGCGACGTACGCCTTCGCCTTCTGAAGCTCGACGGCGTACTGATCCGTGTCGATCGAGCGCCCCAACTCGTGCTGCCTGCGCCGCAGATACTCCGCCGCGACCTGGTTGATCGCCTCGTTGAGGAACGCGCCCGAGCCGAGCGCCGGCTCGCAGATCTTCCAGTCCAGCAGCTCCCGCGCTTCCGTCTCCTCGGTCATGCGGTGCTGGAGGGCGAGCTGCACGGTGACCTTCGTCAGAGACTCGGGCGTGTAGTACGACGCCGAGGTCTGCCGGTCACGCCCGGAGAGGCGGTACACGAACGAACCCGGGGCGTACCGCACCCGGACGTCCTCGCCCGTGTGCCTGTCCCGGCGGCGTACGAACACCGAGTCCGGATACTCGTCGATCTTCGACTTGGGGACCAGCCAGGAGCCGTCCTTCGGGTCGCCGCCCTTGGCGACCTCGTACAGCTCCTCGCCCGCGATGAAGCCGCTGTACGACATCAGGCCCTCGTACACCGCGCCGAGCTGGTTGATGCCGAGCTGGGCGTACGAGATGAAGCCGCCGCGTTCGCCCCGCTTGCCCTGGGTGATCATGAGGCTGTGCAGCACCTGGTGGAGCGTGGCGTTGCGCAGCCGGGTGTCGAGGTAGCGGACGGACTCGCCCCGGGCCAGGGCCTCGTCGGAGTCGTGGCGGGGGTCGAGGAGGCTGTCGTCGCCGATCAGCCGGATCGCCTCCGGCTCGAACAGCTTGCTGTGCAGCGGCTCGAAGCGCAGGCCGACGTCCTCGCTGGTCTTCGCGTCGATGCCGTCGCCGGCCTCCGGTTCCACGCCGTGGGTGCGGCGCGGGCGGTAGCCGTCCTGGACCTTGCCGAAGAGCAGGTCCAGGGACTCGTACAGGTAGAAGCCGTTGCGGGCGGTGTCGCTGATCGGCTCCCGGTCGGCGATCAGCTCACCGAGCCGGCCGAGCCCGTACCCCTGCTGGTACTCGGGGTAATCGGCGGGCAGGATGCCCAGCTCGGGGCGGGCCTCGGCGTAGAGAAGGAACAGGATGCGGTAGAGGTAGCGCAGCGACTCGCGGGTCAACTGGCGGCCCAGCTCCGGGAGTTCGCCGATGTCCTCCGGGCGTACGCCCTGCTCGCGCAGCCGTTCCAGCACTTCGTTGGCGATCAGCTCGACGCTCTTGCGCAGGCCGTCGCGCAGCTCGCTGGAGACCCCCACCGCGTGCTTCGCCGACTTGCCGACGAGCTCGGAGAGCGGGTTCTCGCCGCCCTCCTCCGGCGTGCGCAGCGAGTCCGCGCCGAACAGCGCGGCCACCGTGTCGAGTTCGCCGCCCGCCCTGGTGTCGTTGCGCTGGAGCGCCGTGTCCAGGGAGACGCCGAGGTAGCGGCCCTCGCCCCACACCGCGCGGTCGGCCAGGACGATCACACCGCCGCCGAGCAGCAGCACGTACCGGGGCGGCCGGTCGCCGTCGACCTCGTCGCAGGCGAACAGGAACGAGGCCAGCTTGGAGCCGGTCTCCACGGGGGTCGGGCCGTCGAGCGGCACCGGCTCCAGCAGTCGGCCACGGCCCTTCGGGTCGAGAGCGGCGTCCGGTTCGGCGGCCCAGCCGCAATCCAGCGCGACCAGGCCCTTCTCGGCGTGCGCGACCGGGATCTCGTACGTCTGCCCCGCACGTTCCACGGTGAGCGTGCGCGGTTTCGCGTCGTAGCCGAGGGCGCGCAGCACCTCCGCGTTGAGGTCCCGTACGCGCTCCCGCCACTGGGGGGCGTGGTACGTCAGCGTCTCGTCGTCGGTGTCGCGTACGGAGACGATGCCGTCCTCGTCCTCGGGGAGGGCGAAGAAGGACCGGGCCCGGAAGTAGTCGCGGCGCAGCGCCCGCAGCCCGGCCCGAGGGGTCACCGGCAGCTCGCCGCCGCCGGGCGCCGCCGTGGTGAGCACGTCGGCCTCGGTCGCGGCGGCACCCCCGGCGGGCGGCTTCGCCGCCTCCTCGCGCTCCTTCCACGCCTGCAACAGGCCCGACTTGAGGTCCTTCGGCAGCACTTCGGCCAGATAGTGGGCCGAGAAGTAGTCGCCGCGGTTGACCAGGGAGTCGTACGTCATGACAGGGCTTCTCTCAGAACCGGGAGGGGGACGCGGCCGGGGCGGTGAGGGAGACGGGCGGCGGCCCGTAGTCATCGGGCCTTCGGTCCGTGTCCGGCAGGAGCACCGCGAGGACCCGCAGCAGCGGCCTGCCCGTCGTCAGCAGCGAGTCGGCGAGATCGGCGAGGCGCTCCTTCGTGCGCTCCCCGGCGAGGGTGGGCTGCCGCCAGGTGCCGAGCCGCCGCTTGTACTGCTCGATGGGCTCGCGCAGCGGTTCGTCCCAGGCGTCGCGGTGTGCGTTGAGGAACGCCTCCGCCGTGTCCAGCACCTGGGGGAGGACCTTGCGCAGCGGAACGGGATCGCGGTAGCGGAGCTTGTTCGCCATGGTGGGGCCGACACCGCAGCGGCGCAGCAGCGACACCATGTCGTCGTCTACCAGCCCTTCCTTGCTCGCCTCCCGCCAGGTGACCCCCATCCACTTCACGACGGTGGGCCTGCCCAGCTTGTTCGAGTACACGCCCTGCACGAGATAGATGGGCTCCGCCACGTTCGCCGTGATCATCGGCGCCTCCTGGCGGCCCATCCCGACGAGGACCTTGTCGGTGAGCCACTCGACGACCGGGTGCAGGTCCGTCAGCAGGGAGATCTCCGGCCAGCTGGACGTGGACGACTCCCGGGCCCGCTGGAGGGAGTGCTCGGCGAGGCGGCGGTTGAACGTCACGAGCACGCGCTCGCGCAGCCGCTGCTCGCGCAGGTAGTCGGTGGGGAGCGCCTTGAGACGGTGGACGAGCTCTGCCGGCGGACGGAACGAGAGCAGGCCCGACTGCTCGTCGCGGTCCAGGTCCAGCCGCTCGCGGGCGTCCGGATACACCTCGCGCAGCGCCTCGTCCAGGAAATGGGCGGTCGAGTCGAAGAGGCGGGGGACCACGGGACTCGCGGCGGCCGGGCCGGCCGACGACTCCGTGACGGCCCGAGCCGAGCCGCCCGGCTCCGCAGGCTCCGCCGGGGGCGCTTCCTCGCCGACCGGGCCGAAGAAGTCCGCGAGGAAGTCGTCCAGCCCCGCGTCCTCGCCGTCCGCGCCGGAGCGGCGCGCGTCCAGGGACTCGTCCACGGTCCGGCCGCGCAGCAGATCCTGGATGAGGGACTTCTCCTCCGCCTCCGCCCGGTACAGGCCGGTCACCGCCTCCGCCGTCCCCAGGGAACGGTGGGCCTGGTCCTCGCGTTCCAGCAGCCGCTCCGCGACCACCGTGTCGTCCTTGGCGCCCTCGACCTCACTGGTCAGGATCAGCGCGCGGAACTCCGGCGGACGGGCCTGCCCGTACCGGTCGATACGGCCGTTGCGCTGCTCGATACGGATCAGCGACCACGGCACGTCGTAGTGCACCAACTGGTGGCACTGGCGGTGCAGGTTGACGCCCTCGGAGGCGACATCGCCGGTCAGCAGGACCCGTACGGGCGTGTCCGCGAGGCCGAACTCCTCGACACAGGCCATCTGCTGCTCGTCGGAGAGGCCGCCGTGCATGATCCGGACGCAGTCGCGGGCGGCACGGCCCTTGAAACCGAGCGCGGCGGGCAGCACCTCGGCCAGCCACTCCAGAGTCTGTACGCGCTCGGAGAAGACCACGACCCTTTCGTCCGAACCGGGCCCGACACCGATCTCCTCGCGGAGTTGTCGTACGAGGGCGGCGAACTTCGCGGAGTCCGCCTCGGTCAGATCGACGGCCAGCTCCGACAGCCGGTGCAGGGCGGCCAGTTCGGCCGCGGTGCCCTGCGGGTCGTCCTTCTTCTCCAGGGTCTTGATGCGCGCGGAGACCGTCGCCCTCAGCGCCGCGTGGGAGGACAGGAACGACTTCAGCAGCGTGTACGGGAAGAGGGGCACCGAGCTCACCGAGGTGCCGCCGTCACGGGGCAGCCAGACAGCGGCCAGCTCCTCGAAGATCTTCTCCTCGGCGGGGGTGGCCGGGCAGTGCACGGAGTGGGAGGGGCCGCGGTCCGCCCACTGGCCCTTCATCTGCTCACGCACCTTGCGGCTGATCTTCGTACGGCGGATGAAGAGGTGCTCGATGTCGGCCGCCCGGTAGTTCTCCGGGTCGCGGATCGCCACCGGGTCGAGGAGGCCGATCAGCTCGGCGAAGGACCTCGCGTCGCCGTTGTGCGGGGTCGCCGACGCCAGGATCAGGGCGTCGGTGCGGGGCGCGAGGGTGCGTGCGAGCTGGTTGCGCAGGGAACCGCGGTTGATCAGGTTGTGCGACTCGTCGATGACGACCGCGTCCCAGCGGATCTGCTCCAGATGGTGCTGGTACTGGTCGGTGTTCTTGAGGGTGTCGATGGAGACGATGACCCGCTTGAACGAGGTGAAGGGGTTGCGGCCGGCCGGGATCTCTCGCTGGATCCGCTCGATGCCGACCGAGTCCAGCCGCACCAGCGGGATGGCGAAACGCGTCCACAGCTCGTGCTGGAACTGCTCCAGCACATGTTGCGGGGTGACGACCAGGATGCGCTCACCCCGGCCGCGGCGGATCAGCTCGGCCAGCGTCAGACCGATCTCCAGGGTCTTGCCGAGGCCCACCACGTCCGCGATCAGCAGACGCGGGCGGAGGTTGGCGCCCGACAGGGCCAGCTCGGCGGGGCGCCGCTGGTACGGGAGCGGGTCCATGAGGAACGAGTCGGCGAGGGCGAGCCGGCGCTCCGACTGGGGGAGCGCGGTACGGCGGAGCACCGCCTCCAGGAACAGCCGGGAGCGGCGGTAGTTAGGGGAGTCGTCCATGACCAGGGCGGTCGCGCGCGGGTCCAGCAGCTCGATGCGGTCCAGGCCGGAGAAGAACACGGCCTCCTGGTCGCGTACGAACTCCGACACCCCGACGACCTCGATCCGGGTGCCGTCCTCGGCCGTCGGCATCGAGCTCTTGACCAGCCACACCTCGTCCCGCACGACCACCTGGGCACCGGCCGGGTACTGGTCCTGGCCGGTCGTGGTGCCGCTCTGCTCCGCACTGGTCTGGACGGCGGTCACCCGTGGCCTCCTGCGATGGTTCGGTCGTACATGGGCAGGCCCCCCTTCAGGGCCCGCCCATTATCGCGGGTCACGGGGGTGTACAGGCCAGGGCCAGGGCGTACGGGCCGGGAGGTACGGGTCAGAAGGGGGCGCCGGCCGCGTAGGCCTCGCGGAGCCGCTGCGCGGTGATCCGGGCCTGTGCGGAATGCCGCAGCGAGCGTCGTTGGCTGCTGCTGCTGCCGCCGCCGCCGTCGGCTGCGCTGCTTCGTGGTGCCGGGCGGGGTGAGGGCG
>NZ_AEJC01000664.1 GCF_000317595.1 Streptomyces ipomoeae 91-03 | reverse complement strand
ACCCCGGGCCGTAGGGCACCTGGCGACGGGCTGACGCACCGGCACGGCCCCGCCCCACCCACGCACCCGCAGGCGCACCCCCCGCCCAACCGCCGGAGGCACCCCGCACCTGGCGACGGGCTGACACACCGGCACGGCCCCGCCCCCCAACCCACCGCAGGCGCCCCGCCCAACCGCCGGAGGCACCCCGCACCTGGCGACAGGCTGACACACCGGCACAGCCCCAACCCACAACGCACCCGCAGGCGCACAGCGGCGCAGCCGCTATCAAAGGGGGCCGCGAGGCTGGGACAACGCAGGCCCCCCAAGCCCTCAGTCGCGCTCCGCCCACCCCCGTACGCGGTCCCGCCTCACCCCCGCCGCCGCCCCCACCCCTCATCGGCGTCGTCATCGGCATGCGGCCCCAGCAATTCGTCCGCCAGCGTCGGCAGGTCATCCAACGGCGTCTCCTCGGCCCAGTCGGACCGCTGCCGACGCCGCGGCACCCCCTCCGCATCGACCTGAGGCAGTTCCCGAGTCCGCTCGTCCGCCCCCTCGGACACCGGCCGCTCATCCCGGAAGAACCCGGGCGGCACCCGATCCTCCCGCACCGGAGGCAGCACAGCCGTCTCATCAGCGGCCCCGGAAGGCACCTGCGGCAACACCGCAGTCTCATCCTCCGAGCCCCTGCCCGAAACCGACCCGGACCCGGCCCCGGACCCCGACTCCGCCCCCGGCGGCACCGGCGGCATGGGCAACTTCGCAGTCGCCTCGGAATCAGACGCGTCCGACGCGCCACCCAACGAACCCCCCGGCCGCACAGGCGGCACAGGCGGCAGCACAGCCGTCTCATCCACCGGCCCACCAGACGCATTCGTCGGCGTCACAACCGGCGTAGGCACAGTCGGCTCATCATCAGCCACCGAACCCGCACGGGCCCCAGCCCGCGCAGCCCCCGCACCCCGAGCCGCCCTCTCCGCAGCCGCAGCCCGCTCAGCCGCAGCGGCCCGTTCCGCAGCGGCCACCCTCTCCGCCGCCGCCTTCTCCGCAGCCGCGGCCTCCGCCGCAGCAGCCGCCCTCCGAGCCTCCTCAGCCCGAAGCAACGCCTCCTCGGCCTTCCGCTGCTTCTCCAGGCGCCGAGCCTCGGCCTCGGCCCGCAACCGCTCCTCCTCGGCGGCCTGCTGACGCCGCCGTTCCTCCTCGGCACGCCGCCGCTCTTCCGCCTCGGCCCGGGCCTTCTCCTCCGCGAGGAGCCGCGCCTGCTCCTCCTCGGCGCGACGACGCGCTTCCTCGGCCCGCTGCCGGGCCTCCTCGGCCTGCCGCTCCGCCTCGCGTCGCTGAGCCTCCTCCAGCTCGCGCCGCTTGCGCTCTTCCTCCTCGGCACGCAGTCGCGCGAGCTCCTCCTGCCGCTCACGCTCCAGCCGCTCTTCCTCGGCCTTGCGCGCGGCCTCCTCCTCGGCCTTGCGCCGAGCTTCCTCCTCGGCCTTGCGCCGCGCCTCCTCCTGCGCCTCGATCTCGGCCTCGGACAGCGGCAGCATCACGTCCAGCCGATGCCGAACAACGGTTGTGACCGCCTCCGGATCCTGCCCGGCGTCGACGACCAGATACCGCCCGGCGTCCGCCGCGGCCAGCGTCAGGAACCCGGCCCGCACCCGCTCATGGAACTCGGCCGGCTCCGACTCCAACCGGTCCGGCGCCTCGGTGAACCGCTCCCGCGCGGTCTCCGGCGAAACATCCAGCAGCACGGTCAGATGCGGCACGAGCCCATTTGTCGCCCACCGCGAAATCCGAGCGATCTCAGTCGGCGAAAGATCCCGCCCGGCCCCCTGATAGGCAACGGACGAATCGATGTACCGATCCGAGATGACAACGGCCCCCCGCTCCAACGCGGGCCGCACCACGGTGTCCACATGCTCGGCACGATCAGCGGCGTAAAGCAGCGCCTCGGCGCGATGCGACAACCCGGCACTGCTGACGTCCAACAGAATCGACCGCAGCCGCTTCCCCACCGGAGTCGCCCCCGGCTCCCGCGTCACCACGACCTCGTGCCCCTTGGCCCGGATCCACTCGGCGAGCGCCTCGACCTGGGTGGACTTCCCGGCACCGTCACCGCCTTCCAGGGCGATGAAGAACCCTGAGGCAGCCGGCGCCTGCACCGGATCGTCGCCACCCAGCAGCGCATCCCGCAGATCGTGCCGCAACGGCACCCCGGACCGATCGTCGACCTTGGCGAGCACCAGCGCGGCCACCGGCAGCAGCAACGCCCCCACCAGCATCAACGTGAACGCCGCACCCCCGTGCGCGAACACGAACTTGCCGCTCTCCAGCCGATGCGGCCCGATCAGCGCGGCAACCAGCGGTGCCACCAGGGCCCCCAGCGCCACGAACACTCGTACGACGGCCTGCAGATGCTCGGTGGTACGCGCCCGCCGGAAGTCCTCGGCCTCCTGGTCGAGCAGCGTGTGCCCGGTGTTGGCGGCGATCCCCGCGCTCACACCGGCCAGCCCCAGAATCAGCACCACACTGGTGACATCCGGCACCAGCCCGGCCGCGAGCAGCGCGACCCCCGTGAAGGCGATCGCCAGAGCGAGCAGCCGGCGCCGCGACAGCGCGGGCAGCACGGCCGGCGCCCGGCGGATTCCCAGAACAACCCCACCGGTGAGCGCGACGACGAGCAGCCCGTACATCACCGGTCCGCCGCCCAGGTCCTTGGCGTGCAGCACGGCGACGGAGACAGCCGCGGCAACCACACCGGCGACGGCCCCGCACGCGGGCACCAGTATCGGAATCGCACCGGTACGGCCCTTGCCGACGCCCGTACCCGTCTTGGGCCGACGCAGCCCCTCCAGCGGCGACCGCGCGCGGGGGGTGCGGGTCTTGGGCAGTTCGAGGAAGGTCACAACGGACAGCGAGGCGGCGAAGAGCCCGGCGGCGACGTACGACGCGAGCGCCGCCTGGTGCTGGCCGAACCAGTCGATACCGGCGCCCAGCAGATTGTTGAGCAGCGACGCGACGACGAGCACGCCGGCAGCGAGCGGCACCGCCACGAATCCCGTACGCAGTGACAGGCGCCGCAGCGCGTCCATGTGGTCCGGCAGCGGGCGTACGGTCGCGCCCTCCAGCGGCGGCGCGGGCAGCAGCGCGGGCGCCGAGCTCTCCCGGCAGACCGCCCAGAACCGCTCGGCGACACCGGTCACGAACACGGTCACCAGCAGCACCGCGAGCGCGTTGTCCGGCGTCCAGTCGATCCACAGGGGCGCCACGATCAGCAGCAGCACCCGCAGCCCGTCCGCGCCGACCATGGTCCAGCGGCGGTCGAGCGGACCCTCCTGGGAGGTCAGCGAGGTGAGCGGCCCGAGCAGTACGGCACCGAAGAGCAGCGTCGCGAGCACACGCGTACCGAAGACGGCGGCCACGGTCAGGGCGACGCCCCGGTACCCGCCTCCGAAGGAGCCCTCGGCGATCGCCACCTGGAAAACCAGCAGAACGAGCACGAACAGCGCGAGGACGTCCCCGACACCACCCACAAGCTGCGCGCTCCACAGCCGTTTGAGCTGTGGCTGGCGCAACAACGCACGCACCGCCCGCTCCCTGGAATCGGCTGCCAGGGCGTCGTCAGGGGCCGGAGTCTGGGCCGTCGGCTGCTCGCCTCGCATCATGCTTTCAGCCTATCGGCACGCACCGACACCCAGAAGCGACGCCCGAACGCACGCACACCCCACCACCAAGTCGAGCAAAACGCGCACGTTCAGCAAAGCCAAGGTGAAGAATCCGGCCACGCCAACGGCAGCTCCCCGAGGGGCGCGGGACTGTATCGACATGCGGCTCCGTCGCCCGGGAGCGACCAGCCACAACAAACCCGCAGCCGCCGAACCACCCGCACCCCGAGCTACTGGGCGACCGGCCGCTCCCCCGACGCCTCAGCCCTCAGAGGCCGCAGCCTTCTTGGCGGCCACCTTCTTCGCCGGAGCCGCCTTCTTCGCCGCAGTCTTGGAAGTAGCTGTCTTCTTCGCGGCGGCCTTCTTGGCCGGAGCCGCCTTCTTGGCGGCGGCCGTGGTGGCCGTCTTCTTCGCCGGCGCCTTCTTCGCGGTCTTCTTGGCCGGGGCCTTCGCCCGCTTCTCCGCAAGCAGCTCGAACCCACGCTCGGGCGTGATCGTCTCCACGCTGTCCCCGGACCGCAGGGTCGCGTTGGTCTCGCCGTCGGTGACGTACGGCCCGAAGCGCCCGTCCTTCACCACGACCGGCTTCCCGCTGACGGGGTCGGCGCCCAGTTCCTTCAGCGGCGGCTTGGCGGCGGCCCGCCCGCGCTGCTTGGGCTGGGAGTAGATCTCCAGCGCCTCTTCGAGGGTGATCGTGAAGAGCTGCTCCTCGGACTGCAGCGAACGCGAGTCCGTGCCCTTCTTCAGATACGGCCCGTACCGCCCGTTCTGCGCGGTGATCTCCTGGCCCTCGGCATCCGTACCGACGACGCGCGGCAGCGACATCAGCCTCAGCGCGTCGTCCAGCGTGACCGTGTCCAGGGACATCGACTTGAACAGCGACGCCGTGCGCGGCTTGACCGCGTTCTTGCCGGTCTTCGGCGTGCCCTCGGGAAGGATTTCCGTGACGTACGGCCCGTAGCGCCCGTCCTTGGCGACGATCTGGTGCCCGGTGGCCGGGTCGGTCCCCAGCTCGAAGTCGCCGCTCGGCTTCGCCAGCAGCTCCTCCGCCAGCTCGACGGACAGCTCGTCCGGCGCCAGGTCCTCGGGGATGTCCGCCCGCTGGTGGCCCTCGGCGTCCTTCTCACCGCGCTCGATGTACGGGCCGTAGCGCCCGACGCGCAGCACGATGTCGTTGCCGACGGGGAACGACGACACCTCGCGTGCGTCGATCGCGCCGAGGTCGGTCACCAGCTCCTTCAGACCACCGAGGTGATCCCCGTCACCGTTGCCCGCCTCGGCCGCACTGCCGTTGGCGACCTCTGCCACGGAGCCGCTGTCGGACGCGGCCTCGCCGAAGTAGAACCGCTTGAGCCACGGAACGGACTGGGCCTCGCCGCGTGCGATGCGGTCGAGGTCGTCCTCCATCTTGGCGGTGAAGTCGTAGTCGACGAGCCGCCCGAAGTGCTTCTCCAGCAGGTTGACCACGGCGAAGCTCAAGAACGACGGCACAAGAGCGGTGCCCTTCTTGAACACATACCCACGGTCGAGGATCGTTCCGATGATCGACGCGTACGTCGACGGGCGGCCGATCTCGCGCTCTTCGAGCTCCTTGACCAGCGACGCCTCGGTGTAGCGGGCGGGCGGCTTGGTGGCGTGCCCGTCGACCGTGATCTCCTCGGCGGAGAGCGCGTCACCCTCGTTGACCTGCGGCAGCCGGCGCTCGCGGTCGTCCAGCTCGGCGTTCGGGTCGTCGGCGCCTTCGACGTACGCCTTGAGGAAGCCGTGGAAGGTGATCGTCTTGCCGGAGGCGCTGAACTCGGCGTCCCGGCCGTCGGAGGCGGTGCCGCCGATCTTGACCGTCACGCTGTTGCCCGTCGCGTCCTTCATCTGGGAGGCGACCGTCCGCTTCCAGATCAGCTCGTAGAGCTTGAACTGGTCACCGGTCAGCCCCGTCTCCGCGGGCGTGCGGAAACGATCACCCGAGGGCCGGATCGCCTCGTGGGCCTCCTGCGCGTTCTTGACCTTCCCGGCGTACGTACGCGGCTGGGCCGGCAGGTAGTCGGCGCCGTACAGCTGGGTGACCTGGGCGCGGGCGGCGGCGATCGCGGTGTCGCTGAGCGTCGTGGAGTCCGTACGCATGTACGTGATGAAGCCGTTCTCGTACAGCTTCTGCGCGATCTGCATGGTGGCCTTGGCGCCGAAGCCCAGCTTCCGCGAAGCCTCCTGCTGGAGCGTCGTCGTGCGGAACGGGGCGTACGGCGAGCGGCGGTACGGCTTGGACTCGACGGACCGGACGGAGAACCGGGTGTTCTCCAGGGCGGCGGCCAGCGCGCGGGCGTTGGCCTCGTCCAGGTGCAGGACGTTCGCGCCCTTGAGCTGCCCGAGCGAGTCGAAGTCGCGGCCCTGGGCGACACGGCGGCCGTCGACCGACTGCAGGCGGGCGACCAGGGACGACGGGTCGGACGAGTCACCCGCGCGGCCGGTCGCGAAGGTGCCGGTCAGGTCCCAGTACTCGGCCGAGCGGAACGCGATGCGCTCGCGCTCCCGCTCCACCACGAGCCGGGTCGCGACGGACTGGACGCGGCCCGCCGACAGCCGCGGCATGACCTTCTTCCACAGGACCGGCGAGACCTCGTAGCCGTAGAGGCGGTCGAGGATGCGGCGGGTCTCCTGGGCGTCGACCAGCTTCTGGTTCAGCTCGCGCGGGTTGGCGACGGCGGCCTGGATCGCGGCCTTGGTGATCTCGTGGAAGACCATCCGCTTGACCGGGACCTTGGGCTTGAGCACCTCCTGGAGGTGCCAGGCGATGGCCTCGCCCTCGCGGTCCTCATCGGTGGCGAGGAACAGCTCGTCGGAGTCCTTCAGCAGGTCCTTGAGCTTCTTGACCTGCGCCTTCTTGTCCGCGTTGACCACGTAGATGGGCTGGAAGTCGTGCTCGACGTCCACACCGAGGCGGCGCACCTCGCCGGTGTACTTCTCGGGCACCTCCGCGGCGCCGTTGGGAAGGTCGCGGATGTGCCCCACGCTCGCCTCGACGATGTAGCCGGGGCCGAGATAGCCCTTGATCGTCTTCGCCTTGGCAGGCGACTCGACGATCACGAGTCGGCGGCCGCCCTTCGCGGTCTCGCTGGTCGGGGACAACTTCGCTCTTCTCTCCGGTCGACGCTGGGTTCTCCCCAGGCTACGTCCCGGGGTCGGGCACCCCCGGCGGCTTGCGCCTCGCACGAGGCTCCACCTTCGGCCCGGGGATCGGGTCATGCTGACGCTGCGGAGTGTGACGGTACATCCCGCCCCCGTGTCAAACGGGAAAAGCCCGCAACGGCCACTCGAACGGTAACCCGACTACCGCCATTCCTGCCGCCTGGCGTGTGCAACGACCCTTTCGGACCGATGCGGAGCGTCACTTCTCGGTTACCCGTCCGATCCCGTGCCCCGGCTGCCGGAGCCCGCTCAGATCCGCGTGAAGCACCACGCGCCGAGCACGAGGGAGGTCACCGCCACGACGCTCGCGAGCGTTGCCGACATCACAGGGCGCACCCCTTCGGCCACCGGCCGGCCCTGGCGCACCCTGACCGTGGTCCACAGCAGCAGCCCGCCTCCGAACAGGGCGAACACCACGCCCGCGAAGATCGCTGGTCCGCTCTCCATGTCCCGCACTCCCGCCCTTCGGTTCCCCAGGGACGGGAGGCTGACACGTACGGGAAGCGGGCTCGCGAACCCGAGGTGAACGCGAGGCGTCCGGGGCCTCAGACCGAGCCGGGCGTGGGTATCTTCCCGGTCGTCCTCGAGACGTCGGCGTTGCGCACCGTGCACACCACCTTGTTGAAGCCCTTCTTCCACTCCTCCTCGTCGGAGACCCATGCCGACACGATCAGGTCGGTGCCGGGCGCCCAAGTCGACTCGAACCTGTTGGTGCAGAGCTTGCCGCCCTCGTCGAGGGCGCCCTGGAAGGTCATGCTGTCGGGGGCCTGCACCGATCCGACCACCTGGTCGGTGTGCGCTTCGGCACAGTCGGTCAGCGGTGCGTCGTATCCCTTGTCCTCCCGCGTGGTGTAGTCCCAGCAGTCGCCGACGGCCATCTGAGTGGGCCACAGGTTCGTGCCGTTGTCGCGGAGTCGGCCCACCTCGCCGCCGATGGGAACGTGCTTGCCGAGTACGAGACATGCCGTACCGCCCTTGGCCTTGGTGAAGCCCTCCTTCGTCGGGAGGAGCGCGTAGACCCCCGCGTCGGGCAGGGCCTCTGCCATCGAACCGGCCTGGTTGGCGCAGCGCTCCGCCCCGCTGGTGCGGGCCTCCTCGTAGTCGGAGGCCGTCTCTATCGCCACGACCTGGCCGTCCGGCCAGTCCTCGTCGCAGTCCACCACACCCAGGTCGGGCAGCGACTTGAACGCCGTCCCCGTCCACACCGCCTTGACGCAGTCCCCCACGTCCAACGGCTGTTTGAGGGCGGCCTTCTTGCCGTAGGGGTACTCAGATACCGGCGAGGCGACCGGTGTCGGGGTGCCGCCGCCGGTCGTCGGACCGCCGCGGCGGAGCACATTGACCAGCGCCCAGGTCCCGCCGGTCACCACCAGCAGGACGGCGACCACGATCGCGACGATCCCGGCCGCGGGCACCTTGCGCTTCGGCCCACCGGGCGGCGGAGTGCCGGCCGTGATCGTGGGGAACCCCGCGTTCCCCGGCGGCCGGCCGCCCCCACCCCCGTAGGGCGTCGACCGGTTGGCCGAGTACGGCAGGGACTGGTTGCCCACGCTGCCGGCGTACGCCGGGGACTGGTTGCCGGGAGGGCTGCCGTACGACGGTGCCTGGCCGCCCGCCGCACCGCCGTAGGCCGGGGACCGGTTGCCCGCCGGGCCCCCGTACGGCGTGGACTGCCCGCCCGCGTAGGGGTTGTAGCCGTCGTACGGGCTCCGGGGCTGCGCCTGCTGCCAGGGGTCGTACGGCGACGGCCCGCCCGGCGTCCCGGCCGGTGTGGACGGACCCGCGCCCGGTGTGGGCGGCCCGCCCGCCGGGGTGTTCGGTGTCGGCGGTGCCCCGGGC
>NZ_AEJC01000663.1 GCF_000317595.1 Streptomyces ipomoeae 91-03 | reverse complement strand
ACGGCACCGAGGTCCACCGCTGGTCGCTGGAGAACGGCGGAACGCGGCTGAAGGTCCTGTCGTACGGCGGAATCGTCCAGTCCCTGGAGATCCCGGACGCCGAGGGCCGGTACGCCAACGTCAGCCTGGGCTTCGACACCATCGAGGACTACGTCGCCAAGTCCCCGTACTTCGGCGCGCTGATCGGCCGGTACGGCAACCGCCTCGGCAAGGGCCGGTTCACACTGGACGGCGAGACGTACCAGCTCTCCGTCAACGACGGCGACAACAGCCTGCACGGCGGTGCCGAGGGGTTCGACAAGGTCGTCTGGGACGTGGAGCCGTTCGAGCGGGACTCGGACGTCGGCCTGTATCTGTCGTACACGAGCGCCGACGGGGAGATGGGCTACCCCGGCACCCTCGATGTGAAGGTCACGTACGCCCTCACCGGGCGGGGAGAGTGGCGTATCGACTACGAGGCCACGACCGACCGGACCACCGTCGTCAACCTCACCAACCATGTGTACTGGAACCTCGCGGGCGAGGGCAGCGGTTCGGCCCACGACCACGAACTGGAGATCGCCGCCGCCCGCTACACCCCCGTCGACGCCGGCCTCATCCCCACCGGGGAGCTCGCCGAGGTCGCGGGCACGCCGTTCGACTTCCGGCGGGCCAAGGTGATCGGTGCGGATGTGCGGGAGGCCGACGAACAGCTGCTGTTCGCCAAGGGATTCGACCACAACTGGGTGCTGGACAAGGGGAGGACGGCGGAGCCGGAGTGGGCGGCGACGCTTCGGGAGCCGTCGAGCGGGCGGGTGCTGAGGGTGGCCACGACCGAGCCGGGGCTGCAGTTCTACTCCGGGAACTTCCTCGACGGCACGCTCGTCGGTCCCTCCGGGCGGATCTACCGGCAGGGCGACGCGGTGTGCCTGGAGACACAGCACTTCCCGGACTCGCCCCATCAGTCGGAGTTTCCGTCGACGGTGCTTCGGCCGGGGCAGGTGTACCGTTCGGCGACGGTCCACTCGTTCCGCGCGTAGGAACCTCGTTCAGCGCGCGATCTCGTTCAGCGCGCAGGAACAGCGGCCACCTTCACAGCTTGCTCACAAATTCCCACCGAATTCTCAGTGGTTGAACAGTGCCACCCCAGCCTCCGTATGTAGGG
>NZ_AEJC01000662.1 GCF_000317595.1 Streptomyces ipomoeae 91-03 | reverse complement strand
CACCACCCTCGCCTCGCTCGACGCGCTCAACACCCTCGTCGCACAGGGCGACCACCCCGAAGAGGGCCCGCTGCCCATGAACCGTTTCCGTCCGAATCTGGTGGTCGAGGGCACGGACGCCTGGGAGGAGGACGGCTGGCGGCGCGTCGCCGTCGGCGAGGTCACCTTCCGGGTCGCCAAGATGTGCGGGCGGTGTGTGGTGACCACCACCGACCAGAACACCGCCGCGCGCGGCCGGGAACCCCTGCGCACGCTCGCCCGCCACCGCCGTTTCGGCGACAAGCTCGTCTTCGGGCAGAACCTGGTCCCGGAATCCGGGGGCACGGTACGGATCGGCGATCCGGTGCGGGTTCTCGAATAATTCGACTGGTTCATCGGTGTTCTGACGGGACTCCCGTCCAATCTTGAAAACTCAACCTCTTACGATTGGGTTCGGGCACGGGGAACACAGGCCCACGGCCCGGCCGTTGGTGTTTGTGAGAAGTTCATGAGAAGGCCTGCGCGGAGGGTGATTTCGCTCTCTCCTCGCACGACCGGCGCGTGGACGGGCTCCGTTCGGGGTTGTCACGAACGCGGAAGGGGGTGGGACGACCGTGCGGGCGATCGGCGGACTACGGGCATGCGGTGGGCTGTGGCGTTGGCGGCGCAATCCGCTGCGCCGGACGACCGATCTGGTCGAGGCCTGGCTCGCGCTCGCGGCCCTCGTGCTGATCGTCGTCGTCGCGCCCGTGATCGGTGCCGTCGTCGGGAGCGCCGCCCAGGACGCCCTGCAGCGGTCCGTGCGGGAGCAGCACAAGGCCCGGCATCTGGTGACGGCCACCGTCGTCAGGAAGGTGGACGGCTCCCCGCTGGACCCCGACCCCGAGACCGCGACGACCCGCGACCGGCAGAGCCGGGTGGTCGCCGACTGGACCGGCCCGGACGGCACCGACCGGCAGGGCACGGTCATGGCGAACCTCAAGACCCCGAAGCCCGGCGACCGCTTCACGCTGTGGACGGACGACCGGGGCCGAACAGTCGGCCGGCCACTGGACAACGCCACGGCGGCGACCCACGCCGTGCTGGCCGGATTCGGTGCCACCGTGGTCGCCGGGGGACTCGTCGAGGGCGGTCGGCGGCTGATCGTCTGGCGCATGGTCCGCCGCCGGTACGCCCGTTGGGACCAGGCATGGGACAGGGCGGGGCCGGACTGGGGCAGGACGGGCACGGGCAGCTAGGGCCTGTCGTTCGGATCATGCCGGCTTCGGGCTGGGGCGCCTGCCGACCCCCGCGGCCCAGGCATGATCCGAACGGCAGGTCCCAGCGGCCTTCCGACTCCGGTCAACTCCCCCTGTCCGCGCACGCTACGGTGGACCGACCAGCCGAACTGTTCGGCATCGACCCGCGTTCCACGAGGTGGGGGCACAGCAACGCCATGGCACAGGGCACGGTCCAGGTGACGCACACCGGTACATCGCGGTGGCGGCGCCGCACGGGTGAGTACGCATCGCTCGCCGCGGCCCTGGAGGCCGCGAGCGACGGCGATGTGCTCATCGTCGCTCCCGGCACGTACCGGGAGAACCTCGTCGTGCAGCGCGGAGTCACGCTGCGCGGCCCGGAGGGCTCGCCCGGCTCGGTCCGCATCGCCCCCGTGGACGGGGTGCCGCTGACGGTGTCCGCCTCGGCCGTGGTGCAGGACCTGCACGTGGAGGGCCAGGACGCGGCGGCGCCCGCGCTGCTCGTCGAGGACGGCACTCCCGAGCTGCTCGACCTCCGGATCGTCACCCGCTCCGCCGTCGGCATCGAGGTGCGCGGGCGCGCCCGCCCGACGGTGCGCCGGTGCACGGTCGACAACCCGGCCGGGATCGGGATCGCCGTGGTCGACGGCGGCGGTGGTGTGTTCGAGGAGTGCGA
>NZ_AEJC01000661.1 GCF_000317595.1 Streptomyces ipomoeae 91-03 | reverse complement strand
CCGTGGGGATTCGGGCGTCGCACCAGACGCGGACTCCTGAGCGGAGTTCGTTGTCGGCGCCGATGATGGCGCCGTCGCCCACGACGGTGCCGGTGAGGATGGAGCGTTCGCCGATGCGGGCGCGGGCGCCGATGAGGGAGTCGGTGATGACGGCGCCGGGTTCTACGACGGCGCCGGCCAGGACCGTGCTGCCGGAGACCTGAGCGCCCTCGCCCACGAACGCGCCCTCACCCACCACCGTGCCCCCGGTGAGCTTGGCGCCGCCCGCGACCCGGGCGGTGGGGAGGACGAGGCGGTCGCCGCAGCGACCGGGGACGGCCGGGGACGGGGCGCGGCCCAGGACGAGGTCGGCTGAGCCTCGTACGAAGGCCGCGGGGGTGCCCAGGTCCAGCCAGTACGTGGAGTCCACCATGCCCTGGAGGTGGGCGCCGGCCGCCAGTAGGCCCGGGAACGTCTCGCGTTCGACCGAGACCGGGCGGCCCGCCGGGATCGTGTCGATGACCGAGCGGCGGAAGACGTACGCCCCCGCGTTTATCTGGTCGGTGACGATCTCCTCGGGGGTTTGCGGCTTCTCCAGGAAGGCCAGGACCCGGCCCGTCTCGTCGGTGGGCACCAGGCCGTACGCGCGTGGGTCGGTCACCTGGGTCAGGTGCAACGACACATCCGCGCCCGTTGTCTCGTGGGTGGTGACCAGGCGGCGGATGTCCAGGCCCGTGAGGATGTCGCCGTTGAAGACGAGGACGGGGTCCTCGGGGGCGGAGTGGAGATATGAGGCGGCGTTGCGGATGGCGCCTCCCGTGCCCAGAGGCTCCTCCTCCGTGACGTACTCCAGATGGAGGCCCAGCGACGAGCCGTCGCCGAAGTGGGGTTCGAAGACCTCGGCCAGATAGGAGGTGGCGAGGACGATGTGGTCGACTCCCGCCGCCTTCGCCCGGGCCAACTGGTGCGTGAGGAAGGGGACTCCGGCCGCCGGGACCATCGGCTTCGGAGTGTGCACCGTGAGCGGGCGCAGTCGGGTACCTCTACCGCCGACCAGGAGGATCGCTTCTGTCACCTGTCGTCTCTGCTTCCTGCCGGGACCGGCCGAACTCTCATTCGACCGGCCAGTGTGTGCAGACCGTTCCATGGCGCCTTCGTGGCCGTGCGGATGGTCACCGACCTGGTTCTTCACAGGTCAGCGGGGTGTCCGTGGAGGGCACGGCGGGCGTGCCCTCGGCCTGTCGCAGTGTGAGATGACCTCCGGCCGGTCATCGGTTTCCTTCCGGAGCCCCGAGCCCCGGCTCCCCCCTTCAACCCGCCGCCGCACTATCGGCCTTGATAGTGGGCGGCTTCCGAGCGTGCCGCGCCGAGCTTTCCGTAAAGGCGCCCCCCCGGGCACTCGGTCGCGAACCCGTCCCGGTGACCGGAGATCACGTTCAGTCGTACCTTCTTACCTTTTCGGTAGAGATTGCCACCACCCGAAGTGAGGTATGTCTTGCCATTCGGGTTCGCCCGGTAAAGACCCAGTTTCCACGCGGTGAGTTGCGCGATCGCCCTGACCGCCGCGTCGGACGGCATGGTGGAGGTGAAGCTGCCGAGGACCGCGATCCCCATGCTGTTTTTGTTGAAACCGAGGGTGTGGGCGCCCATGACGGGCTTGGCTACGCCACCCGCACGGCCCTCGTAGATGTTTCCGCACTTGTCGATGAGGAAGTTGTAGCCGATGTCGCGCCAGCCGCTGCTCACCACGTGGTAGCGGTAGATACTGCGGATGACGGTGGGTGCCTGCGCACAGCGGTAGTTGTTGCCGGAGGCCGTGTGGTGCACGAAGGCCGCCTGGACGCGTTCGGTGTAGAGGAAGTCCCGCTCCCGCAGCTTCTCGTCGGCGCCCCAGCCGCGGCGGGTGACGATCTGTGGACGCGGACCGATGTACGGCTTCGAGCCCGGCTCCAGTTCGGCCAGCCGCGCCTCCGTCTCCTCGCGTGACAGCGCGGGGATGACCGTGGCGCCGAGCGGGGCGAGATCGGCGTTGACGGCCGAGGCGGCGACCGACTCCGCCGTCAGCGCGGCCAGGCGCGGGCTGTCCACGGGGGTGACGACGGGCGGGGGTCCGACCGCCGGGCCTGCGGCGCCCACCGGGCTCGCTGTACTCGCTGTGCCCACCGCACTCGGTGTGCCCACCGCACTCGCCGTACTCGCCGTACTCACGACGCCTGCGGGATCCGTAACACCCGCGGCATCCGTGACGCCCGTAGCACCCGTGGCACCCGTGGCGTCCGTGACGCTTGTGACACCCCCAGTATCTGGAACATCTGGGGCGTCTGTGGCATCCCCCGGGACATCGGACCCCGGATCGACCAACTCCAGCCGTAGGCCGTCCGGGAGCATCTGTTCACCGGGAGCGGCCGTACGACGCCGGGCCTCGGCGCGTACGCGGACCTCGACGCCGTCCGATTCGCCGACCCACAGCGGGGCCGTGGACCCACGCACCCGGCCCGATGCCCATTCAGCGGTGTCCGGGTCGGCCGCATGCTCATGGTTGTGCGTCTCGACGTCCTGCCAGCCTGACCAACTGCTGGTGCCCTTCGCCCTCGTACGCACCTGGACGCGACCCTGCAATTCCGCGTCCGGGTCGTCCCAGACCACGCCGACCAGCGAGAACGACCTTACGTCCCGTCGACCCAGCCCCTGTTCGACGGCGGCCGAGCCGAAACCCCGATCCGCTCCGCGGGGGGCGAGGGGGAGGGACTGGGTGGTGCCCGGGATCGGGGTGGGGACGGCTGCGGTTCTTTCGGCGGGGGTGGTCGACGCGGTGGCCGAGGCCAGGAGGGTCATCGAGAGGGCCAGGGCCGCCGCGCAGGTGATGCCGATCGAGGAAGCGAGGAATCGAGATCTACGCATACGCCCGATCTTGGGCATAGCCATACATTTCTGTCCATCGCAGAGTTGACGGTGCGTCGGCCGCACTCCGCCGAACCGGTGGCACGTCCGGCCCGCCCCGGGCCCCGTCGCGCTCCGCGCCCGCGTACGCTTACGCGCGTGAACGCGACCGACCGCACCCCTGCCGACCTGCTGCGATCCGCGCTCGCCGCGGACCCCTCGCGACCGCTGGTGACCTTCTACGACGACGCGACAGGTGAGCGCGTCGAACTGTCCGTGGCCACCTTCGCCAATTGGGTGGCCAAGACCGCGAATCTGCTTCAGGACGAGCTGTCCGCCGAGCCGGGTGACCGGGTCGCGCTGCTGCTGCCGGCGCACTGGCAGACGGCGGTGTGGTTGCTCGCGTGTTCGTCCGTGGGAGTGGTCGCCGACGTCGCCGGGGATCCCGGGGTCGCCGACATCGTGGTCAGCGGGCCGGACACGCTGGAGGAGGCTCGGGCGTGCTCCGGGGAGCGGGTCGCTCTCGCGCTACGGCCGCTCGGGGGGCGGTTTCCGCAGGTCCCGGCCGGGTTCATCGACTACGCCGTCGAGGTGCCGTCGCAGGGGGATCGGTTCGTGGCGTACGCGCCTGTCGACCCCGAGGCGGCGGCGTTGATCGTAGCCGGGCGGGAGTTCAGCGGCGCCGAGGTGGTGGAACGGGCGAGCGCGGAGGCCGGGGGGCTCGGGCTGACGGGGCCGGGGTCTCGGTTGCTGTCCGGGTTGGGGTACGACACGTGGGAGGGATTGGCAGCGGGGTTGTACGGGCCGCTTGCCATTGGGGGTTCCGTGGTGCTTTGTCGGCATCTGGAGTTGTTGGCGGACGATGCGCTGGACAAGCGGATCGAGACGGAGCGGGTGACTGCGACTGCGCGGTGACGCCGGTCGGATGAGGTAGTACGGCGACTGCGGCTGGGTTGCGCTCACTCGCGCAGTTCCCCGCGCCCCTTCAGGGCGCGACTGCGGGACGGCGGCTCCAAAAGGCACCCGGCGTGGGTGCCGACCGGGTGTGGACTGCGCAACTCGGCACCACGAGGTGCCGCCGCGCCCACCCTCCCCCATCGCCCCGGCGGCACGATTGCCCGCAGCCAGGTGCGGGCACGGCTGCCCACAGGCAAGTGGGAACGGCGGGGCGGGCGCGAGACGGCGGAAGGG
>NZ_AEJC01000660.1 GCF_000317595.1 Streptomyces ipomoeae 91-03 | reverse complement strand
AGAACCAACACAGTGGACGCGAGCAACTGAGGACAAGCCCTCGGCCTATTAGTACCGGTCACCTCCACACGTTACCGTGCTTCCAGATCCGGCCTATCAACCCAGTCGTCTACTGGGAGCCTTACCCCATCAAGTGGGTGGGAGTCCTCATCTCGAAGCAGGCTTCCCGCTTAGATGCTTTCAGCGGTTATCCCTCCCGAACGTAGCCAACCAGCCATGCCCTTGGCAGAACAACTGGCACACCAGAGGTTCGTCCGTCCCGGTCCTCTCGTACTAGGGACAGCCCTTCTCAAGACTCCTACGCGCACAGCGGATAGGGACCGAACTGTCTCACGACGTTCTAAACCCAGCTCGCGTACCGCTTTAATGGGCGAACAGCCCAACCCTTGGGACCGACTCCAGCCCCAGGATGCGACGAGCCGACATCGAGGTGCCAAACCATCCCGTCGATATGGACTCTTGGGGAAGATCAGCCTGTTATCCCCGGGGTACCTTTTATCCGTTGAGCGACGGCGCTTCCACAAGCCACCGCCGGATCACTAGTCCCGACTTTCGTCCCTGCTCGACCCGTCGGTCTCACAGTCAAGCTCCCTTGTGCACTTACACTCACCACCTGATTGCCAACCAGGCTGAGGGAACCTTTGGGCGCCTCCGTTACCCTTTGGGAGGCAACCGCCCCAGTTAAACTACCCATCAGACACTGTCCCCGATCCGGATCACGGACCCGGGTTAGACATCCAGCACGACCAGACTGGTATTTCAACGACGACTCCCACCGAACTGGCGTCCGATGCTCACAGTCTCCCAGCTATCCTACACAAGCCGAACCGAACACCAATATCAAACTGTAGTAAAGGTCCCGGGGTCTTTCCGTCCTGCTGCGCGAAACGAGCATCTTTACTCGTAGTGCAATTTCACCGGGCCTATGGTTGAGACAGTCGAGAAGTCGTTACGCCATTCGTGCAGGTCGGAACTTACCCGACAAGGAATTTCGCTACCTTAGGATGGTTATAGTTACCACCGCCGTTTACTGGCGCTTAAGTTCTCAGCTTCGCCACCCCGAAGAATGACTAACCGGTCCCCTTAACGTTCCAGCACCGGGCAGGCGTCAGTCCGTATACATCGCCTTACGGCTTCGCACGGACCTGTGTTTTTAGTAAACAGTCGCTTCTCGCTGGTCTCTGCGGCCACCCCCAGCTCAGGATGTAAAACCCATCACCGGGTGTGGCCCCCCTTCTCCCGAAGTTACGGGGGCATTTTGCCGAGTTCCTTAACCATAGTTCACCCGAACGCCTCGGTATTCTCTACCAGACCACCTGAGTCGGTTTAGGGTACGGGCCGCCATGAAACTCGCTAGAGGCTTTTCTCGACAGCATAGGATCATCCACTTCACCACAATCGGCTCGGCATCAGGTCTCAGCCACACGCACGACGGATTTACCTATCGCACGGCCTACACCCTTACCCCGGGACAACCACCGCCCGGGATGGACTACCTTCCTGCGTCACCCCATCACTCACCTACTAACCGCTTGGACCGGCGGCTCCACCACTCCCCTCAACTCCGAAGAGATCAGGGCGGCTTCACGGCCTTAGCATCACGATGCTCGATGTTTGACGCTTCACAGCGGGTACCGGAATATCAACCGGTTATCCATCGACTACGCCTGTCGGCCTCGCCTTAGTCCCGACTTACCCTGGGCAGATCAGCTTGACCCAGGAACCCTTGGTCAATCGGCGCAAACGTTTCTCACGTTTGTATCGCTACTC
>NZ_AEJC01000659.1 GCF_000317595.1 Streptomyces ipomoeae 91-03 | reverse complement strand
CTGATGAGCATCGGCACGGTGCTGAACGTCCTGCGTGAGGAGTTCCCCGAAGTCACGATCTCCAAGATCCGCTTCTTGGAGTCGGAGGGGCTCATCGAGCCGCAGCGAACCCCCTCGGGGTATCGCAAGTTCAGCCCTGAGGATGTCGAGCGCCTCGGTCATGTCCTCAGGATGCAGCGGGACCACTATCTGCCGCTCAAGGTGATCCGTGAGTATCTGGAGGCCCTGGAGCGCGGCGAGGACGTACGTCTGCCGTCGGTGGGCCGCCAGCGCGACATCGGTGACCGAGAACGCCTGAGCGAGCTCCTGGGGGAGTCGGAGGAGCTCACGGCTGCCAGGATCGGGCGTGGCGAGCTGCTCGCCGGCGCCGGGATCGACGAGGAGCAGCTGGCCGAGTGGGAGTCTTACGGGCTCGTGGCCGCGCTGCCGGACGGGTCGTACGACGCCGAGACCCTCACCATCGCCACACTCGTGGTGGAACTGGGGCGGTTCGGTATCGAGCCGAGGCATCTGCGGGCGATGCGGGCCGCCGCCGACCGTGAGGCGGGCCTCGTGGACCAGGTCGTGGCCCCGTTGCGCCGTCACCGCAATCCGCAGACCAGGGCGCATGCGGAGGATCGTACGAGAGAGCTGGCGGGGCTCACGATCAAGCTGCACGCCGCGCTCGTGCAGAGCGCGCTGGGCGTGCGGCTCCGCTGAGGCGGGGTGTTCGCCTGTGGCGGATCGGTCGGCCGATCTGTGCCCGACTACCCAAACATCCCGAGCACGGCCTAGGGTTGCTGTGTGAACGAGCTCGATGTCGTAGGTGTCCGGGTCGAAATGCCCTCCAACCAACCGATCGTGCTCCTGCGTGAAGTGGGAGGCGACCGTTACCTCCCCATCTGGATCGGGCCCGGGGAGGCGACGGCGATCGCCTTCGCTCAGCAGGGCATGGCCCCCGCGCGACCGCTGACCCACGACCTGTTCAAGGACGTGCTGGAGGCCGTCGGCCAGGAGCTCACGGAAGTGCGCATCACGGACCTGCGTGAGGGCGTCTTCTACGCGGAGCTGGTGTTCGCCAGCGGGGTCGAGGTGAGCGCCCGGCCGTCCGACGCCATAGCGCTGGCGCTGCGCACCGGGACGCCGATCTTCGGCAGTGACGGGGTGCTCGACGACGCGGGCATCGCGATCCCGGACGAGCAGGAGGACGAGGTGGAGAAGTTCCGCGAGTTCCTCGACCAGATCTCGCCCGAGGACTTCGGAACCAACAGCCAGTGAGCCGGGACGGGCGGCGGTGCGGGGCTGGGGTCTCGATGCCGCCGACCGGGATTCCGTTGCGGAGCCGAGGGCGTAGTGGGCGGCTGAGCTGTGCCGCTGTGCTTGAGCGCCGTCGCGGCGGATGAGATGAACACCGAGGGCTGTCGGCAGTCGACCGAAGTGAAGACCAAGCGGACTGGGGGCTCGGGTCTCGCAGGTCGGAGGGGTCGAGCGTGTACCGGTGCTCGGCACATGCCAAGGGCCAGTGCGATGCCGGGCGGCTCCCCCTCAGCGCATTCGGCTAGCCTTTCCCCGCGGAAGGGCACGGGAAACCACTCTCAGGGTGATTATCACTCGGCGTGGCGAGTGTGGCGGTCGTTGACGCACCCCTGGTGGCTGCCTACCGTCGAGAAGGCAGGTCAAGGACGGAGGTCGGCGTGAGAAGTAGCGGCGACGGTACGGCTGGGGGCGCCCCCGGACACAGTCTGGGGGAGAACGGCCCGTACCCTCTTTCGAGCTCTCGGCTTCACCCGAGCGGGGGGTATCCCCATCGCGGCGGCGCGGCCGGTCATGTCCCGCAGCGGCCCACGGCTGTTCAGGACAGTGCGCAGGCGGCGACCGAGCCGCACGAGAACGTCGGTTACCGCGGTCCCACCGCGTGTGCGGCCGCCGGTATTACTTATCGGCAGCTCGACTACTGGGCCCGCACCGGCCTCGTGGAGCCGAGCGTCCGGCCTGCCCATGGGTCGGGGACGCAGC
The DNA here is from genome assembly GCF_000317595.1 of Streptomyces ipomoeae 91-03. Taxonomy (GTDB): domain Bacteria; phylum Actinomycetota; class Actinomycetes; order Streptomycetales; family Streptomycetaceae; genus Streptomyces; species Streptomyces ipomoeae. Next base: position 9,290 of record NZ_AEJC01000659.1, on the reverse strand, counting down.
GTCTCTACAGTTTCCGGGACGTCGTCGTCCTGAAGATCGTGAAACGGTTCCTCGACACGGGTGTGTCGCTGCAGAACATCCGCACGGCCGTCCAGCACCTCCGGGAGCGGGGGTTCAGCGACCTGGAGCGGATGACGCTGATGAGCGATGGTGCCACGGTCTACGAGTGCACCTCGCCCGACGAGGTCCACGCGCTGCTTCAGGGCGGCCAGGGGATCTTCGGGATCGCCGTCGGGGTGGTCTGGCGCGATGTGGAAAGCGCTCTCTCGCAGTTGCACGGGGAGCGGGTCGACACCGGAGAGACGCTCGTCGGCCACAACCCGACGGACGAGCTGGCGCGGAGGCGTAACCGGGCGGTCTGAAGGCCCGTGGATCCGAGGGGCTGGGTCCCCTTGGCTGTGGGAGGGCTCCTTGGGTGGGTCGATGATCCGAGGTTGGCGGATGGATGCCCTCGGGGCAAGTGGCCGATGTGTTCAGGCGGTACGGGTCGGCCGCAGGGGGCATTGTCAGTGGCGTAGGGCAGCATCGGAGATGTGAGAACCGCGCCCACCATCATGCATCTCGACATGGATGCCTTCTACGCGTCGGCGGAGCAGGCATCCAAGCCCAGCCTGCGTGGGAAGGCCGTGATCGTGGGTGGGCTCGGGCCGCGTGGGGTCGTCGCCACCGCGTCGTACGAGGCCCGGGTTTTCGGGGTGCACTCGGCGATGCCCATGGCGCAGGCGCGGCGCCTCGCGCCGAACGCCGCCTATCTCACGCCGCGCTTCACGTTCTACCGGGAGATCAGTGAGCAGGTCATGGGGCTGCTGCGCGCGCTGTCGCCGCTGGTGGAGCCACTGAGTCTGGACGAGGCGTTCGTGGATCTGGAGGCCGGGGGAGCGGCCTGGGACGAGGAGTCGGCGCGGCGGGCCGGGGTGAAGCTGCGCACGGACATTCGGGCGATGACCGGGCTGACGGGGTCCGTGGGGCTCGCGGCCTCCAAGATGCTGGCGAAGATCGCGTCCGAGCAGGCCAAACCCGACGGTCTGGTGGTGATCGAGCCGGGTATCGAGCGGGCATTGCTGGGGCCGATGCCGGTGCGGATCCTGCCGGGGGTGGGGCCGGCGACCGGGGACCATCTGCGGCGGGCCGGGATCACCACCGTCGAGGAGATCGTGGAGGCGGGCGAGGACGAGATCGTACGGCTGCTGGGAAAGGCCCATGGGCATGGGCTGTACGCGATGGCGCTGGCGCGCGACGACCGGGCCGTGGTGGCCGAGCGGGACACGAAGTCCGTGTCGGTGGAGGACACGTACGACGTGGACATTCATGACCGGGTGCGGGTGCGGATGGAAGTGCAACGGCTTGCCGATCGATGTGTGCGGCGGCTGAGGGGGGCCGGGCTGTCGGGGCGGACGATCGTGTTGAAGGTGCGGCGGTTCGACTTTTCGACATTGACCCGGTCCGAGACGTTGCGGGGGCCCACCGACGACCCCGCCGTGGTGCGGGAGGCCGCGGCGCGGTTGTTGGAGGCCGTGGACACGACCGGTGGGGTGCGGTTGCTCGGGGTCGGGGTGAGCGGGCTTGCCGACTACACGCAGGAGGATCTGTTCGCGCAGGCGGCGGGGGAGCCGGATCTTCTTGAGGAGGAGCCGGTGGAGGTGGCCGTGGCGGCGGAGAGTGCGCCTGTTGAGCGGCAGTGGCGGGCCGGGTGGGATGTGCGGCATGCCGAGTACGGGCACGGGTGGGTGCAGGGGAGCGGGCTGGGGCGGGTGACTGTGCGGTTCGAGACGCCTTGGTCGGAGCCGGGGCGGGTGCGGACGTTTCGGACGGGCGACCCCGATCTGGAGCCGGCGGATCCGTTGCCGCTGATATCGGGTGGAGTGGCGGAGCCGGGGGTGGAGTCCGGGGCGGCGGGGTGAGAGTGGGCGTGGTTCCGGGGCGGCGAGGGAGGGGCGTGGCGCCGGGCTGAGGCCGGCGTTGACCGCGGCGTCGCTGCCTCCTGTCCTGGTTGAGCGCCGTTGCGGCCCGGATGAAGGGGCCGGGCGGAAGGGGGAGCCGAGGTGGGAAGAAGGAGGGAGTGGGGAAGCACGGTGCGGCTGCGAGCTGGGCCGAAGGGGGAACCCAGATGACACGGGGCGCCCAGGCGGGAGTGCAAGCCGGGGCAGAGCGGAGCGGGGGCGGAGCGGAGACGGGTGGACAGGGGGAGTGCGGGGCGGCGGGTGACGGGATGTGGGATGTGGGGTGGGGTGACGGGGTCGATGGGCGGTGGGTCAGGAGTCGTCCTTGCCTGAGATGGGGTCGAAGCCCTGGTCCAGTGGGGGTGGTGGGGCTGTGTCCAGGCCGTAGTGGTGGTAGAGCTGGAGTTCTTGTTCGGGGGAGAGATGGCGGCCTACGCCGAAGTCGGGGGCGTCTTTGATGAGGGCACGGTCGAAGGGGACGTGGAGGGCGCCCTCGATGAGTTCGCTGGGCTCCAGAGGGACGAACGCGTCACGGCCGAAGAGGCCCATGCGTATCGCGGCCCACTCGGGGGTGCCGGTGGCGTCGTCGAGGTAGACCTCGTCGACGGTGCCGATCTTGGTGCCCTTGCGGTCGAATACCTTGCGGCCGATCAGGTTGCGCGGATCGATGTCGGGCTGCACGGGCCCTCCAAGTGGTCGGAGAGGAATCGCGGATCGTCGCTCGTCAGCGCCTATCAATACGAAAAGGCACATCGGGTTGGGCGGCCACTCGAAGACCATGCGTTGACCACGCTGATACGCTGGCAGCGGCTGCTGAACCCGTGCGGGAGAGTCCTCCGGACACATCGGAGGCGCCGAAGGAGCAAATCCTCCCCGGAATCTCTCAGGCTCACGTACCGCACGGACGAGGTCACTCTGGAAAGCAGAGCGGGTGTCGACGGCTTCCGCTCTCACCGACGGTGAAAGCCGGTCCATGTACGGACCGGTGAAGCTCTCAGGTTGAGATGACAGAGGGGGAGGCCGTCCGGGCACCCATGCCGTGGTGCCCCTCGCAGGTCGTCAGACCAGGAGGCCTCCGCAATGACCGCCCATCGCATTCCGCTCGCAGAGCTCGAACAGGGAATCCCCTTCGAGCGGCGCCACATCGGCCCGGACCAAGAGGCCAGGGCGAAGATGCTCGCGCAGGTCGGATACGGCTCGCTCGACGAGCTGACGGCCGCCGCCGTCCCGGATGTGATCAAGAATGCCGAGGCCCTGAAGCTGCCGGGCGCGCGCACCGAGGCCGAGGTTCTTGCCGAACTGCGTTCCCTCGCGGACCGTAACCAGGTGCTGGGGTCCATGATCGGACTCGGGTACTACGGGACCTTCACCCCGCCCGTCATCCTGCGGAACGTGATGGAGAATCCGGCCTGGTACACGGCCTACACGCCGTATCAGCCGGAGATCTCGCAAGGGCGACTCGAAGCGCTGCTCAACTTCCAGACCATGGTCGCCGACCTGACCGGGTTGCCGACTTCCGGTGCTTCGCTGCTCGACGAGGGCACGGCCGCCGCCGAGGCCATGGCGTTGTCGCGGCGGATGGGGAAGAACAAGAAGGGGCTCTTCCTCGTCGACGCGGACGCACTGCCGCAGACCGTCGCAGTGATCGAGACGCGTGCCGAGCCGACCGGGGTAGAGGTCGTCGTCGCGGATCTGAGTGACGGGATTCCGGACGACATCGCCGCCCGTGAGATCAACGGTGTGCTGCTGCAGTACCCGGGCGCCTCCGGGGCCGTACGGGATCTCAGGCCGGTCATCGAGCAGGCGCACGCACTCGGTGCGCTCGTCACCGTCGCCGCCGATCTGCTCGCCCTGACGTTGTTGACCTCGCCCGGTGAGCTGGGCGCCGACATCGCGGTCGGTACGACGCAGCGGTTCGGGGTGCCGATGGGCTTCGGCGGTCCGCACGCCGGTTACATGGCGGTGGGGGAGAAGTTCGCGCGCAGCCTGCCCGGGCGGCTCGTCGGGGTCTCCGTGGACGCGGACGGACACAAGGCGTACCGGCTCGCCCTGCAGACGCGGGAGCAGCACATCCGCCGGGAGAAGGCGACCAGCAACATCTGTACGGCGCAGGTGCTGCTCGCCGTGATGGCCGGGATGTACGCCGTGTACCACGGGCCCGAGGGGCTGAGGACCATCGCCCGGCGCACCCACCGGTACGCCACCGTCCTGGCCGCCGGTCTCACCGCCGGCGGGGTCGAGGTCGTGCACGGCGTCTACTTCGACACGCTGACCGCGCGGGTGCCGGGGCGGGCCGCCGAGGTCGTCGCCGAGGCCCGGGTGCGCGGGGTGAACCTGCGCCTCATCGACGGCGACCTGGTGTCGATGTCCTGCGACGAGACCACCACGCGGGCGCAGCTCGGTGCCATATGGGCCGCGTTCGGCGTGGAGGGCGACGTCGAGGCACTGGATGCCGCTGTCGAGGACACGCTGCCGGAGGCGCTGCTGCGCTCCGACACGTACCTCACGCACCCGGTGTTCCACCAGCACCGGTCCGAGACCGCGATGCTGCGCTATCTGCGTCGTCTCGCGGACAGGGACTACGCGCTCGACCGGGGCATGATCCCGCTGGGTTCCTGCACGATGAAGCTCAACGCGACCACCGAGATGGAGCCGGTGACCTGGCCCGAGTTCGGGCAGCTGCACCCCTTCGCGCCCGCCGAGCAGGCACAGGGCTACCTCACGCTCATCCGTGAGCTGGAGGAGCGGCTCGCGGAGGTCACCGGGTACGACAAGGTGTCGCTGCAGCCGAACGCCGGCTCGCAGGGTGAGCTGGCCGGACTGCTGGCCGTACGCGGGTACCACCGGGCCAACGGCGACGAGCAGCGGACCGTGTGCCTCATTCCGTCCTCCGCCCACGGGACGAACGCCGCGAGCGCTGTCATGGCGGGCATGAAGGTCGTCGTCGTGAAGACCGCCCAGGACGGTGAGATCGACGTCGAAGATCTGCGGGCGAAGATCGAGCAGTACCGCGACGAGCTGGCCGTGTTGATGATCACGTACCCGTCGACGCACGGTGTGTTCGAGGAGCACGTCGCCGACATCTGCGCGCAGGTGCATGACGCGGGCGGGCAGGTGTACGTCGACGGCGCCAACCTCAACGCCCTGGTGGGTCTCGCCAAGCCGGGGCACTTCGGCGGTGACGTCTCGCATCTGAACCTGCACAAGACGTTCTGCATCCCGCACGGCGGCGGCGGTCCCGGCGTCGGTCCGGTGGCCGTGCGCGAGCACCTGGCGCCGTATCTGCCGAACCACCCGCTGCAGCCCGAGGCCGGCCCGGAGACGGGTGTGGGCCCGATCTCGGCGGCGCCCTGGGGTTCCGCGGGCATCCTGCCGATCTCATGGGCGTACGTACGGCTCATGGGCGGTGAGGGGCTCAAGCGGGCCACACAGGTGGCGGTGCTCAGCGCCAACTACATCGCCAAGCGGCTGGAGCCGCACTACCCGGTGCTGTACACAGGACCGGGCGGGCTCGTCGCGCACGAGTGCATCATCGATCTGCGGCCGCTGGCCAAGTCGACCGGGGTGAGCGTCGACGACATCGCCAAGCGACTGATCGACTACGGCTTCCACGCGCCGACGATGTCGTTCCCGGTGGCCGGGACGCTGATGATCGAGCCGACGGAGTCGGAGGACCTGACCGAGCTGGATCGATTCTGCGACGCGATGATCGCCATCCGCGCCGAGATCGAGAAGGTCGGCTCGGGCCAGTGGCCCGCGGACGACAACCCGCTGCGCAACGCCCCGCACACGGCGGCGGCGCTCGGCGGGGAGTGGGAGCATCCCTACAGCCGTGAGGAGGCCGTCTTCCCGGCCGGGGTCACCGCCGCCGACAAGTACTGGCCGCCGGTGCGCCGGATCGACCAGGCCTTCGGCGACCGGAATCTGGTCTGTTCCTGCCCGCCGCTGGACGCTTACGAAGCGTAGTCACCCGCGGATACGCGTCGGGGCCGGTGCGGAGAGTGCTTCTCCGTCCGGCCCCTCATGTGTCCGGGCGGACGTCCTGTGCGGGGACGCTCGCCCTGTGCGCACGTGAAGTGCGGCCAGGCCCCTGATCCGCCTGCCTGTACGGGCCCTAGGGTGCGTTTCATATGTGGATCTTGATGTGTCAAGATCCCACTTCGTGGGGCGGCATGATCTGACGAATACACAGTGGGCGAAGCTGGAGCCCCTGCTCCCGGTCGGCAAGAAGCCTGGACGGCCACCGGTGCACACCAAGCGGCAACTGATAGACGGCATACGGTGGCGCACCCGCGCCGGTGCTCCCTGGCGGGACGTGCCCGAGCGCTATGGCCCGTGGGAGACGGTCTACGGCCTGTTCCGCCGCTGGCAGCGGGACGGCACCTGGCACCGCATCTTCGAACAGCTGCAGGCCCAGGCCGACGCCGAGGGACTGATCACCTGGGACGTCTCGGTGGACTCGACCATCGCCCGCGCCCACCAGCATGCGGCCGGCGCCCGCAAAAAGGGGATCTGCAGATCGAGCCGCCAGGCGGTGTGTTCATCGAGCCCGACGACCACGGGCTCGGACGCTCCCGGGGCGGGCTGACAACCAAGCTCCACCTGGCGGTCGAGCAGGCCCAGAAACCGATGTCGCTGGTCATCACGGCAGGACAGCGCGGTGATTCCCCGCAGTTCCAGGTGGTCTTGGGCCGCATCCGGGTGCCCCGGCTCGGGTCGGGCCGCCCGCGCACCCGGCCGGACAAGGTGCGTGCCGACAAGGCGTACGGCTCCCGCGCGAACCGTGCCTACCTGCGCAAGCGCGGTATCCGCTGCACGATCCCGGAGAAGCGCGACCAGATCGCCAACCGCAAGAACCGCGGCTCCCACGGCGGCCGGCCACCTAAGTTCGACAAGGCCGACTACAAGGAGCGCCACGCGGTCGAGTGCGGAATCAATCGCCTCAAGCGGCACCGCGCTGTCGCCACGAGATACGACAAGTTGGCAGTTCGCTACGAGGCGACCGTGCTGGTCGCAGCCATCAACGAGTGGCTGTGACCAGCACTTTCAAAACGCACCCTAGGCGGCCGACATCACCTTGTCGGTGCCCAGGGGGCGGTGTGGGGCGATGATCTGGCCGTCCGGCAGGAGCTCACCGGTGTCCTCGAAGAGCAGAACGCCGTTGCAGAGCAGGCTCCAGCCCTGCTCCGGATGGTGCGCCACGAGTCGGGCGCCTTCCCGGTCGGCGGATTCGGCTGTCGGGCACAGTGGCTGGTGCTGGCACATGGTTGTTGGGATCTTTCGCTTTGTCGTATTGTTCGAGATGGCTGTTTTGTCTGTTTCGCGGCTTGAAGCCCCGTTCATGGCCGCCCCCGTTGAGATAAATCGGTCCGGTCCCAGTGTTGCCCTACGGGCGTCAATCCGCAGGGATTTCGCAGCACCGCTTCTCACAGGTTGATGACGCACCGCCCGCGCGGACGGTTCATCCGAACCGCACTGTCCCTTCGGGTGGTTCGCGGTGGTCGGATAGGGCTAGTCCGATGGGGAGATGCGTACTGAATTGCTCGTCCGAGCGTATTGCTGCGCGAAAGAGCGGAATATCTCGTCAGCGGTAAACGAGTACCCCGCCACCGGTATATCGGCAGCGGGGTACGAGGCGGTACGAAAGAGGGAAGTGAGCCTGAACTCAGGCGGGCGAGCCGAGGAGCGGGGCGGGGGTCAGCCGGGTGGTCAGCACCGGGAGGAGGTCGGCGACCCGGTGCGGGCGGTGGGCCGCGATGCCGGGCGGGGCCGGCGCCAGCGGCACCAGGAGGTCGGTCGGCGCCGGGTGTCCGGTGGCGCCGTCGGCGGTGTGGTCGGCGTGCAGCCAGAGCGTGAGCATGTAGAGCTCGGGCACCGACAGCAGGCGGGGCTGATAGGGCTGGGGCATCAGATCGGCCTGACGCAGGGCGTGCTCGGTCGAGGCGATGTACGGGCCCTCGAAGAAGTGCGAGAACGCCCATCCGTCGGGCATCAGCCGGGTCTCGGCGGCGGCCACGGCACGGTCGCCGCAGCGGATCAGGAAGCGCCAGCCGGTGAGGCGCGTGGTGCCCGCGCTCTCGGGGGCGATCCGGTCGAGTACGTGGACGGGCAGCGGGAGTTCGGGTGTGGCGGGGCCCTGGGCGTTCTTCAGGGACGGGGTTCGCGCCTCGTGGACGGCGGTGGGGGAACCGAGTGCCGTGAGGACGGTGCGCAGGGCGGGCGCTGGAGCCGGGGGGACATGCAGCGGCATGGTGGGTCGCCTCTCATTCGACAGGCACGGTGGCGCGAGGGTGGGGGCGGACGACGCTGTCAGCTCTCGGGATCGGAGAGTGGATGCTCGGAGTCCGGGTACATGGGAGTGGTCCGCCGCGCTGGCCTGACGGCAGGACCGAGGACCGCGAGTGCCGACTCTCAGCCTCGTTTAGCGAGTTTATACGACACATGTTCAGAGGATGTTTCGTCTAGCCGTCGTGGATATGAAGAGCAAGGCGGTATCCGGTCGCCGAAACGCGAGAATCATCCCGATTACCGAGAGGCCGGCGCCGGTGACCTCGGATTGTCGGCACCGGGTGGACGGCCGGTTCTCGTCGGCGCTTTTCACGAAAGCCGGCACATAGAAAGCGCGTGCTCATTCTTGCCCGGTGAATGTGCCAGAAGCACGCCGAGTGAATATGGTCGAAGGAGACCGCGCCAAGCCTAGCGTGCGCAGGTCGTGCGCGAGACGTTATCGGTGGCTCTGCCTGGGCATCATCATCCGTGGACCCGGGACAGCAGTGGCCGGCTCGTCGGGCCTGCCCATCCGAGGAGGGACACTTCGATGGGGGAGAAGGTCGTGGCGGGGCCGTTCGGCCTGTCCGACCGTCAGCTCTACCGTGACAAACTGCGGCAGTGTCTGGCGGGACTGGCTCGGCTGCTGGCGGAGAAGCGGTTCGATCGCCCCAAGAATCTCATGGGTGTGGAGATCGAGCTGAACCTGGTCGGGGCCGACGGTCTGCCGAGAATGATGAATGCGCAAGTACTGGAGCGGATTGCGAGCCGAGATTTCCAAACAGAACTCGCCATGTTCAATCTGGAAGTCAACATAGCTCCACATCGGCTGGGTGGTCGGGTTTTCGACCGGCTTTCCGAGGAGCTGCGCACCTCCCTGGCGTATGCGGACCGGAAAGCGGGCGAGCTGGACGCCGGGATCGTGATGATCGGCATTCTGCCCACGCTCGACCGCGACGATCTGGTCTCCTCGAACCTCTCCGCCGGTGACCGCTACACGCTTCTCAACGATCAGATCGTCGCCGCCCGCGGTGAGGACTTCACCCTCGACATCGACGGTGTGGAGCGGCTCGTCTGCACCTC
>NZ_AEJC01000658.1 GCF_000317595.1 Streptomyces ipomoeae 91-03 | reverse complement strand
GGGGCGTGTACCAGTTCAAGGATCCAGGGCATTCCTCCGAACCGTGCCGCGCGTCCCCGCACAAGGCAACGGAGGAAAACCCGCCATGAGTTTGGGCGACCCGAACAACTCCGTTTCTCCCCGTCGAGGACGGCACGGCCAGAGCGCCTGGCGTACGGCTACAGCGCCGCGGCCCGTGCCTTGCGGTAGATCAGGGCACCTCCGATCAACGCGCCCGCGCCCACCGGCAGTGCCAGCCCGAGCGGCAGCCCGGCACCGGTCTCGGCGAGCGTCGCCACGGTGTCGGGCTGGGTGACGGTCTGCGTACCCGGGGTGTTGGTGTCCCCGCCGGAGACCTCCTCACCGGGCTTGCCCGGCTGACCGGGGTTGCCCGGTTCGCCTGGCTGTCCGGGCTTCTCGGGGTGCTGCGGGGCCGGCTGTCCGGGCTCGCCCGGCGGGTTCTCCCGGCCACCACCGGGGGTCTCGTGCGCCCCTCCGCCGCCCGAGTTCCCGCAGTCGTCGCCCGTGGTCCCATTGCCGATCCCGACCGCGCTGACGGTGTTGCCGCACACGTTGACCGGCGCGTCCACCGGCGCCTGCACGTTGTTGCCGGAGCCCACACCCGGCGAGTCGCTGGTGTACCCGTCGGCCTGGGACCCACCGTGCGACGAACCGTGACCGCCGTCGTGGTGACCGCCGCCGCCGTAACCGCCGTCGTGGCCGCCGCCTCCGCCGTTGGAACAGTCGTTGCCCATGGCCGTGTTGCCGACGCCGATCACGTTGACGCTGTTGCCACACACGTTGACCGGCGCGTTGACCGGCGCCTGGACGTTGTTGCCGGAGAGCACACCCGGCGAGTCGCTGGCGTGCCCGTGGGCCTGGGCCCCGTCGTACGACGAACCGTGACCGCCGCCGTGGTGACCGCCACCGCCGTAACCGCCGTCGTGGTGACCGCCGCCTCCGCCGTTGGAACACTTGTTGCCCGCCGCCGGGTTGAGCAGCCCGATCACGTTCACGGTGTTGCCGCAGACGTTGACCGGCGCGTTGACCGGCGCCTGGACGTTGTTGCCGGAGAGCACGCCCGGCGAGTTGGTGGCGGAGCCCTGCGCGCCGGCGTCGGCGTGGGCGTAGCCGCCGGCCGCGGCGAGCACGCCGGAGGCCGCCGCCATCGTCATGAGGCTTTTGCGGGTGACCTGTCGCATTGCTGATTACCTGCCTTCGACTTTGTCCTGATCTGCTTTTCCGACCTACGCGCCTCTTCCTGGAGACCAGTCGGC
>NZ_AEJC01000657.1 GCF_000317595.1 Streptomyces ipomoeae 91-03 | reverse complement strand
CGCGCTGCGCGTGATCACGATCCTGGGCATGCTGTCGGCCCAGGTCGCCCTGATCTGCGTATGGCGGCTGGTGACGATGGTGCGACGCGGAACCGTGTTCTCCCACGCCGCCTTCCGGTACGTGGACGGCGTGATCGGCGCGATCGTTGGGGCTGCCCTCCTGTGGTTCGCGGTCACGGTCATCAACGCGCCGGGCCAGCGGGACGACCCGGGCGTCACCGCCATCATGGGCGGGGTCGGCGTGGCCATCCTGGGGGTCGCGCTCATCGTCCTCGTGCTGCGGATGCTGCTCGCCCAGGCCGTCGCGCGCGACGTCGAAGCGTCGCAGATGCAGGCCGAGTTGGACGAGGTGATCTGATGCCGATCGCCGTCGACATCGACGTGATGCTGGCCAGGCGGAAGATGTCCGTGGGCGAGCTCGCCGACCGCGTAGGGATCACTCCCGCCAACCTGGCGGTACTCAAGAACGGCCGCGCCAAGGCGGTGCGCTTCGCGACGCTCGCCGCGCTTTGCGAGGTGCTCGAGTGCCAGCCGGGCGACCTGCTGCGCTGGGAGGCCGAGACGCCGCAGGCGAATGACGTGCCCTTCCAAGATCATGGAGTTCTCGACACCCCGTGATCCGAGTGGAAGACCGTGCCTGCCGACGCATCATCGCCGATCCCGCCTGCCTTTGACCAACTCCGCGAGCATCCCGGGGCCGTGCCCGAGGAGATCCCGGGCCTGCTGGAGCGACTGGCCGAGGTGCCCGACCCTTACGATCCGCGCGGCGTACGGCACGCTCTGGTCGTCGTGCTCGCGCTGGCCGCGGGCGCGGTTCTGGCCGGAGCGGCCTCCCTGCCGGCGGTGGGTGAGTGGATCACTGACGCCCCGCCGTCCGTCCTGGAGCGCCTTGGCGTACGGCCCGACCCGCTGTCCCCGAAGCGGTGCCTGCCGGCGGAGGCGGCGGTGCGGCGGCTGCTGGGCCGCATCGACGGCGACGCGTTGGACCGGGCGGTGGGCCGCCGGCCGGCCGGCGCGCTGGGGCCGACGGCCAACTTCGCGCAGTGGCGGTCGACGGCAAGACCCCGCGCGGAGCGGCCAGGGCCACGGGGCGCAGGATTCATCTACTCGCCGCCTGCGACCACCTCTGCGGCCTGGCCCTGGCCCAACTCGACGTAGGCGAGAAGACCAACGAGATCACCTGCTTCCAGCCTCTGCCGGAGACGGGGTCGCCGTAGTAATGGCCGCAAAAACAACGGATATCGCTGACCTGGGACGATGTGCGGTTCAGCGTCGTCGGCGGCGGTTGTGGTCGTCGTTCTCGGCGGTGATGCGGACAGAGGTCCCCTCGTCGAGTTTGACGTAGTGGCCGAGGGTGCCGAGATGTTTGTGGCGGGACTTGGCTTGGAGCTCGGGGGCGCTGCGGCCCTTCTCCTCGAGATGCTTGACCCCAGGTACCACTCGACCGCCGCTTCGTATGACGGCGGCAGGGCGGACAGTGGCACGACCCGGGCGCGCGGGACCCGCAATGCGCCCCCGGTCTCCGGCGCAGCCGCCCGTTCGATTGTCATCCGTCCGCTCCTTCCGGCTCTGCCGCAGTAAATGCGTACACCTCACCTCCGGCTCTCGTGGTCACGCGCGGTTGAACACGCGAGGCCACCGGAGGGGCGCCGAGAGGGCCGTATCGGCGCTGTCGCAGTAAATCCGGTATTTACTGCGGCATTGCCCTGACGATCCGTCAGGCAACGCAAGTCCGACAAACCGACCTCGAAGCGGAACTGCCACTGCCGCCATCCGCCGCACCGTCGACCCTCACGATGAACGCAGCCCCGAGCGCCTCGCAGCGCTACATGCCCTTTTTGTCGTAGCTATACGAGAACAGGGCCGTGTCCAGCCGTCGGCAGCACCGAGTAGACGCCCGGCTATGAAACCGTGGACTCACCGCTAACGACACTCTCGGGGGCGCCCCGCATTCTGAGAGTGACTGCACATGGATGGACTCTCGGTGCTGCCGACTGTGGAGCCGATATGCGGTGCCGTTTCCTGTCGTGTGCAAGATATCGGCAGCGGCTGGACTTCGGTACGGCCGACCAGAAAGGGGCAAGTATGTCCGCGTTACGCAACTCACTCCTGGGTGGTGTGTCAGCATTTACCCTCGGCTGCGCAATGGTGGGCGCGAGTACCTCGACCGCCGCGGCTGCGCATAACGCACCTCTCGCAGCCAAGGCTGCTGCGGCTGCATTCGTCAATGCCCACAGCGGAAAGTGCCTGGAGATCGAGAACTCTTCGAAACGCAACGGAGCCCGCGCCCAGCAGTGGACATGCAAGGGACAGGCCGGCTCAAAGTGGTGAAGGGGGTCGCCTTCACCTCGGGCAGACCAGCGCCGGTGGAACAGCACCCCCCTCAAGGGGTGTCGAACTGGCAGCGTCCTTGACGCAAGGGAATTGAGCGACACACAACACGGGGGATTTCATGAGTGGCAAATTCTACGCAGGTGCGATAGTCGGTGTAATGGCCCTGGGGGTCATCGGCGGGGGTACCGCCGATGCGGTGCCGGCCCGCGATTGGGCTGCGAACCAGTCACGCAGAGAGCCGTCGATGTCCTCGGCCACGACCGAGTCGGTGCCGGAGACGCGGCGCTCGTCCTGGGAACGGCCGGAGCGCGATTCGACCACGGTGACGTAGCGGGTACCTATACGGTCCCAGAAGGCCCGGGACTCGGCGTCGAGGTGGATCAGGGGGTCGGTGCCGTACCCCACGAGGGCGAACCAGGCGCCGAGCGCGTCGTCCAGGTGGACCGCCCGGCCCTCGGCGGTCTCCACCTTCGGCTGGACCATCATCCGGCCGACGGCGGTGTCCTTCCCCGCGTCCCGCCCACGGTGCAGGACGACTCCTCCGTCGGTGTACCGGGGCATCGGCTTGAAACGCATCTGCAGGAGCCAGTCACGGACCCTCGGGACCACACCGATGCTGCGGAACAGGGTGTCGCGGGGGCGTGCGATCCACGAACTGGTCGTGGACAGAATCCTGCCGAGGGCGTCGGAGAGGTCCACCATCGCCTTGGCGTGCGCGCGCCGTTCGATGTCGTACGTGGACAGGATGCGCGGGTGGGCCCGGCCGCTGACCGCCGCGGCAAGTTTCCACGCCACGTTGGTGGCGTCGCGGATGCCGGTGTTCATGCCCTGCCCGGCCCACGGTGGCATCAGATGGGCGGCGTCCCCGACGAGGCAGACCCGTCCCTCCACGAAGCGGCCGGCCACCCGGGAGTGATGGGTGTAGACGCGGGCCCGGATGATGTTGAGGGCAGTCGGGTCCGGTACGTGCCCGGTGAGCAGCTCGCGGACCTTCTCGGGCCGCAGCATCGCCTCGGCGTCCTCGCCGGGGAAGAGCATGAACTCCCAACGGCGGTAGTTGTACGGCAAATCCAGGCAGACGTACGGCCGTGTCGGGTCGCAGTGCAGGCCGGTGTACGGGGCGTCGAGCGGGTCGTTGTCGCATTCGATGACCACCCATTTACGCGGGTGCGTGTCGCCGATCAACGGGATGTTCAGCTGGGTGCGGATCGTGCTGCGGCCCCCGTCGGCCGCCACCACGTAGTCGGCGTGGACCAGGACTCGTTCGTCGTCCGGGCCGGTCAAGTGCAGGCGGACCTCCGTACCGTCCTGTTCCAGGCGGACGAGTTCGTGGCCGTACAGGGGCCGTACGTGCGGATGGCGCTCCAGGCCCTTGCGCAGCGTGCGCTCGGCGAGCTGCTGCATGAAGATGTTGCGGCGCGGCCAGCCGAACTCCTTCGTGGCCGGGCGGATGTCGGCGAAACAGCGGCCGTTCGCGCCGAACATCTTCAGCGGGATGTTCTGCAGCATGTCGGCGAGCATGTCGTCGGCGAGACCGATGCCCTGGAAGCTGCGCAGGCACTCGTCGTCCATGCCGACCGCACGGGGGTAGTCGACGACGTCCGTGGTGCGGTCGATGAGAAGCGTCTCGACTCCGTACAGGCCGAGGTAGTTGGCGACAGTGGCTCCGACGGGGCCGGCGCCGACGACCGCCACCTGGGTGCGGAGCTCGGTGGGTGTGCTCACGGGGCGGCCTCCAGACTGGTCAGGAAGTGTTCGAGCTCGTGGTGGAAGGCGTCGGGCGCGTCGTCGTGGACGTAGTGACCGGCACCCGGGATCTCCACGGCGTGGACGAGGGGGTTGCGCACGGTCATCTCCGCGGCAGTGGCGGGGGGCAGGAAGTCGGACGCGCCGCCGCGCACCACGAGGGTCGGGCAGCGCAGTGCCTCGACGCTGGGCCAGAGGTCGACCTGGCGAGCGGGATCGCTGTCGAGCCAGGCCTTGGCGATGCCGTCGAGGTCGAACTTCCAGAGCCAGCGGCCGCAGGTGCCGGGGCGCAGAGTGTGTCGGAGCCGGGACTCCAGCGCGTCGGAGCTGATGCCGGGCCGGATGCGAAGCCAGTAGGCGCGGGCTGCGTCCAGGGACGCGAACTCGGCCGGTGTCTCGGCGACTTCGCGCTTGATGCGCTCGGCTCCGGCCCCGCTGATCGACGAACCGGGGCCGATGTCCTCGATGACGGCCCCGCGGACGCGCTCGGGGTGGCGGGCTGCGTAGACGTAGGCGGTGGCGCCGCCCATGGAGTGGCCCAGCAGGACGAAGCGGTCGAGGCCGAGGTGGTCGGTGAACTGTTCGAGGTCGGCGACATAGGACGCGGTGTAGTACTGGCCTGCCGGGTCCCAGTCGCTGTCGCCGCGGCCTCGGGCGTCCAGGGCGATGACCCGGTAGCGGTCCGCGAGGCGGGCGGCGAGCGGTTCGAAGGTTTGGGCGTAGCTGCGCAGGCCGTGCAGCATGAGAACGGCCGGGCCGTTCGGTTCGCCCCATTCGATGTAGTGGGCTCGCAAGCCGTTCAGGACGGTGAACCGGTCGCGCATCTCAGTGCAGCCCGTCCTGGCCCTGGATCTGGTCCGCCTTGATTCCGCCGAGGCGTGCGTGCAGCCGGCCACGGGTGGCGAAGGCGAAGATCACGACGACTTCGTCGGGGTTGGGGGTGTCGGTGAACGTGACCGTGAACGTGTCGTAATGGGAGCGGACGTAGAGCGCGTCCTTGTGCGCCAGCGGGATGTCGATGGATGTGCCGGGCGCGCCGCGCTTGCCGGTCGAGGGCACCCAGGACTTGCCACCGCCAACCGCGTCGCGTACCGGGTCGGCGAAGACTGCGGTGAGGAAGGCGTTGCCGTGTTCGTACTCGCCGTTCGCGCCGACCAGGCAGGCCTTCCCATAGCTCTCGACCGGGCGGCCGGCGGCGGCCTCGGCGATGCGGCGGCCGAACTCCTCGCCGAGCTTGGGCGAGTCGGCGACGATCAGGTCGAGGCTCTCGCTGTAGCGCCCGGCGTACGGGTTGTGGATCGCGGCGGCGATGACGATCTTCCGGACAGGTTCGCCGTCGGCGAGCGCTCCGGTCTCGTTGGCGAGGGTGTCCTCGATCTGGGTGAACCACTTGCGGACGTGGTAGCCGGCGAAGGTCGGCTGGGGGGACTCGGGCACGACATACTCCTGACGGGGAAGGGGATCGTGTGTGCGGTCAGCCGTAGAGGGGATCGATCTCGAAGGGCTCGCTGGGGGCGCCGTAGAGGCCGAGGATGCGCTTGCCCTCCTCGTCGTCGGTGACCGTCTCGTGGAAGAACTCGAAGCGGTTGCCGTCGGGGTCGATGAAGTACAGGCCGAAGCCCATCTTGTGGTCGGTGGTCTTGACGACGTGCACGCCCTTGCTGAGGAGCATCCCGTACAGCCGCCGCCACTCGTCGAGGTCGCCGGCGACCTCCAGACCGTAGTGCTGGAGACCGACACCGCTGGTGGTCGTACCTTCCGTGGCCCGGATCAGGGCGATGTCGTGGTGCTTCTTGCCGAAGGAGAGGAACACCCACTGCGGGCCGCGTGCGGTGACCTCCATGCCGAGCACGTCCTGGTACCACACGGCGGAGGCCTCCGGGTCGCGGACGAACAGGGAGAGGTGGGTGCGGACGACACGCGGGCGGACGGTGGGCGTCGCCTCGTCGATGAGCGGTGTCGGCGGCTCGTGCTCGGCCAGGGCGCGCTCGCCGGGGTCGATGTTCGTGGGACGGGGGTTGTGCGGGTTGCTGCTCATCAGTGTCCTTCCGGAGCCGCCGCGACAGCGGGCGTCCAGGCCACGTCGGTGATCTCGCTGAACTCGCGCCATTCCTTGGTCCAGGTACGGCCCGCGTCGGTCGAGCGGAGGAGATGGCCGTACTTGGTGCCGGCGAAGGCGAGGTCCGGGTCGGCCGGGTGGACGCCGAAGGCCCACACGGTGGAGTTGGCGGGCACGTCGAGGGAGGATTCCTGCCAGGACTGTGCGAGGTCGGTGGAGCGGAAGATCCTCGTCAGGGTGCCTGGGGTGGCGTCGCCGATGCCGAGCAGGAGGTCGTTGGTACCGGGGATCTGCTTGACCAGGCGTGTGTAGTAGATGCCCCATTCCTTCCGCGTGTCGGTGCGGGTCCACGTCTTTCCGTCGTCCTGGCTGACGAACAGGGCGTTGACGACCGCGACCACGATGGTCTTGGGCGGGCCGTGAAGGACCAGGACGCAGTGGATGTCCGAGTTGGTGACGCCCTGCGGGAGGCTCGCGGGGGTACCGTCGATGCGGGTCCAGGTGTCGCCGCGGTCGCCGCTGCGCCACAGCCCGCCCTCCTCGATCCCGAACCAGAGGTTCTTGGGGTCATGGCGGTCGACGTGGGCGGTGAGGATCCTGGGCTTGTTGACACCCACGCAGAACTCCGGGATCTCCGGGGAGAGTTGGTCCCAGCTCTTGCCGCCGTCGGTGGTGCGGTACATGGCGGCCCGGGAAGGGGCCCCCGTGCCGACGATGATGAAGTCGGGGTCGGTGGGGTCGATGGCCAGGGACCAGACGGTGCGGTCGTTGAAGGGCGAGTCGACGCGGTGCCAGGTCGCGCCGGCGTCCTCGCTGCGGACGAGGCCCGCGTCGGCGCCGGCGTAGACGACGTTCGGCTGCTGGGGGTGGACGGCGAGGCAGCGGACGACCGCGTCGAACTCGATGTCCTGTCCGAGGCCGAGCCGGTACCAGGTCAGGCCGTCGTCGGAACTGCGCAGCACCCCCTGACCGGCGGTGGCGACGAGGATGGTTCCTTGCATGGGTATGACTCCTGTCCGTTGTGGTGCCTGAGGTTCGGACCTGTAGGTCGGCTCAGAGGAAGACGCCGCGGGTCAGACCGCCGTCGATGCCCAGCGACTCGCCGGTGATCGCCGCCGCCCGGGGCGAGGCGAGGAAGGCGATCGCCTCGGCGATCTCGGTGGTCTCCAGCACCCGGCGGATCGGGGTGCGGGCGACGAAGTCCGCCTCGACCTCGGCCGCCGTGACGCCGCGCTTGGCGGCCTCCTTCGCGTACAGCTCGTGGATGTGCTCCGTCTCCACGACGCCGGGGTGCACCGTGTTGACGGTGATCCCGGAAGGACCCAGCTGGTCGGAGAGGGCCTTGGTCATGTGGACGACGGCGAGGTTGCGCAGGCCGGAGAGCGCGTGGCTGGAACGGCCGGTGAGTCCGCCGACGTTGATGATCCGGCCGTAGCCGCCTTCCTTCATGTGCGGGGTTACGGCCTGGGCGCAGCGGAAGTAGCCGACGACCTTGGTGTTGATGTCGGCCAGCAGCAACTCCGGGTCGGCTTCCTCGACGGAGTTGCGCACCAGACCGGAGGGGGCGGCGGCGCCGTTGACGAGGATGTCGACGCGGCCCAGTTCCGCGACCGCCGACCGCACCATGCTCCGCACGGACGCGGTGTCCGTGGTGTCGGACACCAGGGGGACCACTCGGCCGCCGGTCTCGGCCTCGATCTCCTTGGCGGCCTCCTCCAGCGCGGACAGCCGACGTGCGGTGATCACCACCTTGGCGCCCTCGCGGGCGAACTGGCGGGCGACCGCCTTGCCGATGCCGAGACTGCCGCCGGTGACGAGGGCGACCCGGCCGGTGAGTTCGAGATCCATGTGAAGCTCCTTGACGGTGTGTCAGCCGAGGTTGACCCAAACGCTCTTGACCTCCGTGTAGAGGTCGAGCACCTTGCGGCCCATTTCGCGGCCCCAGCCGGGCTGCTTGAACCCTCCGAAGGGGGAGGCCGGGTCGGTGAGGTTGAAGCAGTTGATCCAGACCGTGCCGGCCCGCAGCTCTTCGGCGATCCGGTGGGCGTGGCCGAGGTCGGAGGTCCAGATGCCGGCCGCGAGCCCGAAGGGCGAGTCGTTGGCCATGGCGACGAGGTCGTCCACGTCGCTCCAGCGCATCGCGGACAGCACCGGGCCGAAGATCTCCTCACGCACGATGCGCATGCCGTGGTCGGCGTCCGCGAACACCGTCGGCCGCAGGAAGTAGCCGTCCGCGTATCGTTCGCCGAGGTCGGGACGGCCGCCTCCGGCCGCGAGGCGTGCGCCCTGCTGCCGTCCGGCCTCGATGAAGGAGCTGACCCGCTCGTGGTGCCGGGCGGAGACCAGCGGGCCCATCTCGCTGGCCGGGTCGTTGCCCGGCCCCACGACGATCTTCTCGGCCCGCGCCGCGACCGCCTCCAGTACCCGGTCGTAGAGGGCGTCATGGACGTAGAGCCGCGAGCCCGCCGTGCAGGTCTGTCCCTGGTTGAAGAAGATCGCGTCGGCGGCGGCCTCGGCGACCGCCTCCGGGTCGGCGTCCGGCAGCACGATGTTCGGTGACTTGCCGCCGAGTTCGAGGGAGACCTTCTTCAGGTTGCCCGCCGCGGCGGTCACGATGGCACGGCCGGTCTCGGTCGAACCGGTGAAGGCGATCTTGTCCACGTCGTCGTGGGCGGCCAGGGCCGCTCCGGCGGTCCCGCCGCGCCCGGTGACCACGTTGAGCACTCCATCGGGTACTCCGGCCTCGGTCATGAGTTCCGCCAGCCGCAGCGTGGACAGCGGCGTCTCCTCGGCGGGCTTCAGGACGACCGTGCAGCCGGTGGCCAGCGCGGGCGCCAGCTTCCAACAGGCCATGGACATGGGGAAGTTCCACGGCACGATCAGACCGACGACGCCGACCGGCTGGTGGGTCGTGTAGTTCAGCACACGCAGTCCGCCGCGAGGCGAGACCGGGATCGTGCTGCCCTCGAACTTGCTGGGCCACCCGGCGAAGTAGCGGAACAGCTTGACGCTGGTGCCGACGTCCACGGCCCGGGCGACGGAGACGGGCTTGCCGTTGTCACACGACTCCAGCAGGGCGAGCTCGTCGGCGTTGGCCTCGATGAGATCGGCTATGCGGTGCAGCAGCTGTCCGCGGTCCAGGGGACTCAGGCGCCGCCAGCCGGGGTCGTCGAAGGCCCGGCGGGCGGCGGTGACAGCGCGGTCGATGTCCTGGCCGTCGCCGTCGGCGACCTGGGCGAGGACCGTACCGGTCGCCGGGTCGACGCTGTCGAAGACGCGGCCGGAGAGCGCCGGCACCCAGGCTCCGTCGATCAGCATCGGGCGGGACGCGGACAGGAAGGCCCGCACCTTCTCCTGCGGGGAGGCAGTGGCGGTGGGAGACACGCGGGTTCCTTTCACAGGACCATCTCGATGAGTTGGGGGCCTCCGGCGGCGAGGGCCCTGCGCAGCGCGCGGGCCAGCTCGTCGCCGGTCTCGGCGCGCTGGGCCGGTACGCCGTAACCCGAGGCCAGTGCGGGCCAGTTCAGGGCGGGATCGTCCAGGCTGGTCAGGCCGGCGGAGGCGGGCCCGCGGTCACTGCCGCCGTGCCGGTCCAGCTCGGTGCGCAGGATTCCGTAGCGGCGGTTGGAGGCGATGAGTGTGATCACGTCGGTCTGTTCGCGCGCCATGGTCCACAGCGCCTGGATCGTGTACTGGGCGCTGCCGTCCGACTGGAGTGCGATCACCTGGCGTTCCGGGGCTGCGATCGCCGCTCCGAGGGCGGCGGGCAGGCCCTGGCCGATCGCTCCGCCGGTGTTGGTCAGCGTGGTGTGCCGCGCCGCGTGCGCGGATGCGGTGAAGAAGGGGTAGCCGCAGGTGCCGCCCTCGACGGAGACGACGGCTCCCTCGGGGAGCAGAGCGGAGAC
This sequence comes from Streptomyces ipomoeae 91-03, assembly GCF_000317595.1. Lineage (GTDB taxonomy): Bacteria > Actinomycetota > Actinomycetes > Streptomycetales > Streptomycetaceae > Streptomyces > Streptomyces ipomoeae. The sequence continues at coordinate 4,829 of NZ_AEJC01000657.1, read as the reverse complement.
GATCCGGCCGATCGCGGCGGGGATGAGCGGGCCGTCGGGCAGTCCGTCGGGGAATGCCGGCTCTCGGAGCGGCGACGCCGCCTTCGCACCCAGCGCCTTTGCCAGATCCTCCAGCGCCTGTACGCCGTCCTCGCCCGGCTCGGCCAGTGCGTGTACGGTCCCGGGCTCGGCGAGCAGACTCGGTGTACCGGCATAACCGAAGTACGCGACCGGTTCCAGGGCTCCGGCCAGCACCACGGTCTCCGCACCGGCCAGGGCCTTGATCGCCGCCTCGGGGAAGTACGGCAGCCGGTCCAGGTCGGGCAGGCCTCTTCCGCGTTCGGCCGCCGCGGGGAAGGTCTCGCTGTACAGGGTGGCGCCGGTCGCCTCGGAGATCCGCCGGGCCGCCCGCTGCCCGCGTTCGTTCAGGGCTCCCCCGCCGAGCAACAGCACGGCTCGGGAACCGCCGCGCAGCCGCTCGGCGATCCGCTCGACACGTTCCGCGTCGACCAGCGTGGGAGCCGGTGGCGTCGGCATGGAGGCGATCGGCCCCGTGACCGTCGCCTGCTGGAAGTCGGCCGGGACGATGAGGGTGGCGCCGTGACCGGGCGGGGTCCTGGCGGCGGCGAGGGCCTCGGCGGTGACCTCGCTCGTTCGCGCGGCGGAGCCGACGGTGCCGACCCAGCCGGACACCGGGGTGGCCAGCGACACGATGTCACTGGTCAGTGGTGCGTCATAGGGAAGGTGCCAACTGGCGTGGTCCCCGACCACGTTGAGGACGGGCGAGTGGGCGCGCCGGGCGTTGTGGAGGTTCGCGATGCCGTTGGCGAATCCCGGCCCCAGATGAAGGAGGGTCATGGCGGGTCTGCCGGAGATACGCGCATAGCCGTCGGCCGCGCCGGTGCACACCCCCTCGAAGAGCCCGAGGACGGGGTGTACCGAGGGGACCTCGTCCAGGGCCGACACCAGCGGCATCTCCGTGGTGCCGGGGTTGGCGAAGCAGACCTGGACGCCTCCGGCGGCGGCTGTCTCGACCAGCGCCCGTGCGCCGGTCATGCCGGCAGCGCTCTCTGTCATGCGCGGGACTTCCTCTCGTGGATCTCCCGGAATCTCCGCCAGCGTGCACCTTGTGCACTCACCATGTGCGGATAGTGCACTCAGCTTGAGTGCATGGAGAGCGGTCCGTCAAGGCCTGACATCACCTATTCCTCTCTTCACGGCGTCCCCAGCTAGACTCACCGCATGAGTGGAAGTGCACAGAGCGCACACCCCGAGGGGGGCTCGGTGGCTACGGACCCGGCGAAGCGCCCCAGCCAGCCGGCTGCGCAGACCCTCATCCGTGGCCTCGCCGTTCTGCGCGCGGTGGCGCAGCGCCCGCAGGGCCTGACAGCGACCGAGATCGCGACGCAGACCGGGCTTCACCGCACCGTGGTGCATCGCCTCGTCAACACGCTCATGTCGGAGGGCTTCGTCGCGAAGGACGCCGCTGGGTACTACCGCCCCGGGCGCGAGTTGCACAGCCTGGCGAACATGTCGCAGCCCACCCTCGTGGAATTCGTCCAGCCCCATCTGCAGCGGCTGGCGGACGAGCACGGCGGCACGGCCGTCGTCTTCGTGGCCGAACAGGACAGTGTGGTCGCGGTGGCGACGGCCGTGCCCGAGCAGAGCGAATACCACCTCGCCTACCGCAAGGGCAGTCGCCAGCCCCTCGACCGGGGAGCCGCCCCTTGCGCCATCCAGGCCGGGCGTCCCGCGACCGCCGAGGACTCCGCGGCCGTCCGGGAGGCCCGCCGCCGGGGGTGGACCGTCAGTCACGGAGCGGTGGAGCCGGGCGCGCACGCCGTCGCCGCGCCGCTCGCCCGGGACGGGGACGTCTTGGACGCCTGCGTCCAGTTCATCTCCCACCGCCGGGACCGCGTCGAGGCGGCGACACACGACGTCCTGAAGGTGGCGGAAGTGATCCGCGCCTTCTGCCTCGGGGCGAGGTGAAGGATGTCGGGCCTTCGGGGGTCGCCCCACCCTTCCTGAAACGCCCGTCGCCTCAGCCGGTATCGATGGCCACTGTGTGAGGCAGCCCCGGTCCGCGGAATCCCTGCCGTATGTGCCCAGGGCGGGCGGGGCCGACATGACGAGCCCTCACGCGGCGTGGCTCGCCAACTCGGTGAAACACACTGACTCGTTGAAGGAATCCGCCGCGTCGGCGTCAGGCTTGGTCGGCGCCGGCCAGCGCCCGCCGCCGGAAGTCCCGCGGCGTCTCGCCGTACGCAGTCCTGAAGACCCGGCTGAAGTGGCGGCAGTCGAGTAGCCCCCAGCGGGCGGCGATCATGCTGATTGACTGGTCGGCCGCGGCCGGGCTCGACAGATCGCGGGCACAGCGCTCCAGGCGCCGGGTGCGGATCCAGCCGGCGACGGTCGCGCCGTCGGCGGCGAACAGCTTGAACAGGTAGCGGCGGGAGATGCCGTGTGCCTCGGCGATCGAGTCCGGGGTGAGATCGGGGTCGGAGAGCCTGTGCTCGATGTAGGTGCGGATGCGCAGCATCATCGCGTCCTGGGGGGCGGTCGGCGCGGACAGTGCCAGGCGCTCGGTGACGAGGGCGGTGACCAGCGAGACGGTGCCGTCCATCAGGCTCCTGGAAGCCGGCCCCGTACAGTCACGGGCCTGCTGACTGAGCGACCGCAGGAACGGTGCAACGACCGCGCCGACGCCGTCTTCTGCGCCGATCCGACGGGCGGTGAGGTCTCGCAGGGCCTCGGGCCGCACCGGCAACATCGGGCGGGGCAGCAGCATGAGGACCGTGCTGAAGTCGGTCTCATAGGTGAAGGAGTACGGGCGGGAGGTGTCACAGATCGCGAGATCTCCGGGACCGAGTGTGCTGCACGTCCCGCCCTGTTCGATCACGGAAGTACCCGCGACCTGGAGCACGACCTTGTAGAAGTCCTCTTCGTACTGGGCGACGAGCCGCTGCGTGCGCCGGACGGACAGCGGCCCCGCACTGACCGAACTCAGCTGGAGCAGGCCGATGTCACCACTGACGGCCCGTCCGTGGAAGGGGGTCTGCGCGGCCGACCGGGTGTCCAGGCCGGTGAAGACCTTGGACATCTCGGACGTCCAGTGGTCGAACCGTTCCGTCTGGGCGACGGAGTCGGTGGTCACGATCGTTCGCACGGTGTGCTTCACCTGCCGGAGGTTTCTCGAACACGGTAGCTCCCACGCGTTCGTCGCGGGCTTCCTCGATGTTTCCCATCGTTATACGCGGTTCAAAGCCCCTTGGGCCGTCGGGTGTGCATGCATTGGCGGGAACGAGTGCACTCGACGGCACTCCGGCGACCCGATGTGGGCGCACAGTACTCCACACCAGGACGGGGAGAGTGCTGCCCGCCCAGCGGGCCACCAGTGCCGATGGCCGCGACCCACGTTGCCGCCCTACTTTTTCGCCGCCCTGGTCCTCAACGAGCGGTCGGCCCCTGCCGTATCCCCAGGGAGTTCCCGTGACCCAGCAGTCCTCGCCCCCGGAACACCGCACCCATCTCCGGCAAGGAGCCGTGGGCGTGGCCGGGATCGTTTTCTTCGTTCTGTCCGCTCAGGCCCCGCTCACGGGTGTCGCCGGCACCCTCCCGATTCCTCTGGGCCTCGGCAACGGGGGCGGTGTGCCCGCCGTGTACCTCGTGGTCGGCGTCATGATCGGCCTGTTCTCGGTCGGGTTCATCGCCATGAGCCGTCATGTCACCGATGCCGGCGCCTTCTACGCCTATGTCTCCCGAGGACTGGGCAAGCCGCTGGGAGTGGGTGCCTCGCAGGCCGCGGTGCTCTGCTACAGCGCGACGCAGGCAGGCATGTACGGTCTGTACGGCGTGACCGTACAGGGGCTGTTCCAGCGCTACGCGTCGATCGACCTGCCCTGGTGGGTGTGGACGGTCGCGACCATCCTCCTCGTCCAGCTGCTCGGCTCGCTGAACATCGAGTTCGGGGCGCGGCTGCTCGCCGTCCTCGTGGTGGCGGAGACCTCGCTGCTGCTGGTGTTCGGGGTCTACGAGCTGCTGTCCGGCGGCGGCCCCCGGGGGCTGGACATCGCCGGCTCCTTCTCCCCCTCGGCGCTCTTCTCCGGAGCGCCGGGGGTCGCGATGACCTTCGCGATCGCGTGCATCCTCGGCTTCGAGTCCACCGCGATCTACGCGAGGGAGGCCAAGGACCCGACCCGCACCGTCCCCCCGCGCCACCTATCTCTCGGTCGCCGTGATCTCGCTCTTCTTCGCTTTCGTGTCCTGGATGTTCGTCAGCTTCTACGGGCCGGACAAGGTGCAGGGCGTGGCGCTGAAGGCGCTGCAGAACGGTGACGCCACATCAGTGGTCTTCGACGCGGTGACCGCCACGCTGGGCCCATGGGCCACCGACTCCATGCAGTTCCTGCTCGCCACCTCACTGATCGCGGGCGTGCTGGCCTTCCACAACGGCATCAACCGCTACTTCCACTCCCTCGGCGCCACCGGCGTGCTGCCCGGCCGGCTGTGCCGCACCAACCGTCAGGGCGCCCCGTACACCGCGAGTCTGCTCCCGACCGTGGTGGCGCTCGCCATGGTCGTCCCGTTCGCCGTGGCCGGCGCCGACCCGGTGCTCACCGTGCTGACCTGGGGCGGCGGGGTGAGTGTGCTGGCGTTGCTGCTGCTGTACCTGCTGACCTCGCTCTCGGTCGTCGTGTTCTTCCGCAGGACCGGCCTCGACACCCGCCGCTGGAACACGCTGGTCGCGCCGCTGCTGTCCATCGCACTCCTCCTCGGCGCCACGGTGATGGCGCTGAACAACTTCACCACGCTGATCTCGGCGTCCAGCACGACCGCGCTGGTCCTGGAGC
>NZ_AEJC01000656.1 GCF_000317595.1 Streptomyces ipomoeae 91-03 | reverse complement strand
CGGGCTTGGGCCAGCGCCAGCGTCACGCGGCCTTCGGCGCGTTCACGTCCGCCGGCAGGGCCTTCTGGGCGACCTCGACCAGCGCGGCGAACGCGGTGGCGTCGTTGACGGCCAGCTCGGCGAGGATCTTGCGGTCGACCTCGATGTTCGCGGCCTTCAGACCCTGGATGAAGCGGTTGTACGTGATGCCGTTGGCGCGGGCAGCGGCGTTGATGCGCTGGATCCACAGCTGACGGAAGTCGCCCTTGCGCTTCTTGCGGTCGTTGTAGTTGTAGACCAGCGAGTGGGTGACCTGCTCCTTGGCCTTGCGGTAAAGGCGCGAACGCTGACCGCGGTAGCCGGAGGCCTGCTCGAGGATCGCCCGGCGCTTCTTGTGGGCGTTGACTGCCCGCTTGACGCGTGCCACTTTTTAACTCCTTGTAGCGGGGCCGTGGTTGTCCTCACACGGCCCGGAAACGATTGGGTCCCGGTCCTTCGGTGAATCAGGCGCTACGCGCCCGACCTCACTTGCCGAGAAGCTTCTTGATCTTCGCGGCGTCGCCCGGGGCCATCTCGGCGTTGCCGGTGAGGCGACGCGTCACGCGGGACGACTTGTGCTCGAGCAGGTGGCGCTTGCCGGCGCGCTCACGGAGCACCTTGCCGGAGCCGGTGACCTTGAAGCGCTTGCTGGCACCGCTGTGCGACTTGTTCTTCGGCATAGCGCCGTTCTCTCCTCGTCAGTGGCGCTCCGGTGCCCGGTCGTTAAACCGGGCACAACGGAACGTCATTTCTATCGGTTGACACCCCCGGACTCGCGTCCAGGGCTTCCCCTGGACTCTCGTCCCGGGGACTTACGCCTCGGCAGGCTCCTCGGCCGGCGCCTCGACGTCGACCGCGTCGGCATCGGCGGCGTTCTGCGAGCGGCCGGGGTTGGCCTTCGCTTCCGCCTTCCGGGCCTCCTGCGCCTGCCGGGCCTCGGCCATGGCTTCGGTCTTCTTCTTGTGCGGACCGAGAACCATGATCATGTTGCGGCCGTCCTGCTTGGGGTTCGACTCGACGAACCCGAGCTCCTGGACGTCCTCCGCGAGGCGCTGCAGCAGTCGGTAGCCCAGTTCGGGCCGGGACTGCTCACGACCACGGAACATGATCGTGATCTTGACCTTGTCGCCCTGCTTGAGGAACCGGACGACGTGACCCTTCTTGGTGTCATAGTCGTGCGGGTCGATCTTCGGCCGGAGCTTCATCTCCTTGATGACCGTGTGCGCCTGGTTCTTGCGCGCCTCACGGGCCTTCATGGCCGACTCGTACTTGAACTTCCCGTAGTCCATGAGCTTGCAGACCGGCGGACGTGCGTTCGCGGCCACCTCGACCAGATCGAGGTCGTACTCCTGCGCAAGCTCCAGGGCCTTGGCAAGCGGAACAATTCCGACCTGCTCGCCGCTGGGACCGACAAGTCGCACCTCGGGAACGCGAATCCGGTCGTTGATGCGGGGCTCGGCGCTGATGGATCCTCCTCGGTAGCACCCCACGACGGTCTGGCGGACCGCCGCGTATGTCTGGTTGACATTAAGGACCAACCATCGCGGCGCATGAAAAATGCCCCGGACGGGACACAGGCGGGGCTCCTTGCACTGCCGGAGCACCGCCGCGGGTGTGCCGCGGGGCGCGGTTTCGGACGACTCCACCGTCCGTACGGAACGGTGGGGGCCGTCTGACCGGTGACCTGCCGTCCCGGAGGATGGTCAGGTGGGAGTTCGGAGCCTCCACTTGCGGGTCGGACACATAGATGTCCGACCGGTCGTTCACCCACTTTACAGTGTCAAGACCTGGGCCGCCAATCCGCGCGTCACACCACCCGTCCGCGCGTGGGGCGCCCGTGGATCGGGGCGCCGGGGCCGGGGCCTATCGTGTGGGGCATGAGTGACACCCCTCCTGAGGTTCCCGGCCCCGAGGCCCCCGACTTCGACGCCATGACCCGCGACATCGCCGAGGTCCCCGCGGTCGAGGTGATCGTGACGGTCGCCGTCAACCTGATGAGCGCCGCCGCCGTGAAGCTCGGCCTCACCGAGGAGGGCGACAAGTACAAGGACCTGGACGAGGCCCGCAAGCTGATCTCCGCCCTCGCCGGTCTGCTGGACGCGAGCGCCACGGAGATCAGCTCGTTCCACGCGGCCCCGCTGCGCGACGGCCTGAAGTCGCTCCAGCTGGCGTTCCGCGAGGCATCCGTCGTCCCGGACGAGCCGGGCCAGGGACCGGGTGAGAAGTACACGGGGCCGGTCTACGGCTAGCTCCTGCCTCTGTACCTGACCTGCCTCTGTACCTGACGGCTGCTCCCGTACGTCCCGTCCGTACGGACGACTATCCCCGTACATACAAGGGCTCGCCCGGTGGTGTGGCCCCGGCCGGCAGGAGTGCCAGGTCGAGGCCGCGTACCAGGCGGGCCCTCAGTGCGTCGTCGGCGGCGAGGCGGCCGGCGAGCGACCGGGCGGTCTCGGCGGGGGTGGCCGACGGGTCGAGGACGAGGGCGAGGGTGCCGTCGGCGCTGCCCGGGCCGAGGTGGGCACGGAGGACCGCTGGCTCGGCGGCGACCGCGGCGCGCACCGCTGCGGTGACGGCGGGGTCGGCGAGTGGATCGGTGCTGGTGCGGCCCTCGGCGAGGGCGAGCAGGGCGGCTCCCGTGAGCTCGTACGGTACGGGGCCCGCCAGGTCGAGCACGATCGTGTCGGCCTTTTCGTGGGCTGCGGCCTGGAGTGCCTGGTGCAGGGGGACGGCGACGGGGCGGGCGGCCGGGTCCCACCGGGCCAGGGACTCGGTGGACGTGAAGGCGGGCAGCGCGGTGCGCGCGCCGGCCTTGAGCGTGGGTACGGCCATGTCGCTCGTCTTCTCGCGGCGCAGCCCGTTCTCGTCCTCCTCGACCTCGCCGAGGATGGCGACGACGGGGACGAGCAGCCGGGCGCCCTTGAGTGCCTCCAGGACGGGGCCCACGGCGGTCCGGTCCTCGGCCCAGGCGGCGAGCGCGGCGCTCAGCCGGGGGTCGGCGGAGCCGTCGTCGTCGGAGAAGCCGGGGTCGGGGATGTTCTTGTTCGCCACAGTCGTCGACCCTATCCGGGGAAGCGTCCCGGGCTGGTGCCGGGCCGGGAGGCTCGGCCTCTGCCCTTGGTCTGCCGGGCTTCGGCGAGCCGGGTCACCAAGCTTCCGGCAGCCGGGTCACCAGGCTGCCGCAGGCCGGATTCCTTGGCTTTCGCCGGGGCCGGAAACGTGACGGTCATCTCACTCACGGTTTTCTCAGCGTCCCCTGACACGTCTCTAACAGTGGCCTAACCCGTCGCACAGCACGGGGCAGAAGCATCGCGGCATGCCTCCTCACAGAGCCCGCCGCGCCCGCCCCGCCAAGCGCCGTCCGCTCTTCCACGCCGCCCTGGCCGCCGTGATCGTCGTGGGCGGCACGGCCGCCGGCACGGTGTACGTGACGGCCCGGGCGCAGGGTGACGGGAGTACGGCCGTATCGTCGTCGGCGTCATCGTCGGTAGCGCCCTCGGCCTCGGCTTCCGCCTCGCCGGGTGCGGACGCGGTCGTTGAGGAGGCCTCGGTGGAACCAGTGGCGGTGCCCGAGGTGGACTACGACGAGCTGCTGGCGACGGCCATGGCGGGCGTGCCGGTCGAGGACGGGGCCGCGGTGTCGGTGGCCGTGCTGGACGTGGCCTCCGGGGACGGGGCGGTGTACGGGGACGGGCAGTTCGACACCGCGAGCATCGTGAAGGCCGACATCCTGGCGGCGCTGCTGCTCCAGGCGCAGGACGAGGGCCGTCGGCTGACAGCCCAGGAGAAGACGTACGCCTCCGCGATGATCCGCGAGAGCGACAACGCCTCCGCCACCGCGCTGTGGGAGACCATCGGCCGGGCGGCGGGCCTGGACGCCGCCAACGAACGGCTCGGGCTGACCGGGACCGAGGGCGGCGACGGCCTGTACTGGGGGCTGACCCAGACCACGGCCGCCGATCAACTCGCCCTGCTCCGGCAGGTGTTCGGGGACGGCGCGAACGACGAGGGCTCAGTGCTGAGCGCGGCCTCGCGGGCGTACATGCGCGAGCTGATGGGCGGGATCGCCTCGGGCCAGGACTGGGGTGTGTCGGCTGCGGCCGACGGGGGCGGCGAATTCGCCCTGAAGAACGGGTGGTTGCCGCGTACCGCGACGGGGCTGTGGGACATCAACAGCATCGGCCGGGTCACCGTCGCCGGGAAGGACTACCTGATCGCGGTCGTCTCGAACGGCAACACGACGAAGGCGAAGGGGATTTCGCTGGTCGAGGAGGCGGCGAAGGCCGCCGTCTCGGTGTTCGGGGCCGGGAGTACGGAGGAGGCGTCGTCGGTGGCGCCGACGTCAACGGCGTCGGCGACGTCGTAGCCGTGATCCGGGTAGCCGTGTCTCAGACCGCGAACTCGTCGTCCGGTTCGCTGAACTCCTCCGGGCGGGGGCGGCCGAGCCAGAGGACCACGGCGGTGATCAGCAGGGCGGCGCCGAGGCCGCCGGCGGCGGGGGCGGCCCAGCCGGTGGCGTCGTCGTCCTCCGTCTCCTGGGCCGGGCCGGAGCCGAAGTACTTGCGGCCGTACGACGCGGACCTGAGGTCGTCCGGTGCGAGTTCGCCGCCCTCCTCGATGGCGGCGGCGGGGTCGACGAAGCCGAAGCCGCGGGCGTCGTCCCGGCCGCCGGTGGGGGCGTCGCGGGCGGTGTCCTCCAGGAGCCGTTTGACCTGGTCGGGGGTCAGGCCGGGGTGGGCCGCCTTGACGAGGGCGGCGGCGCCGGAGACGAACGCGGCGGCGGCGCTGGTGCCCCAGCCCTCGTAGTACTTGCGGTCGGGGTCGGCGATGACGACGTCGACGCCGGGGGCGCTGACGGTGGCGTACCAGCGGCGGGTGGAGAAGTCGGCGCGGGTGCCGTTCTCGTCGACGGCGGTCACCGCGATGACGCCGGGGTAGGCCGCCGGGTAGGAGATGTGGTCGCCCTTCTTGCCGCCGTTGCCGGCCGAGGCGACGACGACGGAGCCCTTCTTCAGGGCGTACTGGACGGCGGCGTCCTCGGAGGGCTCGGGGTGGGCGGACTCGGAGTCGTCGCCGAGGGAGAGGTTGATGACGTCGGCGCCCTGGTCGGCGGCCCAGCGGATGCCCTCGGCGAGGGCGTTGCCACGGGTGCTGCGGGCCTTGGCGCGGGCGGAGTCACCGTCTTCGAGGATGACGCGGACGGGGAGGATCTTCGCCTCGGGGGCGACGCCCATGACGCCGTCGGCGTCGTTCACGCCGTGGCCGTGGCCGGCGATGATCCCGGCCATGGCGGTGCCGTGCCGGGCCCAGGTGCGGTCGCCGCGCTTGGCGCCGAAGCCGATCAGGTCCTTGGTCGGCAGGACGTTGCCGGCCAGGTCCGGGTGCTCGTCGTCGACACCCGTGTCGAGGACGGCGACGGTGATGCCCGCGCCCTTGGTGGTGCGCCAGGCCTCCTGGGTGTGCATGGCGTCGAGCGCCCACTGCTGGTCACGGATGCTGTCGGCGTGCGCGGCGGTGGAGGGGACGAGGGCGAGGGAGGCGGCGAGGGGAAGGGCGAGGAGGCCGGTGCGGCGGGTGCGGCCGATGTGCGCAATACGCGGCGTACGGGGCGTACGTCGACGGGGCCGCCCGGCCTCCTTCCCGGGCTCGTCCGTCCCGCTCATCCGGTCCACGGCTTTCGCGTTCCTCGTGGGTCTCATGACGGCTGCTCCGTGGCGGACGCGGCGGTCTTGCGGAGGCCGCGTTCGATGCGGTCGGCGAGGCCCTGGGCCTCGTGGCCGAGGCCGGACTGGGCGGGGGCCGTGGTGGCGCCGGGCTGCATCGCGTCCTCGGCGGGCTGCGGTTCGGTGACGGTACGGCCGTCGGCGAATCCCGAGACGGCGTAGACGACGACGGGGACGTCCGTGAGTACGGAGATCGTCCAGGAGGCCCGCTGGCCGTCGCCGAAGCCGGCGGCGACGGTGTCCTCGGCGGCGTACGGGCGGGGCATCAGGTCGGTGCGCCGGTCGAGGCCGTCCTTGGCGAAGCGGACCTTGAGGGCGGCCATGTCGGCCGCGTCGGCCTTGGTGAACATCATGCCGACGGTGGTGACGCTGCTGCGGGTGGCGTCGGTGTAGGTGGCGCGCAGCAGCCGCAGGCAGCCGACGGGGGTGAGGGCCTTGTGCAGCAGGGGGTCGAAGGCGTCCGCGCAGCCGCTGTCGGGGGCGACGGCGATGCGCGTCCAGGTGCGGTCGGTGCCGCCGGGGCCGGCGCCCTCGCCCCGCACGGTCGGCGGGAACAGTTCGTCGACGGGCACGCTGTGCCACAGCTCCTCGGCCGCCGTGAAGCTGCCGCGGGCAGCGTCCGTCCCGGAGTCCCCGGTGAGCCAACTTCCCGCCGCCGCGCCGCCGATGAGTCCGACGCCCAGCACCACACACGCCGCGACGGCCGCGGCCCGGGTCCCCGACGGCCACGACCTGCGCCGCCCGTCGTACGACCCGCCCCCCGCCCACGCGGAGGTGTCGGGCTGCGCCAGCGTCACGAACGGCCGCCCGGGCGGCGCCCCGAGCGCCGCGTCGATCGCCTCGGCGGAACGCCGAGAGGCCCCCGACGCCGGCTGCCAGCCACCGCCCCGGTCGGACTCGACGGACCGGGGGCGGGGGGTGACGGTCTCGGGCCGCACTTCTTCGGGGAGGG
>NZ_AEJC01000655.1 GCF_000317595.1 Streptomyces ipomoeae 91-03 | reverse complement strand
TCCGGATCGTCACCGAGCGGTCGAGGGTCGCGATGCCCGAGACCGGCATCGGCTTCATACCGGACGTCGGCGGTACCTACCTGCTCTCCCGTGCGCCGGGCGAGCTGGGCACCCACCTCGGCCTGACGGGCGCTCGGATCGGCGCGGCCGACGCCCGGTTGTGCGGCCTGGCCGACCACTTCGTACCGTCCGCGTCTCTCCCCCGGCTCCTCGACGATCTCGCCGCCCTGCCCGTACGGGACGCCCTCGCCCGCCATGTCCGGCCCGCGCCGCAGGGGGAGCTGGCACACGGGTCGGCATGGATCGACAGCTGCTACGCCGCCGACACCGTCGAGGAGATCGTCGAACGCCTCCTCGCCCACGGCGACCCGGCGGCCAAGGAGGCCGCCGAGACCCTGCTCACCAAGTCGCCCACCGCGCTCAAGGTCACCCTGGTCGCCCTGCGCCGGGCCCGGCGGCTGAAGACACTGGAGCAGGTCCTGGACCAGGAGTACCGGGTCTCCCTCGCGGCCCTGACCACGGCCGACCTGGTGGAGGGCGTCCGCGCCCAACTCATCGACAAGGACCGCACCCCACGCTGGTCCCCGCCGACCCTCGCCGAGGTCACCGAAACCGACGTCATCCGCTCCTTCGCACCCCTCGGCCCCCGCGAACTCGGCCTGGCCGACTGACCGCCGGGGCACCGCCCTCCCCCGGCCCACCGGAAGCCGACCGTCCCCCCGGTCGGGCCACCGCACGTCAACCGACCGGCGGAGGCGCCCCCCGCTGCCCGAAAGCCCCGAGGATGCGTTCCGCGGCCAGTGTCGCCGTCAACTCGCCCGCCCTCACCTGTTCCTCCAGAGCGGGAGCGAGGGACCGGACCGCCGGGTCCGCGTGAAGGCGGCCCAGCAGTTCGTCGCGGACCATGGTCCATGTCCAGTCGACCTGCTGCTCGCGGCGCTTGGCGGCGAGCCGTCCGGCCGAGTCCAGCAGCGTGCGGTGCTGTTCCAGCCGTTCCCAGACGGTGTCCAGGCCGGTGGACTCCCGTGCGCTGCAGCTGAGCACGGGCGGCGTCCAGAACGCGTCCTTGCCGTGCATGAGCCGGAGCGCGCCCGCCAACTCCCGGGCGGCGGACCGGGCGTCGCGTTCATGCGGGCCGTCCGCCTTGTTGACGGCGATCACGTCGGCCAGCTCCAGAACACCCTTCTTGATGCCCTGCAACTGGTCGCCGGTGCGAGCCAGCGTCAACAGCAGGAACGAGTCGACCATGTTGGCCACGGCCGTCTCGGACTGGCCGACACCGACCGTCTCCACCAGGACCACGTCGTAGCCGGCGGCCTCCATCACCACGATCGACTCACGGGTCGCCCTGGCGACGCCGCCGAGCGTGCCGGCGGTGGGGGAGGGGCGGACGAAGGCCGCCGGGTCGACGGCCAGCCGCTCCATACGGGTCTTGTCACCGAGGATCGAGCCGCCGGTCCGGCTGGACGACGGGTCGACGGCGAGCACCGCGACCCGGTGGCCGAACCCGGTCAGCATGGTGCCGAACGCGTCGATGAACGTCGACTTGCCCACACCGGGCACCCCGCTGACCCCGATCCGCCGGGCCCGGCCACTGTGCGGCAGCAGCTCGGTCAGCAACTCCTGGGCCAGCCCGCGGTGTTGGGGACGGGTGGACTCGACGAGGGTGATGGCGCGGGCGATGATCGCCCGCTTCCCGTCGAGCACACCCTTCACATATGTGTCGAGATCGATGGCCATCGGCTCATCGCCTCACAGGTCGCCGTGTCCGAGGTCGGCCGCCAGCCGCGTCACCAGGTCGTGTGCCGCGTCCGGGATCACCGTGCCCGGCGGGAAGACGGCCGCCGCGCCCATCTCCAGCAGCGTCGGCACATCCTGCGGCGGGATCACCCCGCCCACCACGATCATGATGTCCTCACGGCCCTCCTCGGCCAACTGCTCCCGCAGCGCCGGAACGAGCGCCAGATGCCCGGCGGCCAGCGACGACACCCCGACGATGTGCACATCCGCCTCCACCGCCTGACGGGCCACCTCCGCCGGGGTCTGGAACAGCGGGCCGACATCCACGTCGAAGCCGAGGTCCGCGAAGGCGGTCGCGATCACCTTCTGGCCGCGGTCGTGGCCGTCCTGCCCCATCTTGGCGACCAGGATGCGCGGCCGACGCCCCTCCGCCTCCGCGAACGCGTCGACCACGGCACGGGTGCGGTCCACGGACGGGGACTCACCTGCTTCGTTGCGGTACACACCGGCGATCGTACGGATCTGGCTCGCGTGCCGCCCGTACACCTTCTCCAGGGCGTACGAGATCTCCCCGACCGTCGCCTTGGCCCGCGCCGCCCGCACCGCCAGCTCCAGCAGATTGCCCTCGCCGTCGGCCGCCCGGGTCAGCGCGTCGAGCGCGTCCTGGCAGGCGGTCTCGTCCCGCTCCGCGCGCAGCCGCCGCAGCTTCTCGATCTGCTGGGCGCGCACCGAGGAGTTGTCGACCTTGAGGACCTCGATCTGCTCGTCGTTGTCGACCCGGTACTTGTTCACGCCGATCACCGGCTGGCGCCCGGAGTCGATCCGGGCCTGGGTGCGGGCCGCCGCCTCCTCGACGCGCAGCTTCGGGATGCCCGCGTCGATGGCCTGCGCCATGCCACCGGCGGCCTCCACCTCCTGGATGTGCTGCCAGGCCCGCCGCGCCAGGTCGTATGTCAGCCGCTCCACGTAGGCGCTGCCGCCCCACGGGTCGATCACCCGTGTCGTGCCGGACTCCTGCTGGATCAGCAGCTGGGTGTTGCGGGCGATGCGCGCCGAGAAGTCGGTGGGCAGGGCCAGCGCCTCGTCGAGGGCGTTGGTGTGCAGGGACTGGGTGTGGCCCTGGGTGGCCGCCATCGCCTCGACGCACGTACGCGTGACGTTGTTGAACACGTCCTGCGCGGTCAGCGACCAGCCCGAGGTCTGCGAATGGGTGCGCAGGGACAGCGACTTGGCGTTCTGCGGGTCGAACTGCTTCACCAGCTTCGCCCACAGCAGCCGCGCCGCCCGCAGCTTGGCGATCTCCATGAAGAAGTTCATGCCGATCGCCCAGAAGAAGGAGAGCCGCGGCGCGAACGCGTCCACGTCCAGGCCCGCCTCCCGCCCCGCCCGGATGTACTCCACGCCGTCCGCGAGGGTGTACGCCAGCTCCAGGTCGGCCGTCGCGCCCGCCTCCTGGATGTGGTAGCCGGAGATGGAGATCGAGTTGTAGCGGGGCATCCGCCGCGAGGTGAAGGCGAAGATGTCGGAGATGATCCGCATCGACGGCTTCGGCGGATAGATGTAGGTGTTGCGGACCATGAACTCCTTGAGGATGTCGTTCTGGATGGTCCCGGCCAACTTCTCCGGCGGTACGCCCTGTTCCTCCGCCGCGACGATGTAGAGCGCCAGCACCGGGAGCACGGCGCCGTTCATCGTCATGGACACCGTCATCTTGTCCAGCGGGATGCCGTCGAAGAGCTGCCGCATGTCGTAGATCGAGTCGATCGCCACGCCCGCCATGCCGACATCACCCGTCACCCTCGGGTGGTCGCTGTCGTAACCCCGGTGCGTCGGCAGGTCGAAGGCGACCGACAGGCCCTTCTGACCGGCCGCCAGATTGCGCCGGTAGAAGGCGTTGGACTCCTCGGCCGTGGAGAAGCCCGCGTACTGGCGGATCGTCCAGGGCTGGTTGACGTACATCGTCGGGTACGGGCCGCGCAGATACGGGGTGATGCCCGGGTAGGTGCCCAGGAAGTCCAGGCCCTCCAGGTCCTGCCCGGTGTAGAGCGGCTTGACCGTGATGCCCTCCGGGGTCTCCCACAGCAGGTCGTCACCACCGGTGGCCTTCTTCACGGCCCCGCGCCATTCGTCGGGGTGGCCGGCGGGCGTCGGCGTTCCCAGCTCGATCCCGGAGAAGTCGGGGATGGACGACATCAGGAGACCCCCATGCGGTCGAGAGCGGCGGACAGCACGGCGACGGCGTCACAGCCCGCGAAGACGTACGAGTCGACTCCGGCGTAGGAAGCGGGACGGCCGGCGAGGGTGACGTGCTCGGCACCCGCCGCCCGCAGCGCCCCGGCGACCGACTCGGCCTGCTCCTCGTACAGCGTGTCGCTGGAGCACAGGCACACCTCCCGGGCCCCGCTCTCCTCGAACGTGCCCTCGGTCACGGGCTCGATGCCGCCCGCCTGGAAGAGGTTCGAGGCGAAGGTCAGGCGCGCGGTGTGCGCGGCGGCCGGACCGAGCGCGGCCAGGAAGATCCGCGGCCGGGCGCCGGTCGCGGTCAGATGGGCGTCGGAGCGGGCGCGCAGGACCTCGTACGCGTCGTCGCGCCGTACCTGCGGCAGCCCACCGGAGGGCGGCTGGGGCGCGGGGGCGCGTTCCACGGGCTTCTCGTGCAGGTGCGGGAACTCGCTGACGCCGGTGATGGGTTCGCGGCGCTTGGCGAGCTTGTTGGTCCGCGCCGCCCAGGTATTGGCCAGATCAGGGCCGAGGTATCCGTCGCGCAGTGCTGCCGCTTGGCCGCCCATCCGCTCGATCCACTGGAACTGCGCCCAGGCGGCCTGGGCGAGTTCGTCCGTCAGTCGCTCCACGTACCAGGAACCGCCCGCCGGATCGATCACCCGGGACAGATGCGATTCCTCGATGAGGATGGTGGACGTGTTGCGGGCGATGCGACGCGCGAACGCGTTCGGCAGACCGAGCGCGTCGTCGAAGGGCAGCACGGTGACCGAGTCGGCCCCGCCCACTCCGGCGGCCAGCGCGGCGACCGTCGTCCGCAGCATGTTCACCCACGGGTCGCGGCGCGCCATCATCACCGGCGACGTCACCACGTGCTGTATCTGCGCACCCGAGGCGGGCGCCCCGCACACCTCGGCCACCCGCGCCCACAACCGGCGTGCCGCCCGCAGCTTGGCGATGGTCAGGAACTGGTCGTCGGTGGCCGCGTACCGGAACTCCAGCTGCCCACAGGCCTGTTCGACGCTCAGCCCCGCCGCCGTCAGCTCCCGCAGATACGACACCCCTGTCGCCAGGGAGCAGCCCAGCTCCTGCGCGGCGGAACCACCGGCGCCGTGGTACGGCAACGCGTCCACGGTCAGCGCCCGCAGCCCCGGGTACCGCTCGGCGCAGAGCCGCGCCAGTTCGGCCACGGGGGTGAAGCCGAACGACCGGCCGGTACGGGCCGCGTACGCCAAGGGGTCGGCGCCCAGGTTGCCGCGCGCCGCGTCGTCGGCGACGCCTCGCTCCTCGTACAGCCGCAGCAGCCGCCGTGCGGCCGGCTCGACCTCGTCGCCCGCGTCCAGCACGATCGGCGCGAGGTCCAGGTAGACCCCGTCGAGGACACCGTCGAGCGCGGAGACCGGGATGCCCGCGGACTCGCCCACGACCAGCCACAGCGAGGTGGCCCCGTTCTCCAGGTCGGTCAGGACCGCGTCGGCGTCCGCCACCGTGTGCTGTTGGCGTACGTCCCAGCCGCCGACCGTGTTCCCCTCGGCTCGGCCACCGCGTACATAGGGCGCGAAGCCGGGCAGACCGGGGTCGGATACGGCGTCGGCCGCGGTGTACAGCGGGCGCGTGCGCAACCCGTCCTCCAGCGCGGTGGACAGGGCGTCCTCCGCCTCGGCCCGCTCGACCTCCCTGCCGGACCTGCGCAGCACACCAGCCACCAGCTGCTGCCACTGCTCAAGCGTCGCGTCAGGGAACTCGGCGGCCAGCGAAAGCCCGTCATCAGGCAGGACCGTCATGCTCGGATGCTAGGACAGCCCACCAGACGAGCAGTAGAGGGATCGAAGGTGACCTTGTTCTCTTCGCGGTCCTGTTTGCGAGGCGCACATGGGCGCCGTCCTGTTTGCGAGGCGGGCCCGTGGGCGCGGTGCTGTTCGCGGGGTGAGGCGGTGGTGCCGGGGGCGCTCAGCGGGCGGCCGGTGAGCTGTTCGATCTTGTGCGTGCGGTGGACGACGGTCTTGCGGTGGACGTGGAGGGCCGCGGAGGCGCGTACGGGACGGAAGCAGCTCTCGCACCAAGCGGTGATCGTGTCGTGGAGCACCGGCCAGTCCGGCTGCGCGCGCAGCTCCGCGGCGGTCAGTTCGAGGAGGCGGGTGCGGGCGGGCCGGCCGACCGCCGCGAGGACCTGGTGCACCCGTAGATCACGGATCGGCTGGACGGGGGAGCCGCCCACTCCGCGAGTGGTGAGATGGGGCGCGTCCCGGGCGTCCTGGTAGGAGTCGTGCAGTGCGGCCACGGAGGTCGCCGGTTCACCGATGCCGGCCCGCGCGCTCAGGGCGCCCTGGGCGCCGATCGCGTCGATGACGCGTCGGCAGTCGGCGATCGGGGAGTCCGCCGGCGTTTCTCGCCCCCGCGGAGGGGCCGCGCCGCTTCGCCGTCCGCCCACGAGCTCGGGAGGACGACGTTGTTGAGCGTGTGCGGGTGGGCGGGGGCTGGTCGCGCAGTTCCCCGCGCCCCTGAAAACCTGGGGGCACCCCGTGCTCTGAGGCGGGCGCGACCAGCCACACACAACCCGCACCCGCCCAGCAACCCACGCCCCCACGGCGATCAGGCCCCCAGAACATCCCCCAACGTACCCAGCGCCGCCATCAGCTCCGGCCCCGTGATCGTCAGCGGTGGGGCCAACCTGATGGTCGAGCCGTGGGTGTCCTTGACCAGGATGCCCCGGGCCATCAAACGGTGACAGATCTCCCGGCCCGTGCCGATCGTCGGGTCGATGTCCACGCCCGCCCACAGGCCGCGTGAGCGGAAGCCGACAACACCCCTGCCGACAAGGGCGGTCAGCCCGTCCCTCAGCAGCACACCCAGTTCGGCCGCCCGGTGCTGGAACTCACCGGTCCGCAGCAGTTCGACCACGGCCGAGCCCACCGCAGCCGCCAGCGGGTTGCCGCCGAACGTCGAGCCGTGTTCGCCGGGGCGCAACACCGACAGCACCTCTCGGCGGGCCACGACCGCCGACACCGGCACGATGCCGCCGCCGAGGGCCTTGCCGAGGAGTACGGCGTCGGGGAGGACGTCCTCGTGTTCCACGGCGAGGGTGCGGCCGGTGCGGCCGAGGCCCGACTGGATCTCGTCGGCGATGAAGAGGCAGCCGGTGCGGCGGGTCAGGTCGCGGACGCCGCGCAGATAGCCGTCGTCCGGGATCATGACGCCGGCCTCGCCCTGGATGGGCTCGATCAACACCGCCGCCGTGGTGTCGTCGATCGCCGCTTCCAGCGCTGCCAGGTCGTTGTACGGGACCACCCGGAAGCCCGGTGTGAACGGGCCGAAGCCGGTGCGGGCCTCCGGGTCCGTGGAGAAGCTCACGATCGTCGTCGTACGGCCGTGGAAGTTGTTCTCGGCGACCACGATCGTCGCCCGATCCACCGGCACGCCCTTCACCTCGTACGCCCATTTGCGGGCCACCTTGATCGCGCTCTCGACGGCCTCGGCGCCGGTGTTCATCGGGAGCACCATGTCAAGGCCGATCAACTCGGCCAGGGACTCGGCGAAGCCGGCGAGGCGGTCGTTGTGGAAGGCGCGGGAGGTGAGGGTGAGGGTGTCCAGCTGGCGGTGGGCGGCGTCGATCAGGGCGGGGTGGCGATGGCCGAAGTTGAGGGCGGAGTAGCCGGCCAGCATGTCCAGATAGCGGCGGCCCTCGACGTCCTCGACCCAGGCGCCCTCCGCGCGGGCGACGACCACGGGCAGCGGGTGGTAGTTGTGCGCGAGGACGGGCTCCTCGGCACTGATGAGGTCGGCCGACGAACGCGTACGGACGGGGGCGGTCATGAGCGGACCTCCTGGGTCACGTGGGATCTCCTCGGTCATGGGCGGATCTCCTGCGTGCAGCACTTGATGCCACCGCCGGCCTTCTGGAACTCCGACAGATCGACGGGGACGGGGACGTAGCCCTGCCGGTCGAGCTGGTCGGCGAGTTCCTTGGCACGGGGCGAGATGAAGACGTGGCGGCCGTCGGACACCGAGTTCAGGCCGAAGGCCATGGCGTCGTCGCGGGAGGCGATCACCGCGTCGGGGTAGAGGCGGGCGAGGACGGCACGGCTGCCGGGGGAGAACGCCTCCGGGTAGTACGCGATGTTCCCGTCGGGCCCGTCGTCCAGGACGAACAGGGCGGTGTCCAGGTGGTAGAAGCGAGGGTCGACCAGCTGGAGGCTGATCACGGGGACGCCGAAGAACTCCTGCGCCTGACGGTGGGCCTCACGGGTGGTGCGGAAACCGGTGCCGGCGAGGAGGTAGCGGCCGGTCGGAATCAGATCGCCCTCCCCTTCGCACACCGACTCGGACCGCAAGACCTCGTACCCGGCGTTCTTGAACCAGGCGTCGTAGGCGATGGACTCGGGGCGCCGCTCGGGCGCGTGGAACAGCGAACCGAGGACACGGCCGCCGAGGACGAGCGCGCAGTTGGCCGCGAACACCATGTCGGGCAGCGCCGCCACCGGCTCCACGGTCTCCACGGTGTGGCCATGGGCCCGGTAGGCGCGGATCAGCTCCTGCCACTGGTCCTGGGCGAGATCGACATCCACGGGGGTGTCCGGGTGCATCCAGGGGTTGATCGAGTACTGAACGGCGAAATGTCTGGGTTCGCAGACGAGAAAGCGCCGAAGGCGCGGCACACGGCTGTCGGGCACAGAGGGTCTCTCCGCTTCCTGCGAGTGTCGGCTGGGATGACACTACGGTAGGAATCGGGCAGGATGCGCGACAAGAAAAGAACGTTGCGTGTTCGCGCAGTAATGCTGCGTGTTGGGCGAGGTCAGCGCACGGTCGCTGCGTCCTGGGTGGCGCCCGCCTCAGGGGCCTCGGGCAGCAGGTGGGACAGCACCATGTAGCTGATCGTCTTCCGGATGAACGGCTCGGCGCGGATCCGCTCCAGCACCTCCTCGAAGTGCTCCACATCCACGGCCCGCACGTGCAGCAGCGCGTCCGCGCCACCGGTCACCGTCATCGCCGCGGTGATCTCCGGATAATTGCGCACCACCTCAGCCAGCCGCCGGGGCGGCGCCGCGCCCTCGCAGTACACCTCCACGTACGCCTCCGTGCGCCAGCCCAGCGCCGCCGGTTTCACCGTCGCGGTGAACCCGGTGATCACCCCCGTCTCACGCAGCCGGTCCACCCGCCGCTTGACCGCGGTGGCCGAAAGACCGATGGCCGAGCCGATCTCGGCGAAGCTGGTCCTCGCGTTCGCCATCAACGCCGTGATGATCTTGCGGTCGAGTTCGTCGAACGCCGCGGACTTGCTGTTCATGCGGGCACTGTATCCAGGGACGGGTCCGCGGCGGAGTGCCTCGAACACGTCCGGCGCGCGCCCGTGTGCAGGCGTACGAATTACTCCTACACTCCACGTTCATGCTGCGCGCGCTCGCCGTCGATGACGAGAAACCCTCCCTCGAGGAACTGCTGTACCTGCTGAACGCGGATCCGCGGATCGGCAGCGCCGAGGGCGCGAGCGACGCCATCGAGGCGCTGCGCCGGATCAACCGCGCCCTGGAGTCCGGCCCCGACGGACCCGACGCGATCGACGTCGTCTTCCTCGACATCCACATGGCCGGACTCGACGGCCTCGACCTCGCCCGTCTCCTCACCGGCTTCGCCCGGCCCCCGCTCGTCGTCTTCGTCACCGCCCACGAGGGCTTCGCCGTCCAGGCCTTCGACCTCAAGGCCGTCGACTACGTCCTCAAACCCGTACGCCGCGAACGCCTCGCCGAAGCGATACGCCGGGCCGCCCAGCTCCGCGACGCGGCCCCGCCCATACCGGTCCACGAACCCGACCCGGACCAGATACCCGTCGAGCTCGGCGGAGTGACCCGCTTCGTCGCCGTCGACGACATCACCCACGTCGAGGCCCAGGGCGACTACGCCCGACTGCACACCCCGCAGGGCAGCCACCTCGTCCGCATCCCCCTCTCCACCCTCGAAGAACGCTGGCGCGCCCGCGGCTTCGTCCGCATCCACCGACGCCATCTCGTCGCCCTGCGCCACATCGGCGAACTCCGCCTCGACGCCGGCAGCGTCAGCGTCCTCGTTGGCTCGGTCGAACTCCAGGTCAGCCGCCGCCACGCCCGCGAACTGCGCGATCTGCTGATGCGCCGGACCACCGGCTGAGGAGACGACATGCCGCAGGACCCCACCGAACGCCGCGTCGTCGTCACCGGCCCGCCCCGGCACACCGGCCCCCACTCGCGGCGTGCGAGCGGGAGGTACCCCCAGCGTTCCGGCTACCACCGCCCCCGCACCGAGATCGACGAACAGACCACCCTCGGCCACACCTACGTCCGCTCCCTCATGCGCAGCCAACTCCGCGCCGCACTCGCCGTGTTCGCGGTCCTGGTCCTGTTGGTCGCCCCGCTGCCCCTGGTCTTCGCCGCGATGCCGGACGGCGCCGGCCTGGAGTGGGCCGTCCTCGGCTTCGGCGTCTACCCGCCGCTGGTCCTCCTCGCCCGCCGGCACGTACGCCGCGCCGAACGCAACGAACAGGACCTCGTACGCCTCGTCGAGGACCGCTGAGGCGACGGGACCGCGACCACATGAACGCCATGACCTCATGAACGCCATGACCTCATGAACGCCGTGACCTCATGAACGACAACTACGCCGTCCCCGCCGTCGCCCTCGTCGTCGTGGCCACCGTCTTCGTCGGCGCCTTCGGCCTGCGCATCTCCCGCACCACCTCCGACTTCTACGTCGCCTCCCGCACCGTCGGCCCCCGCCTCAACGCCGCCGCGATCAGCGGCGAATACCTCTCCGCCGCCTCCTTCCTCGGCATCGCGGGCCTCGTCCTCGTCCAGGGCCCCGACATGCTCTGGTACCCGGTCGGCTACACCGCCGGCTACCTCGTCCTCCTCCTCTTCGTCGCCGCCCCGCTGCGCCGCTCGGGCGCCTACACCCTGCCGGACTTCGCCGAGGCCCGGCTCGCCTCCAAGACGGTACGACGCCTCGCCGGGGCCTTCGTCGTCGGCGTCGGCTGGCTCTACCTCCTGCCCCAACTCCAGGGCGCCGGGCTGACGTTGAACGTGCTCACGAACGCGCCCCAGTGGCTCGGCGCCGTCATCGTCGCCGTCGTCGTCTCCGCCACGGTCGCCGCCGGCGGCATGCGCAGCATCACCTTCGTCCAGGCCTTCCAGTACTGGCTCAAGCTCACCGCCCTCCTCGTTCCCGCGCTCTTCCTCGTCCTCGCCTGGCAGGGCGACGGCGCCCCACGCCACGCCTTCGACGAACCGGCGACCTTCCGCGAACAACGAGTCGTCCGCGTCGACGAGAGCGTGGACCTCAAACTCGCGAGCCCGCTGACCGTCACCGCCTCCGGCACGATCGACGGCCGTCGCCACGACGACCGGCGCGTCGACCTGCCCACCGGCACCCACCGCATCGAGCGGGGCACCCGACTGACCTTCGCCGAGGGCGACACCGTTCCCGTCGCGGACCGCGGCAGCAACGGCGGCATGTCCACCTCCCTCGCCGCCGGCCGCGAGGAACGCCCGCTGTACGCCACGTACGGGCTGATCCTCGCCACCTTCCTCGGCACGATGGGCCTGCCCCACGTCGTCGTCCGCTTCTACACCAGCCCGCACGGCGTCGCCGCCCGCCGCACCACGGTCGTCGTCCTCGGCCTGATCGGCGCCTTCTACCTCCTGCCACCCGTCTACGGCGCCCTCGGCAGGCTCTACGCCCCCGACCTCACCCTCACCGAGGACGCCGACGCCGCGGTCCTGCTCCTCCCGGACCGCATGATCGGCGGCCTCGGCGGCGACCTCCTCGGCGCGCTGGTCGCGGGCGGCGCGTTCGCGGCGTTCCTGTCCACCGCCTCCGGGCTGACGGTGGCCGTCGCCGGCGTCCTCACCCAGGACGTCCTGCCCACCCGAGGCGTACGGCACTTCCGGCTCGGCACGGTCCTCGCGACGGCCGTCCCCCTCGCCGCCAGCGTCCTCGTGGGCGGACTGCCGGTCGCCGACGCGGTCGGACTCGCCTTCGCCGTGTCCGCCTCCTCCTTCTGTCCACTTCTCGTCCTCGGCATCTGGTGGCGCCGCCTCACCCCACCCGGCGCGGCGGCGGGCATGCTGGTCGGCGGCGGCTCGGCCCTCCTCGCGGTCGCGGCGACCATGGCCGGATACCCCGGCACCGGCACCCTCCACGCCCTCCTCGCCTGGCCCGCCCTCTGGTCCGTCCCCCTCGGCTTCCTGACGATGGCCCTGGTGTCCCTGGCCACCCCGAGCAAGGTCCCCGCCGAGACGCCCGCGATCCTGGCCCGCTTCCATCTGCCGGAGGAACTGGTGGGCGGCCAGTCACGGGCGGCGTCGAAGGAGATCGAACTGTGGCGGCGGTGAGGAGGGGCCCGTGGACGGAAGGGAACCTGTGGGCGGTGAGGAGGGACCGGTGGACGGAGGGAACCTGCGGGCGGTGAGCGGTGTACCACATGCAGGAGGCGCGTCAGCGTGTATCACATGCGGGAGGTGAGCGATGAGCGGTGAAGTCAGAGGGTTCCTGGCCGGGTTCTTCGTGGCCGTGCTGCCGTTGCTCGCGGCCGGCTTCTGGCTCGGCCGCCGTACCGCCCGGCCGCGCAGCAGTCTCGGCGGCCTCGGCACCCCTGTCGAGCACGCCACCTTCCAGACCCTGCACACCGCGACCCTCGCCGCACCCCCACTGCGCGCAGGCCTCACCGAGGAAACGGCCCGCAAGTCCGCCAAACGGCTGCGCACGCTGCTCGGCACTGACGCCCTCTGCCTCACCGACCACGAGTCGGTCCTGGTCTGGGAGGGCGTGGGGGAGCACCACCGCGCCCAGATCCTGGAGCGGCTGGCGGGCCCCCTGGAGAGCGGCCGGGGCGAGGCCTTCCGCCTCACCTGCGACATCATCGACTGCCCGGTCCGCTGGGCGGTCGTCGCCCCCCTCACGGTCGACGACCGCGTCCACGGCGCCCTCGTCGCCTGCGCTCCCCTGGAGTCCGCCGTCCTGGTCCGAGCCGCCGGGGAGGTCGCCCGCTGGGTCTCCGTCCAACTCGAACTCGCCGATCTCGACCAGTCCCGCACCCGCCTGATAGAGGCCGAGATCAAGGCCCTGCGCGCCCAGATATCCCCGCACTTCATCTTCAACTCGCTCGCGGTGATCGCCTCGTTCGTCCGCACCGACCCCGAGCGCGCCCGCGAACTCCTCCTGGAATTCGCCGACTTCACCCGCTACTCGTTCCGCAGGCACGGTGACTTCACCACCCTCGCCGACGAACTCCACGCCATCGACCACTACTTGGCGCTGGTCCGGGCCCGCTTCGGCGACCGTCTCTCCGTCACCCTTCAGATAGCCCCCGAGGTCCTGCCGGTCACCCTGCCCTTCCTCTGCCTCCAGCCCCTGGTGGAGAACGCCGTCAAACACGGCCTCGAAGGCAGGCTCGACAAGAGCCACATCAGCATCACCGCCCAGGACGCGGGCGCCGAGGCGCTGGTCGTCATCGAGGACGACGGCGTCGGCATGGACCCCGACCTGCTCCGCCGCATCCTGGCGGGCGAGGTCAGCCCCTCGGGCGGCATCGGCCTCAGCAACGTCGACGAACGGCTTCGCCAGGTGTACGGCGACGACCACGGCCTCGTCATCGAGACCGCGGTCGGCGCCGGTATGAAGATCACCGCCCGGCTGCCCAAATACCAGCCGGGCGTACACCCGGACGGGGGAATCCCCCGGGACTGACGGTCACCGGGGGCGAGTCTCAGGTGCGCGACGCCACCATGCCCAGCGTCAGCAGACCGAGGACGACCCAACCGAACCACAGCCAGCCATTGCTGCCGAGCGCCACCGTGTAGGCCGTCACCACGACCAGCCCACCCATGGTGAGCGCCCCCATGGCCTTCGTCGAACCGGGCATCGCAACACCCTTTCTCAGGTCCTCAGGCTTCTTGTCCTTCCATGGTGCCTCCCCTGGCGGAAACGACGGTGCATACGACGAAATGGGCGCCCTTTTTCCAGCCGTCCTCGCTGATCCAGAAGTCGGGGAGGACGGTGTCCGGGGCGTATCCGTAGTCCTCCGGCGGCATGTTCTCGAAGCAGGCCTTCTTGGCGGTCTTCTGCGCCTTCCCGTACGTCGTACCGGCGCTCATCTCATGGAATCCGAGCACTTCGGACTGGTGGGGGTCCTGGCACCAGGCCAACCGGATCTTGTTGTCGGTGATCTTGTCGAGACAGTCCCGCATCTGGATGGTGGCCGTGTCCTCCATGACCGTCTTCCCCGGCTCCCGGTGCCGCCCGATGGGCCCGTACATCGGCCTGCGTTCGCCCAGCACCAGGCAGACGACCCGTTGCCCCGCGGCGTCGAAGCCCTCGTCGGTCGGCAGCACGGGGTACGAGCGGACATCCACGAGCAGGCCCCGGTCCTCGGAGGTGAGCTGTTCGCACTGGGCGGCCCCGCCGGCCCGCGCGTCCGCGGCGGACGACGCCTCGTAGAACGCCATCACCTGCCCGTCGACGTCGGGTCCCGCGCACTGCGGGACGACCTGGAGCAGCGGTGTGCCCGAGAACCGCTTGTCCGGCCAGACCGCGTGCACACAGTCGCCGTCCTTCAGCGGCTCGGTCAGCCCGACCGCGTTCCCGTACGGTTTCCCGCCGGCGCTGCCGCCGTCGGAGCCGCTGCCGCCGAGGTCCCGCAGATTCTCCACGCCGTACCAGATGCCGCCGACCGCCAGGGTCAGGACGACCGTGGTCGCCACACCCGCGAGGAGGGCCCAGGCACGATGGCGGGGGCGGCGGGTGGTGGTGGCCGGGGGAGGACCGAAGCCGCGGTCGGCGGGGGCGGACGGCTCGGCGGGGGGTGTCGGGGAGTACCAGGCGGGCTCGTGCGGGATGGGGGAGACGAGTACCTCGGGGGCGGCCGTGTGGGTCGTCGCGTTGGCCCACTGGGGTTGCGAGCCCAGATCGGACTGGGTCCGCGGGTGGGCCTGGGGTGTCACGATCGCGGAGAGCGCCGCCTCGGTGTCGGCGGCGGTGATCCGGCGTGCGGGGTCCTTTTCGAGCATGGCGGCCAGGAGCGGTTCCAGGGCGCCCGCGCGCAGGGTCGGACGGGGTTCGCTGAGGACGACCGCGGTCAGGGCCTCGATCTCCGAGTCCCGGTCGAAGGGGCCGTATCCCTCCACGGCGTAGTACAGCGTGCAGCCCAGCGAGAACAGGTCGGACTCGGGGGTCGGCGGCCCGCCCTGGGCCCGCTCCGGTGCCAGATAGCCGGCGGTGCCGATCAGGACGTGGGTACGGGTGTAGCGGGTCTCCTGGGTGTGGGGCTGGACGGAGATGCCGTAGTCGGTGAGCAGGACGCGGGCGTACGGGGTGCCGGTGCGGTCGGGGGCGAGCAGGATGTTGGCCGGTTTGACGTCCCGGTGCATGATGCCCCGGTCGTGCCCGGCGGTCAGCGCGTCCAGCACGGCGAGCCCGATCCGGGCGCACTCGGCGGGCGCGAGGGCGCCGCGCCGGGTGACGAGGGCCTTGAGGTCGAGGGCGCCCGGCACGTACTCCATGACGATCCACGGGAGCCCGTCGTATTCCAGGACGTCGTGGACGGTGGCCACGTTCGGATGGTCGCGCAGGACCGCGGCGTGCCGGGCCTCGGCGCGGGCCCGGGCCACCCGCGCCGTGCGGTCCCGCTCGGCCTCGCCGGGGTTGCGGAACACGACTTCCTTGAGCGCGACCTCACAGTCCAGCTGCTGGTCGTGGGCGAGCCAGACATGGCCCATACCGCCACTGCCCAGCCGGTTCAGCAGGACGTAGCGGTCGGCGATGACCCGGCCGGCTCCCCCATGCGGTGCTTCTGACTGCATCGGTGACTCCCACAGGGTTCAGATCCATACGGGCTGGGCCGGGTCCTCGACGGGGTCGCCCGGGTCTCCGCCCGGACCCCCTGGGTCTCCCGGATCTCCTGGATCTCCCGTGTCTTCGGACGGTGGATCGGCGGGTGGATCACTGGGCGGATCGGGATCACTCGTCGTCGGGTCGAGGGTCGTCGGATCAGTGGTCTGA
>NZ_AEJC01000654.1 GCF_000317595.1 Streptomyces ipomoeae 91-03 | reverse complement strand
GCTGTGCGACGTCACTGGTCGGCGTCGTCCTTCTTGTCATCGGCGGAGCCTTCCTCGCCCTCGATCACGGGGATCAGGGAGAGCTTGCCGCGGGAGTCGATCTCGGCGATCTCGACCTGGACCTTCTGGCCCACACCGAGGACGTCCTCGACGTTCTCCACGCGCTTGCCGCCGGCGAGCTTGCGGATCTGCGAGATGTGCAGCAGACCGTCCTTGCCCGGGAGCAGGGAGACGAACGCACCGAAGGTGGTCGTCTTCACGACCGTACCGAGGTAGCGCTCGCCGACCTCGGGCATCGTCGGGTTGGCGATGCCGTTGATCGTGGTGCGGGCGGCCTCGGCGGACGGGCCGTCGGCGGCACCGATGTAGATGGTGCCGTCGTCCTCGATGGTGATCTCGGCGCCGGTGTCCTCCTGGATCTGGTTGATCATCTTGCCCTTGGGGCCGATGACCTCGCCGATCTTGTCCACGGGGATCTTGACGGTGATGATCCGCGGGGCGTTCGGGGACATCTCGTCCGGGGTGTCGATCGCTTCCATCATCACGTCGAGGATGTGGAGGCGGGCGTCACGGGCCTGCTTGAGGGCGGCGGCCAGGACGGAGGCGGGGATGCCGTCCAGCTTGGTGTCGAGCTGGAGGGCGGTCACGAACTCCTTGGTGCCGGCGACCTTGAAGTCCATGTCGCCGAAGGCGTCCTCCGCACCGAGGATGTCGGTGAGGGTGACGTAGTGCGTCTCGCCCTCGATCTCCTGGGAGATCAGGCCCATGGCGATACCGGCGACCGGAGCCTTCAGCGGCACACCGGCGTTCAGCAGCGACATGGTGGAGGCGCAGACCGAGCCCATGGACGTCGAGCCGTTGGAGCCGAGGGCCTCGGACACCTGACGGATCGCGTACGGGAACTCCTCGCGCGTCGGCAGCACCGGCACGAGAGCGCGCTCGGCGAGGGCGCCGTGGCCGATCTCGCGGCGCTTCGGGGAGCCGACGCGGCCGGTCTCACCGGTGGAGTACGGCGGGAAGTTGTAGTTGTGCATGTAGCGCTTGCGGGTCACCGGCGAGAGGGTGTCCAGCTGCTGCTCCATGCGGAGCATGTTGAGGGTGGTGACGCCCAGGATCTGGGTCTCGCCACGCTCGAACAGCGCGGAACCGTGCACGCGCGGGATGGCCTCGACCTCGGCGGCGAGCGTACGGATGTCCGTGACGCCGCGGCCGTCGATGCGCTTCTTCTCCTTGATGACGCGCTCACGGACCAGGGTCTTGGTCAGCGAGCGGTACGCGGCGGAGATCTCCTTCTCGCGGCCCTCGAACTGCGGGAGCAGCTTCTCGGCGGCGAGCGCCTTGACGCGGTCCAGCTCGGTCTCGCGCTCCTGCTTGCCGGCGATGGTGAGCGCCTGGGCGAGCTCGTCCTTGACGGCGGCCGTAAGGGCCTCCAGGACGTCGTCCTGGTAGTCGAGGAAGATCGGGAACTCGGCGGTCGGCTTGGCGGCCTTCGCGGCGAGGTCGGCCTGGGCCTTGCAGAGCACCTTGATGAAGGGCTTCGCGGCGTCCAGACCGGCGGCGACGACCTCCTCGGTCGGCGCCTCGGCACCGCCCTTGACCAGCTGGATGGTCTTCTCGGTGGCCTCGGCCTCGACCATCATGATCGCGACGTCGCCGTCCTCCAGGGTGCGGCCCGCGACGACCATGTCGAAGACGGCGTCCTCGAGCTCGGAGTGCGTCGGGAAGGCCACCCACTGGCCGTTGATCAGCGCGACGCGGACGCCGCCGATCGGGCCGGAGAAGGGCAGACCGGCCAGCTGCGTGGACGCGGACGCGGCGTTGATCGCCACGACGTCGTACAGGTGGTCGGGGTTGAGCGCCATGATCGTGGCGACGACCTGGATCTCGTTGCGCAGGCCCTTCTTGAAGGACGGGCGCAGCGGGCGGTCGATGAGGCGGCAGGTGAGGATGGCGTCCTCGGAGGGACGGCCCTCACGGCGGAAGAAGCTGCCGGGGATCTTGCCGGCGGCGTACATCCGCTCCTCGACGTCCACCGTGAGGGGGAAGAAGTCGAGCTGGTCCTTGGGGTTCTTGGAGGCGGTGGTGGCCGACAGCACCATGGTGTCGTCGTCCAGGTAGGCGACGGCGGAGCCGGCGGCCTGGCGGGCCAGGCGGCCCGTCTCGAAGCGGATGGTGCGGGTGCCGAAGGAGCCGTTGTCGATGACGGCCTCGGCGTAGTGGGTCTCGTTCTCCACTAGCGAATTCTCCGTTACATATCGTCTTTCGTCCCTGGGCCTGCCCGTGTGGCAGGGGGACGGTGGCGGAGAAGCGCGCCGTCTGTTGCGGGCCGGTCTTCGATCGAAGCACCCGGGGCTCACTTTCCCCCGGGGGCCACTACCGAGGACCGGCGGCGGCGAGGTGCGCTTCTCCTCGTTCGGTGTCGCGTGCGGTCACCCCGTACGGGTGCCTCACGCTGTGTCGTACATATTGCGTTGTGCTACCACACTACAAAGGGGTGGTGACACTCCGCACGTTTCCGCACGTACGTCCCGCGTACGGCGAAGCCGCGCGCCCTTCGTGCGCGGGCGCGCGGACGGGCGTACAGCAAAGGGAGCGGCTCCCAGGTTCCCGGGAACCGCTCCCTTCGCGGCGTCTTACTTGGCGCCCGCCGCACCGCGGCGGATGCCGAGGCGGTCGACCAGCGTACGGAAGCGCTGGATGTCCTTCTTGGCGAGGTACTGCAGCAGACGGCGGCGCTGACCGACCAGGATCAGCAGACCACGACGGGAGTGGTGGTCGTGCTTGTGGGTCTTGAGGTGCTCGGTCAGGTCGGAGATACGGCGGGAGAGCATCGCGACCTGGACCTCGGGGGAGCCGGTGTCGCCCTCCTTGGTACCGAACTCTGCGATGATCTGCTTCTTCGTAGCGGCGTCGAGGGCCACGCGACACTCCTCATGAGTCTCTTGATGCCACCGAGTGCCCCTGGTCTTCGTCTCAGGGGAGCTTCCTTGACTCGGGTGGCGGGGATCCGCTGGGCGCGACCTCCAGCCCCTTGCGGGTGGTCCGGGGGTGCGTACACAAACGGCCGTCACACAGCGTACCAGCCTGCGAGGACGCGCCGGTCCCCGGGTATGTCCCCGGCTCAGCCGGTCATGGCGCGGACGGCTCCGTAGACGTCGAAGACGGCCAGCGCCAGGGGGACCAGCGTCAGCAGGACGAAGCCCTCGAAGATCTCCAGGAAGCGGCCCCAGAACGGGGTGAGGCCCCGGCGGGGGACGATCAGGCCGATCGCGGTGATCAGGGCGGCGATCGCGGCGATGACGGCGACGAGCCAGATTGTCCGGATGTCGAGGGCCGTGCGATCGCCGGTCAGGGCGTCG
This sequence comes from Streptomyces ipomoeae 91-03, assembly GCF_000317595.1. Classification (GTDB taxonomy): domain Bacteria; phylum Actinomycetota; class Actinomycetes; order Streptomycetales; family Streptomycetaceae; genus Streptomyces; species Streptomyces ipomoeae. Next base: position 6,286 of record NZ_AEJC01000654.1, on the reverse strand, counting down.
CGGATCAGGGCGGGCGGCGGGTTGAGCGCCAGGCCGAGGCCCAGCAGGACGAGGGAGCCGAGGCCGGCGGCGAGGCAGGCCGCGACCTGGGCGGTGTAGCGGAAGAGCTGGGCGCGCATCAGGAGCGCGACTGCGGTCGCGAGGGCGAGCAGCTGCGACCACACGTCGTCGGCGAAGCCCAGTACGGCCGCGGAGCCGACGGCGAGCAGGGCGCAGCCGCTGACGAGTCCGACCAGCAGTTCGTGACCGCGGCGTGCCTGGGCCTCGATCCGGGCGAGGTCGACCGGCTCCTGCGGGGCGGGGTCGTCGCCGTAGGCGCTGCGTGTGGTGTTCGGGGGCTCGTAGCCGATGGGCAGGCGCGCGAAGCGCATGGACAGGCCCGGCAGGAAGGCCAGGGTGACCACCGCGAGGGGGGCGCAGAGCGCGGCGATCTCGGTGGGCGTCCATTCCATGAGGATGGCGACGAACACCGTGACCAGCCCGACGGCGGAGGCGAACAGGCAGGCGACGAACGGGCCGTCGCCGCGCGGGGAGCAGACCGTGAGGACCACGGAGGCCACCAGTACGGCGGCGAGGGCGAGCAGGAACTGCAGTTTGCCGATGCCCTGGCCGTCCGTGAGGGGCAGCAGTCCGGAGCCGCCCACGGCCACGTTCACCAGGGCGGGGAGTCCGAGCGCGATGGCGGACGCGCGGTCGTCGTAGACCCGCGCGCGTACGGCGGCGAGGGCGACGAGGATCACGCCGGCCACGGCCGCGAGGACGCCGGGCAGGCTGTGCATGTCGTGGCGCGGGTCGGCGGTCCAGGCGACGAAGGCGAGCAGTGTGGGCAGCACTCCGCCGCCGACGAGACCGGCGGCCCGGGTGAGGTCGCCGCTCCACAGCCGGTGGTCGCGGGTGACCGCCGCGGCGACCGCTTCGGAGACGTCGTCGAAGACGGCCGGGGGCAGGGAGTCGGAGAAGGGGCGCAGGGTGAGAAGTTCGCCGTCGAGAATGCGCTGGGCGGCGAACGAGCGTGAGCTGTCGAGGACCGTGCCGTCGCGGCGCACCAGGTGGTAGCCGACCGGGGCGCCCTGGGCGGAGCTCTGCCGGGAGAGCCTGAGGATCTCCGGGTAGAGGTCGGCGACCGGGACGTCGTCCGGCAGCGCGACGTCGATGCGGCTGTCGGGCGCGACGATGGTGACCCGGCAGAAGCCCAGCCCCATACCGGCCCCGGTGGGGGCTCCCTGGCCCGGTCCACCGGCTCCGGCGGCCGTCGCGGAGGCCGTCATGCTCACCTGCTGCTCCCCCTCGGTGTTGGTTCCGCGTCCGCGGAGTGAAGATCCTGCGCCACGTTCCCCGGTCGGCCTCGCCGGAGGTCCGGTGGGGCGCCGGGACGGGGTCCGTGCGGTCGACTGCGGGGCGCCGGGCATCTGACGCATCGTGCGGAATGCCCTGCTTCGCCGACCCGATTCGCGTGTGCTCACGCGAATCAACCGGCACCCTACCGCCCACCGGTGTGGTGTGAAGTCAGTAGGATCGCGCGGCGGCCTGAGCCCGCCCGACACGGGGCGGCGGGCGGAACTCCGGGTCCGGCAAGGGAATTGGTGAGCGGTGAGCCAGATCGTTGTCAAGCGTCCGCCGAGGGTGCTGCCGTCCGAGGTGCCGACGAACGAGTTCGTCCTGCAGCCTCCGCCGGAGTTGCCGCGCGGTCAGCAGGAGAGCGTGCTCATGCAGTTGCTGCCCACGCTCGGCATGGGTGGCTCGGTGGTCTTCTTCTTCACGAGCGGGCAGCCGTTCATGAGGATCATGGGCATGGTGATGATCGCGTCGACGATCGCCATGTCCGTCGCGATGGTGGTCCGTTACCGCCGCGGCTCCCAGGGGCAGCTGGCCGACATCCGCCGCGACTATCTGCTCTATCTCTCGCAGGCCCGGCGCTCCGCCGTCGAGACGGCGAGGAAGCAGCGCGACGCCCAGTACTTCCTGCACCCCTCCCCCGACCAGCTGTGGGCGCTGGTCGCCGAGGGCAGCCGGGTGTGGGAACGGCGGCCGGGGGACGAGGACTTCGCCCAGGTGCGCATCGGGCTGGGCCCGCAGGCGCTGGCCACTCCTCTCATCGCCCCGGAGACGGGGCCGGTCGAGCAGTTGGAGCCGCTGGCCGCCGGTGCGATGCAGCGCTTCATCGCCACCCACGACACCCTGGACGACCTGCCGATGGCGGTGTCGCTGCGCGCCTTCTACCACGTCACGGTCGGCGGCGAGCCGGAGTCGGTACGGTCCTCGGTGCGCGCCCTGACCGGCTCGCTGGCCTCGCTGCACTCCCCCGCCGACCTGATGATCGTGGTCATGGCGGGACGGGACGCCCTGCCCCACTGGGAGTGGGCCAAGTGGCTGCCGCATGTGCAGGCCCCGGGTGCCTCGGACGGGGCGGGCAGCCGTCGGCTGATCGGCGGCGACGCGCACGACCTGGAAGGCCTGTTGGCCGACCGGCTCACCGGCCGCCCGCGTTTCCACCCCGGTGCGGCTCCGCTCCCCGAGGAACCGCACATCGTCGTCGTCCTCGACGGGCTGTCCCTGCCGCCGGACTCCGTGCTGGCCTCGCCCGAGGGGCTGCAGGGCGTGACCGTGGTCGAGGTCGTGCCCGGCGAGCCGGGTGGCGCACGCGGTGACCTCTCCGTCGTCGTACAACCGCGGTCGCTGCGCCTGGAGTCGGGGCACGGCATGGTCTACGAGGGCGTCCCGGACGCGTTGTCGTACGAGTCGGCGGAGGCGCTGGCGCGGCAGTTGGCTCCGCTGCGCATGGCCTCCGGCGGTGACGACGACGAACCGCTGCTGGCCAACCTGGAGTTCACGGACCTGCTCGGTCTCGGGGACGCCGCGTCGGTGGACACCCAGCGGACCTGGCGGCCGCGTGCGCTCGCCGAGCGGCTGCGGGTGCCGATCGGGGTGGGCGAGGACGGGCGTCCCGTGATGCTCGACCTGAAGGAGGCCGCGCAGGAGGGTATGGGTCCGCACGGTCTGTGTGTGGGCGCCACGGGTTCCGGCAAGTCGGAGCTGCTGCGCACGCTCGTGCTCGGTCTCGCGGTCACGCACTCCTCGGAGACCCTGAACTTCGTCCTCGCCGACTTCAAGGGCGGCGCGACCTTCGCCGGTATGGCGCAGATGCCGCACGTCGCGGCCGTGATCACCAATCTGGCCGACGATCTCACCCTGGTCGACCGCATGGGCGACTCCATCCGGGGCGAGCTCAACCGCCGTCAGGAGATGCTGCGCGACGCGGGCAACTACGCCAACATCCACGACTACGAGAAGGCCCGCGCGGCGGGTGCCCCGCTGCAGCCGATTCCCTCGCTGGTGCTGGTGATCGACGAGTTCAGCGAGCTGCTGACCGCGAAGCCGGACTTCATCGAGATGTTCGTGCAGATCGGCCGTATCGGACGCTCGCTGGGGGTGCATCTGCTGCTCGCCTCGCAGCGCCTGGAGGAGGGCCGGCTGCGGGGCCTGGAGACGTACCTCTCCTACCGCATCGGTCTGCGGACCTTCTCGGCGGCCGAGTCGCGGGCCGCGCTGGGGGTGCCGGACGCGTACGAGTTGCCGAACGTTCCCGGCTCCGGGTTCCTGAAGTTCGGCACGGACGAGATGGTGCGTTTCAAGGCGGCGTACGTCTCCGGTGTGTACCGCTCGGGTTCGGCGCGTTCCGCCGCGCTGGGCGGGCCGCTGCCGGTGGACCGGCGGCCCGTGCTGTTCACGGCGGCCGAGGTGCCGGTGCAGCGTGTGGTGGTGCCGCGGCCCCGTACGGAGCCCACGTCGGACACGGACGACGCGCTGGCCGACACGGTGCTGGACGTGATCGTGCGGCGCCTGGAGGCGCAGGGCCCGGCGGCGCACCAGGTGTGGCTGCCGCCGCTGGACAGCCCGCCGTCGCTCGACGGGCTGCTGCCCGGCCTCGCCGCGGTGCAGGGGCGCGGCCTCACCCAGCCGGGTTACGAGGGCGCGGGCCGCCTCGTCGTCCCGGTCGGCATCGTCGACAAGCCGTTCGAGCAGCGCCGTGACCCGTTGTGGGTGGACTTCTCCGGCGCGGCGGGCCATATGCAGGTCATCGGCGGTCCGCAGTCCGGCAAGTCGACGCTGCTGCGCACCCTGATCTCGTCCTTCGCGCTCACGCACACGCCGCACGAGGTGCAGTTCTACGGGCTGGACTTCGGCGGTGGCGGTATGTCGGCGGTGGCCGGGCTGCCGCATATGGGCGGGGTGGCGTCGCGGCTCGACCCGGAGCGGGTGCGGCGGACGGTCGCCGAGGTGTACGGCGTGCTGACGCGCCGCGAGGAGTACTTCCGGTCGGCGGGCATCGCGTCGATCGCGGAGTTCCGGGCCCGGCGCGCCCGCGGTGACATCTCGGTCTCCGACCAGCCCTGGGGTGACGTGTTCCTGGTCATCGACGGGTGGGGCAACTTCCGCTCGGACTACGACGGTCTGGAGCAGGTGGTCCTGGACATCGCGGCACGCGGCCTCGGCTACGGCATCCACCTGGTCCTGAGCGCGTCACGGTCGATGGAGGTCCGTTCGAACCTCAAGGACCACATCATGAACCGCCTCGAACTGCGGCTCGGCGACCCGATGGACTCCGAGCTGGACCGCAAGGTCGCGGTGAACGTTCCGGCGGGTGTGCCCGGCCGCGGTCTGTCGCCGCAGAAGCTGCACTTCATGGCGGCGGTGCCGCGCATCGACGGCCTCACCTCCGACACGGATCTGGCGGACGCCACGGCCGCCCTGGCCACGGAGGTCTCCCGTCACTGGGAGGCGCCGGGCGCCCCCGAGGTGCGGCTGCTGCCCCGGCAGGTCCCGGTGGACCAGTTGCCGTCGGGCGATCGCTTCCCGAGGCAGGGCATCGCCTTCGGGCTCGACGAGGACAACCTCGCCCCGGTCTTCGTGGACTTCGAGCAGGACCCGTTCTTCCTCGTCTTCGGTGAGAGCGAGTCGGGCAAGTCGAATCTGCTGCGGCTGCTCATCAAGCAGCTCACCGAGCGGTACCCCGGTGACGTCTGCAAGCTGTTCGTGGTCGACAACCGCCGCTCGCTGCTGGACGTCACCCCGGCGTCGCATCTGGCGGAGTACATCCCGATGTCCAACGCCATGGAGCACCACATGACGGCGCTGGCGGACCTGATGAAGCGCCGGACACCGACTGCCGACGTCACCGCGCAGCAGCTGCGGGAGCGGAGCTGGTGGCGCGGGCCGACGGTGTACGTGGTGATCGACGACTACGACCTCGTGTCCACGTCCAGCGGCAACCCCCTCAGCGGTCTCACCGAACTCCTGCCGTTCGCCCGTGACGTCGGCGTGCGGTTCATCATCGCCCGCTCCACCGCCGGTGCGGGGCGTGCGTCGTACGAGCCGTTCATGCAGCGGATGAAGGAACTCGGCGCACAGGGCGTCGTCCTTGCGGGTGATCCCGGCGAGGGGGATCTGCTGGGCGGCGTCCGGCCTCGCCCCATGCCGGCCGGGCGCGGCGTCTTCGTGTCCCGCCGCCGGGGAAAGCCGCTGGTCCAGACGGGGATGATGCCGGAGGAGGAGTTGTGATGATGGGTATCGGTGTCGTCCTGGTTCTGCTCGCCCTCTGGCTGGGCGGAATGGGCCTGATGGACCAGAAGGCACTGTGGTGGCGCTTCCAGGCCCGCCGCTTCAGCGACCCGGAGGCGAACGAGCCGTCCGAGGCCGGCTATCGGGGCCGACGGATTCTTCTGCTGACGTGCGCGGCGCTGACGGTGGTCATGGCCGTGTGGTGGTTCACGAGCATCGACTACATCGAGTCCGGGGGGCTTGAGGACTGAGCCGGTACGCCGCAGGCGGCGGAGCGGCTTTCACACAGGCCCTCGCGTGAGTCACCTGGTCATAGCCCCGGCATCGGTGCCGTGAAGACAAGTAGGGTGAATCACACGGTTCGTTCGTACTTCAGAAGGGCTTCAGCAGGATGACCGAGGCACCCGATACCGAGGCCGGCGCTCAGAGCGAGGACGTCAAGGCGCGTAAGGAACGGGAGAGGGATGAGCTGTATGCGCTCGATATCTCGGGGGTGGAGTGGCACAGTGCGCCCGGTACGGAGGAGCACGAGGAGCGGGTCGAGATCGCGTATTTGCCGGAGGGGGCCGTCGCGATGAGGTCGTCGCTCGATCCGGACACGGTGCTGCGGTACACCGAGGCGGAGTGGCGGGCTTTTGTGCTCGGGGCGCGGGACGGGGAGTTCGATCTGGAGCCGGCGCCGCACAATGGCGGGCTGACGGCGGGTTCTGCCGAGTAGCGCGGCCGA
>NZ_AEJC01000653.1 GCF_000317595.1 Streptomyces ipomoeae 91-03 | reverse complement strand
AAACCCCATCCCCCGAGCTGGAAGGCGCAGCGGGGTCGAAGGGGCGGAACCCCTGGGGATGGGCCGGGTAGGGGCGGCGGGGGCGAAGAAAGCCAGGGAGGACACCGAGACGCGGCCCACACAGACATCCGTAGGCTTCACCACGTGGACAAAAACTTCACCCTCGGCCCAGCCACCGGCATCGGCTCGATGCCCGGCACCGACGCCAGGGAGGCCGCCAAAACAGTGACGGGCACCTTCGAGTGGCCGGACACAGGCATGCCGCACCTCCCGGAACTCCCCGCCAGGGGCCCCGGCGCCGACATGATCGGCCGCACCGCAGGACTCCTCGTCGAGCTGTACGCGCGCGTGGAGCCCAGCGGCTGGCGCATCGGCGACCGCCCGGGCCGCGACACCAGACGGGCGAGGTCATGGCTCGGCGAGGACCTGGACGCGTTGGAGGAGTACACCCAGGGCTACGAGGGCCCGCTGAAGGTACAGGCGGTCGGCCCCTGGACCCTCGCCACCGCACTGGAGCTGAAGAACGGTGAGGCGGCCCTCTCCGACCCCGGCGCCTGCCGCGACCTCGCCGCCTCACTGACGGAGGGCCTGCGGCTGCACCTCGCCGAGGTACGGCGCCGAGTCCCGGGCGCCCGCCTCGTCCTCCAACTCGACGAGCCCTCCCTCACCGACGTCCTGCGCGGCCGGGTCAGAACGGCCAGCGGTTACCGCACCCACCGGGCAGTCGACCGCCAACTCGTCGAGGCCACCCTCCGGGACGTCATCGGCGTACACGAGGAGACCCTCACGGCCTCGCCCGACGAGGCGGCCGGCGCGACGGACGGGCACGCGACCGGCGCGACGGACGGGCGCCCGGACGGCGGTCAGGGCGCCGGCGCGCACGCCCCGGCCCCACGCGCGGACCGCGCCCCGGGCGAAGACGGCCCCGGAGCCCCGCGGCATCGAGTCCCCGGCCCCGTCATCGTCCACTCCTGCGCCCCCGACGTCCCCTTCGCCCTGCTCCGCCGAGCCGGCGCCACCGGCATCTCCTTCGACTTCGCGTTGCTCACCGAGCGTGACGACGACGAGATCGGGGAAGCCGTGGAAGGGGGCACGAGGCTGTTGACCGGCGTCGTGCCGACCGTCGAGGGCCCATTGTCGGACCCTGCCGGTAGCGTCATGGGTGTCAGGACGCTGTGGCGCAGGCTGGGGCTGCATCCGGGGCTTCTCGCGGACGCGGTGACGGTCACGCCGTCGTGCGGGCTCGCGGGGGTCTCCCCGGCGTACGCCCGCCGGGCACTCGCCCACTGCGTCAACGCGGCGAGATCCCTCGCGGACAACCCAGAGTAACGGGAGGACAACACGGTGGCCGGCGACAAGGACGCACAGACTGCCTCGACCGCAGCATCGGTACCGACCGAGGCATCGGTACCGGCCGATGCCCGGGAGCAGCACGCGCGGCTCGCTGAGCAGATCGAGGAGCACCGCTTCCGGTACTACGTGAAGGACGCTCCCGTCATCAGCGACGCGGAGTTCGACAAACTCCTGCGCTCCCTCGAAGCGCTGGAGGAGGAGTATCCCGAGCTGCGCACGCCCGACTCACCGACGCAGAAGGTCGCGGGCGCGTACGAGACGGAGTTCACGGCGGTCCAGCACCGCGAGCGCATGCTCTCGCTGGAGAACGCCTTCACCGACGAGGAGTTGGCGGCCTGGGCCGAGCGCGTCGCCAAGGACGTCGGCACGAGCGACTACCACCTGCTGTGCGAGCTGAAGGTCGACGGCCTCGCCGTCAACCTCACCTACGAGCACGGCCGGCTCACCCGCGCGGCGACCCGCGGCGACGGCCGCACCGGCGAGGACATCACGCCGAACGTCCGGACGATCGCGGAGATCCCGGACCGCCTCAAGGGCGACACCGTCCCCGACCTCGTGGAGATTCGCGGCGAGGTCTACTTCCCGATGGAGAAGTTCGAGGAGCTCAACGCCCGCCTGGTGGCGGCCGGCGACAAGCCCTTCGCCAATCCGCGCAACGCGGCGGCCGGTTCGCTCCGCCAGAAGGACCCGCGCGTCACGGCCACCCGCCCGCTCCACATGGTCGTCCACGGCATCGGAGCCCTGCAGGGCTCCAAAGGCGGCCTCACCCGCCTCTCCCAGGCCTACGACCTCCTCAAGTCCTGGGGTCTGCCCACCGCCCGGCACAACAGGGTGGTCGACGACCTCGACGGCGTACGGGAGTTCATCACGTACTACGGGGAGAACCGCCACTCCGTGGAGCACGAGATCGACGGCGCTGTCGTCAAGCTCGACGAGATCCCCCTCCAGGGCCGGCTCGGCTCCACCTCCCGCGCCCCGCGCTGGGCCATCGCGTACAAGTACGCGCCCGAGGAGGTCAACACCAAACTCGTCAACATCCGTGTGGGCGTGGGACGTACCGGCAGGGTGACACCGTACGCCCAGGTCGAGCCGGTGACGGTCGCCGGCTCGGAGGTCGAGTTCGCCACGCTGCACAACCAGGACATCGTCAAGGCCAAGGGCGTCCTCATCGGTGACACGGTGGTGCTGCGCAAGGCCGGTGACGTCATCCCGGAGATCCTCGGCCCGGTCGTCGACCTGCGCGACGGCAGCGAACGCGAGTTCGTGATGCCCGCCGAGTGCCCCGAGTGCGGTACGGCGCTCCGGCCGATGAAGGAGGGCGACGTCGACCTGCGCTGCCCCAACTCCCGTACCTGCCCGGCCCAGTTGCGGGAGCGGCTGTTCTACCTCGCGGGCCGCAAGTGCCTGGACATCGAGCACTTCGGATACGTCGCCGCCGCCGCGCTCACCAAGCCGCTGGAACCGTCCGATCCGCCCCTCGTCGACGAGGGCGACCTGTTCGACCTGACCATCGAACAGTTGCTGCCCATCAAGGCGTACGTCCTCGACCAGGACAGCGGACTGCCCAAGCACGACCCGAAGACGGGCGAGGAGAAGATCGCCACGGTCTTCGCCAACCAGGAGGGCGCACCCAAGAAGAACGCGGTCGCGATGCTGGAGAACATCCAGGCGGCCAAGGAAAGGCCGCTCGCGCGGATCCTGACGGGTCTGTCGATCCGTCACGTCGGACCGGTGGCAGCCGAGGCGCTCGCGCGCGAGTTCCGCTCCATCGACCGCATCCAGCAGGCCACCGAGGAGGAACTCGCCACGACCGACGGCGTCGGCCCCATCATCGCCGCCTCCCTGAAGGAGTGGTTCGCGGTGGACTGGCACCAGGAGATCCTCCGCAAGTGGAAGGCCGCCGGCGTCCGGATGGAGGAAGAGGGCTCCGGCGAGGACGAAGGCCCCCGACCGCTCGAAGGGCTGACCGTCGTCGTGACCGGCACACTCGAACACCACACCCGCGACGGGGCGAAGGAGGCCCTGCAGAGCCGGGGCGCGAAGGTGACCGGGTCGGTTTCGAAGAAGACCTCGTTCGTGGTGGTCGGTGAGAATCCGGGGTCGAAGTTCGACAAGGCGATGCAGCTCAAGGTTCCCGTTCTGAACGAGGACGGTTTCGCGGTGCTGCTCGAACAAGGACCGGACGCGGCGGCGGAAGTCGCGCTTCCGACCGAGGAGTAGGGGTTGAACACCACCCGTTCGGCGCATACCAGATGCATATGGGTGGCCGGTCGCATTCGGGCAACCGCGGTCGACCGCTGCCCGAGAAAGCCTTGTGCGGCCTACTGTTGAGGTGTGCGCCTGCCGTGCCCGGACGCGTGGTGGGTTTTCGGACGCGGTGCCGTTGAGGGTTGTCGGGAGCAACGGGCCGCGTGGCGTGGGCACCGCCGGCTGTGAGAGGGACGGGAATGGAACCGACCGAGAGCGTCGCCCCGGACTCACGGCTGCGTCTGCGCCGGGTGTCCGGGGCCTGGCGATGGGGGCGTTCCCTGTTCATGGGGGGACGCCCGTTCGAGGGAAGCCGAAAGCGGAGCTTCGGGGGACACCGGGAACGCGGCGGCGGACAGGAGACCGAGGCCGACCCCCGGGTCGGCGCGGGATGGCCACCGGGCCGTGCCGACGCCGACGCACCCGGCCCCCTCGCACCGGGCCCGGCCCAACTCACCGCAGGCAGCGGAGCCCGGCCGGCCGGGGCCTCACCCGTCACGGGCGCCCTCGACGACGGACGCGGCCACGGGCTGCCGGGCCACGACGCCGACCGGCACATGTCCTGGCCCGCGCTGCCCGCCGTGATCGTGGGCCTCGCCGGCGCCATCCTGGGCGCTGGCTTCTACCGGGCGCTCGCCGGACAGAACGCCCTCTTTCCCTCGGGCACGGTCGGCTGGTCCCTCGCCCTGCTGACCGGCGTCATCGTCGGCCATCTGGTCGCCATGGGCCGCGCCCGCTGGTGGGGCGGCACGGGCTCCGGCGCCGCCCTCACCCTCGCCGTACTGCTGCTGTACGGCTGGCTGGCCGCCGGAATGGTCAGCCTCACGGTCGTCGTCCTCGTCGGCATCGCCCGCCGGGGCCGCTGGCGGCAGGGAGTGCTGCACGGCGCGGTCGACATCCTCGGCATCGGCGTCGGCGCCCTGGTGCTGCGGGTCTTCGGCCGCGTCCCCTCGGTGGAGCAGCCGTGGGACCCCGAGACCTGGAACTTCTACTCCGCACCCCAGGTGGCGCTCGTCGCCATCGCCTATCTCGTCGTCACCCGCGCCCTGCTCTGGTATCTCGCCTCGCCGCGCGGGGGCGTCCCCACCGTCGCCCGCACGGCTCTGGTCAGACAGGGGCTCGTCGCCGTGGCGCTGTTCGGCATCGCGCCCCTCGTCTGTGTCGTCGCCGCCGCCCAGCCGCTGCTGCTGCCCCTCTTCGCCATCCCGCTCATCGCGCTCGACTCCACCCTGTGGATCGCGCGCGCCCGGGCCGAGGAGCAACTGCGCGATCCGCTCACCGGACTGCCGAACCGCCAGTGGCTGCTCGAACGCACCTGGACCGCCCTGGACGACGCCGAACGCATCGGCGCGAGGTCGGCCCTGATGCTGATCGACCTCGACCGCTTCAGGTCCGTCAACGACACGCTCGGACATCTCGCGGGCGACCGGCTGTTGTTGCAGATAGCCGATCGGCTCCGGGTGGCGCTACCGCGCGGGGCGGAGGCCGCACGGCTCGGCGGCGACGAGTTCGCCGTACTGCTGCCCGTCGCCGACTCCACGACGTCCGCGTCGCGCGTCGCCCGCAACCTCGTCGCCGCGCTCGGCTCACCGCTCGACCTCGACGGGCTCACCCTCGTCCTGGAGGCCAGCGCCGGGGTCGCCGTCTTCCCCGACCACGCGCTCGACGCGGAGGGGCTGCTGCGGCGGGCGGACGTGGCGATGTACCAGGCCAAGCGGGACCGTACGGGCGTCGAGGTCTACGAGTCCAAGCGGGACTCCAACACACCGGACCGCCTCGGCCTCCTCGGCGACCTCCGGCGCGCCCTCGACGCCGGCGAGGTCGAACTGCACTACCAGCCGAAGGTCCGCTTCGACGGGCAGGTGGCCGGGCTTGAGGCGCTGGTGCGGTGGGTGCATCCCGAGCGCGGGAAGGTGCCGCCGGACGAGTTCATAGCGATCGCCGAGTCGTCCGGGCTGATGCCGCACCTCACCGAGTACGTCCTGGAGACGGCCCTCGGACAGGTGGCGAGGTGGCGGGCGCAGGGCCTGCATGTGCCGGTCGCCGTGAACGTGTCCCCGCGCGACGTCCACACCCCCGGATTCGCCGGCGCGGTCGCCGCGCGGCTGGCCCGCCACGGGGTCCCCGCCGGGGCGCTGCAGCTGGAGATAACGGAACATGTGCTGCTGGAGGATCCGCAGCGGGCCGCGGACACCCTGGCCGGGTTGACCGGCCACGGCGTGAAGATGTCCCTGGACGACTTCGGGACGGGCTACTCGTCCCTTGTCCACCTGCGGCGGCTGCCCGTGAGCGAGCTGAAGATCGACCGGTCGTTCGTGGCGCGGCTGGCCGTCGACACGGAGGACGCGGAGATCGTCCGCTGCACCGTGGATCTCGCGCATTCGCTGGGGTTGCTCGTCGTCGCGGAAGGTGTGGAGGACGACGAGACGTGGGAGCGGTTGCGGGACCTGGGGTGCGATGCCGTGCAGGGGTGGCTCGTGGCTGCGGCCATGCCGCCGGACGAGACGACGGCGTGGCTGCGGGCGCGGGGGTCGCGCGGCTGGCAGCGCCCGGCAGCGGCCCTGCCGGCGGCCACGGCCGACGAGTAGCTTTCCGCCCCTGCCGCCCCTACC
>NZ_AEJC01000652.1 GCF_000317595.1 Streptomyces ipomoeae 91-03 | reverse complement strand
ACGCGCCGACGCACCGCCCACGCGGCTCTCGGGCGGCGAACGCCAGCGCGTGGCCATCGCCCGACACACCCGCACCGCGTCCGTCACGCCGCGGCCGGGGTCTTCACCACAGCGGGGTCTTCACCTCAGCGGCCGAGAGGGGCCGCCCCTGGATCACACGGCCACCGGAAGCTCCACCTCCGCCGGGGCGAGGGCCAGTTCCAGCACCTGGCGGACGTCCGTCACGGCATGCACGTCGAGCTTGTCGAGGACCTCGGCGGGGACGTCGTCGAGGTCGGGCTCGTTGCGCTTGGGGATGATGACCGTGGTGACACCGGCCCGATGCGCGGCGAGCAGCTTCTGCTTGACGCCGCCGATGGGCAGGACACGTCCGGTCAGCGAGACCTCGCCGGTCATCGCCACATCCGTACGGACGAGCCGCCCGGACAGCAGCGAGGCGAGCGCCGTCGTCATGGTGATGCCCGCGCTCGGGCCGTCCTTGGGCACCGCCCCCGCCGGGAAGTGGATGTGCACACCCCGGTCCTTGAGGTCGGCGACGGGCAGCTCCAGTTCGGCGCCGTGCGAGCGCAGGAAGCTCAGCGCGATCTGGGCCGACTCCTTCATGACGTCACCCAGTTGGCCGGTGAGCGTCAGGCCCGCCGCGCCCGTCTCCGGGTCCGCCAGCGACGCCTCGACGAACAGGACGTCACCACCCGCGCCGGTGACCGCGAGCCCGGTGGCCACACCGGGGACGGCCGTACGGCGCTCCGCCGGGTCCTGGGCGGACTCGGGCACGTGGTGCGGGCGCCCGATCAGACCGCGAAGGTCCTCGTCCCTGATGGTGAACGGCAGCTTGCGCTCGCCCAGTTCGTGCTGCGCCGCGACCTTGCGGAGCAGCCGGGCGATCGAGCGCTCCAGGTTGCGGACACCCGCCTCGCGCGTGTACTCACCGGCGAGCTTGCGCAGCGCGCTCTCGTCCAGTGTCACCTCGTCCTTGTCGAGCCCGGCCCGCTCCAGCTGACGCGGAAGCAGATGGTCCCGGGCGATGACGATCTTCTCGTCCTCGGTGTAGCCGTCGAGGCGGACCAGCTCCATACGGTCGAGCAGGGCCTCGGGGATGGCCTCCAGGACGTTGGCCGTCGCGAGGAAGACGACATCCGACAGGTCGAGTTCGACCTCCAGGTAGTGGTCGCGGAAGGTGTGGTTCTGCGCCGGGTCCAGCACCTCCAGCAGCGCCGCCGCCGGGTCGCCCCGGAAGTCGGACCCCACCTTGTCGATCTCGTCGAGCAGGACCACCGGGTTCATGGACCCGGCCTCCTTGATGGCCCGCACGATACGGCCGGGCAGCGCGCCGACGTACGTACGCCGGTGTCCGCGGATCTCCGCCTCGTCGCGGACGCCACCGAGGGCGACGCGGACGAACTTCCGTCCCATAGCGTGCGCGACCGACTCGCCGAGCGAGGTCTTGCCGACGCCGGGCGGGCCGACCAGCGCCAGAACGGCACCGCCGCGCCGGCCGCCGACGACACCCAGGCCGCGGTCGCTGCGCCGCTTGCGCACCGCCAGGTACTCGGTGATCCGCTCCTTCACGTCCTCCAGGCCGGCGTGCTCGGCGTCCAGGACCTCCTTGGCGCCCTGGATGTCGTACGCGTCCTCGGTGCGGGAGTTCCAAGGGAGTTCGAGGACCGTGTCCAGCCAGGTGCGGATCCAGGAGCCCTCCGGGGACTGGTCGCTGGACCGCTCCAGCTTGTCGACCTCCTTGAGGGCCGCCTCGCGGACCTTCTCCGGCAGATCGGCGGCCTCGACGCGCGCCCGGTAGTCGTCGGACTCCTCGCCGTCCTTCTCGCCGTTCAGCTCGCGCAGTTCCTTGCGCACGGCTTCGAGCTGACGCCGCAGCAGGAACTCCCGCTGCTGCTTCTCCACGCCCTCCTGGACGTCCTTGGCGATGGTCTCGGCGACGTCCTGCTCGGCGAGGTGGTCGCGCAGCTGCTGGGTGGCGAGCTTCAGCCGGGCGACGGGGTCGCCGGTCTCCAGGAGCTGGATCTTCTGCTCGGTGGTGAGGAACGGGGAGTACCCGGAGTTGTCGGCGAGGGCCGACACGTCATCGATGGCCTGCACCCGGTCCACGACCTGCCAGGCACCGCGCTTGCGCAGCCAGCTGGTGGCGAGCGCCTTGTACTCCTTGACCAGTTCCGTGGCGTGCCCCGGCAGCGGATCCGGCACCTTCTCGTCGACGGTCGTGCCCTCGACCCACAGCGCGGCACCGGGTCCGGTGGTCCCGGCCCCGATCCGCACCCGGCCACGGGCCCGGATCAGCGCCCCCGGGTCGCCGTCGGCAAGCCGCCCGACCTGCTCGACGGTCCCGAGCACACCGATGCTCGCGTACGTCCCGTCGATCCGCGGCACCAACAGCACCCGCGGCTTCCCGGGCTCCGCCCGCGCCGCCGCCTGCGCCGCCTCCACCGCGGCTCGTACATCCGTGTCGTTGAGGTCCAGCGGCACCACCATGCCGGGCAGCACGACCTCGTCGTCGAGCGGCAGTACGGGCAGGGTGAGCGGTGCGGACGTCGAAGCCATGATCTCTCCCTCGGCAGTCAAGTTGAGCTATGCCGACTCAATGCACATGAGCCTTCGAATGTTCCCTGGGGGATGTCGCGTTCGCTGTGAGCGATCAGGGAGGGGCCGGGGGCAGCGGGATTCACACCACAAGAACACTCAGACGTAATACCCTCATGCCAATGGTGTTCATTACATACACGGGGGTGACGGTGACCGGACCGGTGCGGGCCTGGATGGACGGTTGGGTCGTCTCGCGTGGGGCGGCGCCGCCCATGGTGCGGAGTTGGGGCTGGACGATCGACATGGGGTCGGCCGACCATGTGACGCGTCATGTCCTCACGGCGACGAACGACGAGGTCGAGGAGGCGACGGTCCGGAAGGTGGCGGACGCCGTGACCGGCGCAGGGGTGTGGCTGAAGGTCTTCGCACACCCGGAGACCGTCGGGCCCTGGCTGGGCGAGGGCTGGTGGATCGACCCGGAGCCGGGCTATCTGATGTCGGTGCCGCTGAGGGAGTACGCCGAACCCCTGACGGAGTCGGCAGCCCCGCGGACGTACGGCACGTACGAGCCCCCGCCCGTCCCCGACGGCTACCGCCTGCGCACCTGGTCACGCGGCGGGGTCACCCGGACGATGCTCGCGGCACCGGACGGCTCCTGGGCCGCGCGCGGCCAGATCGCGCCGACCGGGGCGACCGCGGTCGTCGACCAGATCGAGACGTCCCCGGCCCACCGCCGCCGAGGCCTGGGCACCCTGGTGATGCACACCCTCACCCGCGCGGCGATCGAACAGGGCGCGGAGACCGGCGTATTGGCGGGAACCCCGGAGGGCCGGGCTCTCTACGAGTCACTGGGCTGGACGGTAGCGGCGCCTCTGACCAGCGCGAAGTTCACGGGGCGGCCGTGAAGGCGCCGGAGCCCCGCTGATCCGAGCCGCACCGCCGACGCCGTCCGGCGCCGGGCATCCCCAAGACCGGCACCGACGGCCGCGCGAGGCGGTGGTCAGGTGGCGGGTGGGGCTGGCGGGTTGGGCGATACCCCGGCATGAACGCCACATTCCGCCTACTCCTCGCCGGCCCGCCCCAGCCGTGGGCACCGCGACAGCCGACCCGCCGGGCGAACCGACCACCATGCGCACCACTCCCCAGATGGACGCGACATCCCTGACGACAGCCGACGCACCCGACTTCCTCTCACCGATACGCCGGCGACTACGCGGCGGTGGTCAGGTGGCGGGTAAGGCAGGCGGGTTGGGTGATGTCCCGGCATGAACGCCACATTCCGCCCACTCCTCGCCAGCCCGCCCCAGCCGTGGGCACCGCGACAGCCGACCCGCCGGGCGAACCGACCACCGCGCACACCACTCCCCAGATGGACGCGACATCCCTGACGACGACCGACGCACCCGACTTCCTCTCACCGATACGCCGGCGACTACGCAGCGGTGGTCAGGTGGCGGGTTGGGCGGGCGGGTTGGGCGATGTCCCGGCATGAACGCCACATTCCGCCCACTCCTCGCCAGCCCGCCCCAGCCGTGGGCACCGCGACAGCCGGTCTGCCGGGCGAACCGACCACCATGCGCACCACTCCCCAGGTGGGCGCGGCACTCCTGACGACGGCTTTCGTACCGGACTTCCTCTTACCGGTACGCCAGCGGCTACGCGGCGGTCGTCGCGGGCCGGGCCCGGTCCGCGCCCAGACCGGCCTCGACGTCCCCGGCGCCCCGGGCGGCCCGCCACCACCGCACCACCGGCCACATGGCCACCCCGATCGCCAGCGAGATCAGATGGCCCCAGTCCGTCATCGGGTCGGAGAAGGTGATCAGGTCGTCGACGAGCATGTCCCCGAACAGCACCAGGACCGGCCATCGAAGCCACGGCGACAGCAGCCCCGCCAGGGCCCCCACACTCGCCGCCACCCCGAAGCTGATGCCGTAGTCGAGGCGGTGGAGGGAACTCTCGGGAAGGTGGCCGGCCGCGACCGCGAAGCCGACCGGGATCTCCGTCGCGAGCGTGGCGAGGACATGCCCCGACAGGAAGACGGCGGCCGTGCGCCACCCTCCGACACGGCGTTCCAGCGCGGTCAGCACCAGCAGCAGACCGAGCGCGTACGGCGACCCGACCCCGCCCGCGATCCACAACGCGCTCGCGAACAGCACCGGCATCGGGTTCTGCACGAGGTGCGCCACGTCCGTACTGGAGCCCTGGTGCAGGGCGTGCACGAGGGTGGGGTCGGCGTACTCGGCGACGATCGAGGTGACCACCAGGACCGTTGCGTAGGAGAAGGTGAAGGGCGCGCCCTTGGGAGTGGGGAGCAGTCGCCAGGGGCGAAGCCGGGCGGGCTTCGACTCCCGGCGGCCGGATTCGGCGGGGGTCGGGTCGACGGGAGCCGGGCCGGTGGACGGGCGTGCCGTACCGGGCTGTCGGGGGATCCCGTCCAGGACGGGGCCGGTGACCGACGGCGCCTGCTCGGCCGTCGAGGTCCTGTCCACAGCGCCCAAGGTGAAGCACCCCTTCCGTTTCACCCCACCTTCGACGCCCCCGTACGCCCCTGTCTGTGACCCCCACCACTCACGACCAGATCCACAGCAACCCGACAGGCTCACGGAACGTCTCTCGTAATCCCCCGCACCACCCGCACCACCCGCACCACCCGCCCCAAACAGCCCTCCCCGGAACCGCCCCGCCCTATCGAACCCCCTTCGGATCCAGCACCCACTGGCTCGGCAGCCCGTCCATCACCGCGGCCAGTTCCACGTGGGGTCGCCGGCGGTCACCCCGCGGCGGCACCCGGACTTCGCACGGAACTTCGCCGCCCGCTTCCTGGTCTTCGCGCTCGACATGGCCGTCGGTCGGGCCCGGCCCGAGGGACGGCTGCCCTTCGAACTCCCGTGCTCCATGGCCGCCGTGACCGCGTCCCGCCCCGCCCCGCCCCGCCCCGACGTGCCCAACGGCACCGAGGCCCCGGTCTTCCCGTACGGCCGCGGCCTGGGCCTCTGAACGCGCCGAGCGCGTACGGGCGCACAACCCCAACCGGGCTGTGA
Source organism: Streptomyces ipomoeae 91-03 (assembly GCF_000317595.1). GTDB lineage: Bacteria > Actinomycetota > Actinomycetes > Streptomycetales > Streptomycetaceae > Streptomyces > Streptomyces ipomoeae. Next base: position 2,998 of record NZ_AEJC01000652.1, on the reverse strand, counting down.
CGCCGTGCCCCCGAACCGCCACCGGGCCGTCGCAATTCAGCCGCCCCCGCGTCGAGAACGCGTAAGGATGGATGGATGCCCACCTCCTACGACACACCTGACGCACCCGAAGTCATCGACCGGCGCGAGGGCCCGTACGGCGAGGTCGTGCTGCGGCGGCACGGGGAGTTGCTGCAGATCATCGCCAACGGGTGCTTCCTGATGGACACTTCCGACGGACGCTCGGAGCGGCTGCTGATCGATGCCGCCCTGGACGCACTCAACGGCCGTTCTCGGCCAAGTGTGCTGATCGGCGGTCTGGGCGTCGGCTTCTCGCTCGCACACGCCGCGGCGGACCCTCGCTGGGGCCCGATCACCGTCGTCGAACGGGAGCCCGCCGTCATCGAATGGCACCGTCGAGGACCGCTGGCCGAGGTGTCCGCGAAGGCCCTCGCGGACCCTCGTACGGACATCGTCGAAGCCGATCTCGTCGAGTACGTCAATGAGACTTGCGCCACGTTCGACGCGCTGTGCCTGGACATCGACAACGGGCCCGACTGGACCGTCTCCGAAGCCAACGAAAACCTGTACTCACCGGCTGGATTGGCAAGCTGCGCAAGGGTGTTGAGGCCCGGCGGGGTACTCGCGGTGTGGTCCGCGCAACCCTCCCCGCAATTTGAGGAAACCTTGGGGAATGCCGGGTTCCAACAGGTGCGTACCGAAGAGATCCCCGTTGCCCGAGGCGTTCCGGACGTCGTACACCTCGCGGTCAGGCCTGGATAGCCGTGGCGCGGTGACTGCCCGTACTCTGCTTCCCTGACGCCGATCATTCAAGCGTCAAACGCAGTCATGCGCAGCCACGCGCAGTCGAGGGATCACCCCACGGATTCCGGAAAGCAACTCAGGGGCGGGCGATGGAGCAGACACACACCTCCCACAGCAGCACCACAGCGACCCCGGGCGCCCAGCGCCGTGTGCTCGTGGTCGAGGACGACCCGACGATCGTCGACGCCATCGCGGCCCGCCTGCGCGCCGAGGGTTTCGTCGTCCAGACCGCGTCCGACGGCCCGGCGGCGGTCGACACCGCCGAGGCCTGGCAGCCCGACCTGCTGATCCTCGACATCATGCTGCCGGGCTTCGACGGCCTCGAGGTCTGCCGGCGCGTGCAGGCCCAGCGGCCCGTCCCGGTGCTGATGCTCACCGCGCGCGACGACGAGACGGACATGCTGGTCGGACTCGGCGTCGGCGCCGACGACTACATGACCAAGCCGTTCTCCATGCGGGAGTTGGCCGCCCGCGTGCACGTCCTGCTGCGCCGCGTCGAGCGTGCCGCGCTGGCCGCCACCACACCGCGCTCGGGCATCCTGCGCCTCGGTGAGCTGGAGATCGACCACGCTCAGCGCCGGGTCCGGGTGCGCAGCGAGGATGTGCACCTGACCCCCACCGAGTTCGACCTGCTGGTATGCCTCGCGAACACCCCGCGTGCCGTACTCTCGCGCGAACAACTGCTCGCCGAGGTGTGGGACTGGGCGGACGCGTCCGGGACGCGGACCGTGGACAGCCACATCAAGGCGCTGCGGCGGAAGATCGGCGCGGAGCGGATCCGCACGGTGCACGGTGTGGGGTACGCCCTGGAGACCCCGACTCCCTGAGTCGGCGCCCGCACCGCGCGCACAGGACGTGCGCAGGCGTACAGGTGTGTAGGCACAGGGGGCTGGTGGTGGTATGAGCGAAGTCGGTGACCCACGGTCGCGGGATCTGAGCGACTCACGGTCGCGAAGTCTGGGTGGCCCGCAGTCGCGGAGTCTGGCTGACGCGCAGTCGAGGAAGGGCGTGTGGCCGCTGAGCGGTCTGCGTCCCTTCTCGATCAAGACGAAGCTGGGCCTGCTCGTCGTCGTCTCGGTTCTGATCACCACCGGTCTGTTGATGATCGCGGCACGCACCGAGACGGAGCTGCGCTTCATCACGGTGTTCTCGATGATCGCCACGCTGTTGATCACGCAGTTCGTGGCGCACTCGCTCACCGCGCCCCTGGACGAGATGAACGCGGTCGCCAGGGCCTTCTCGCGCGGCGACTACACACGCCGGGTCCGCGAGAACCGCCGGGACGAACTGGGCGACCTCGCCCACACGATCAACCTCATGGCCGACGAGCTGGAGGCCCAGGACCGCCAGCGCAAGGAGCTCGTGGCGAACGTCTCCCACGAGCTGCGCACCCCCATCGCCGGGCTGCGGGCGGTCCTGGAGAACATCGTGGACGGCGTCACGCAGGCCGACCCCGAGACGATGCGCACGGCCCTGAAACAGACGGAACGCCTGGGTCGTCTGGTGGAGACGTTGCTGGATCTCTCCCGTCTGGACAACGGCGTGGTCCCCCTGCGCCGCCGCCGCTTCGAGGTCTGGCCGTATCTGTCGGGCGTCCTCAAGGAGGCCCAGATGGTGTCCTCCGCACGCGGCGGCATCGCCTCGGACTCCGGCAAGCACACGCGTACGGACGTCCACCTGCACCTGGACGTGCATCCGCCGGAGCTGACCGCCAACGCCGACCCCGAACGGATCCACCAGGTCGTCGCCAACCTCATCGACAACGCGGTCAAGCACAGCCCGCCGCACGGCCGTGTCACGGTGAAGGCCCGCCGAGGTCCGGCCCCCGAGTCGCTGGAACTGGAAGTCCTGGACGAAGGCCCCGGCATCCCCGAATCCGAATGGCACCGAGTCTTCGAACGCTTCAACCGCGGCGCCGTCAGCTCGCCCCACGGCCCCGGCAGCGACGGCGGCACCGGCCTCGGCCTCGCCATCGCCCGCTGGGCGGTCGACCTCCACGGCGGCCAGATCGGCGTAGCCGAATCCCCCAAGGGCTGCCGCATCCAGGTCATCCTCCCGGGCACGGTCCCCCACCCGACCCGCCCCGCCCCGGCCTAGCCCCCTTCGCCCCCGCCACGCCTGAGAGCTCGGTCGGGCCGGTGCGTTGGCGGGTGCGGGCGGGCGGGGGCTGCTCGCTCCCACGCGGCGGAGCCGC
>NZ_AEJC01000651.1 GCF_000317595.1 Streptomyces ipomoeae 91-03 | reverse complement strand
TCCTCGTACTACGCACTACGCGGCGTCACTCCCCGAGCAGGGCCCGCACCCTCTCCTGCCCCACCGCGAGCAGCAGTGTGGGCAGTCGCGGCCCGGTGTCGCGGCCGACGAGCAGGTGGTACAGCAGCGCGAAGAACGACCGCTGGGCGGTCTTGATCTCCGGCGGCAGCTCCTTGGGCGTGGCGTCGGGCGAGAACCCGGCCTGCACCTTGGGCACGCCGTAGACGAGGTGGGTGAGCCCGTCGAGGGACCAGTGCGACGCGAGCCCGTCGAGGAGCAGCCGCAGTGAGCCCTGTGCCTGCTCGTCGAGGGACTTCAGCAGGTCGAGGTCGGGTTCGGTGCGCACGATGGTCCGCTGGTCGGCGGGGACGTGCGTGTTGATCCAGGCCTCGGCCTTGTCGAGCCGGGGTCGTACGTCGTCGAGCGTGGCCAGCGGGTCGGTGGGGTCGAGTTCGCTGAGGATGCGCAGGGTCTGGTCCTCGGCGCCGGCGGTGATGTCGGCGACGGACGCGAGGGTCCGGTACGGCATCGGCCGGGGCGTACGAGGCAGCTCACCGGCGGCGGTGCGGACGGCACGCGAGTGGGCGGCCACGTCGGCGGGGAGGGCGGACCCCTCCGCCACCTTCCCGTCCAGCTTGTCCCACTCGTCGTAGAGCCGCTGGATCTCCTGGTCGAAGGCGATCTTGAAGGACTGGTTGGGCCTGCGGCGGGCGTAGAGCCAGCGCAGGATCTGCGGCTCCATGATCTTCAGCGCGTCACCGGGGGTCGGGACCCCACCCTTCGACGACGACATCTTCGCCATCCCGCTGATGCCGACGAAGGCGTACATGGGCCCGATGGGCTGCTTGCCCCCGAAGATTCCCACGATCTGCCCACCGACCTGGAAGCTGGACCCGGGCGAGGAGTGATCGACCCCGCTCGGCTCGAACACGACCCCCTCGTAGGCCCACCGCATCGGCCAGTCGACCTTCCAGACCAGCTTGCCGCGGTTGAACTCGTTCAGCGCGACGGTCTCGGAGAAGCCGCAGGCGGTGCAGGTGTAGGTCAGCTCGGTGGTGTCGTCGTCGTAGGCGGTGACGGTGGTGAGGTCCTTCTCGCACCGCCCGCAGTAGGGCTTGTACGGGAAGTACCCGGCGGAGCCGCTGCTGCCGTCGTCCTCGGCGGCGGCACCGGAGCCCTCGGCGGCCTCCAGCTCGGCCTCGTCGACGGGCTTCTGCTGCTTCTTCGCCGGGGCCTTCTTGGTCCGGTACTGGTCGAGGATCGCGTCGATCTCACCGCGATGCCTCATGGCGTGCAGGATCTGGTCCCGGTACACGCCCGAGGTGTACTGGGCGGTCTGGCTGATCCCGTCGAACTCGACGCCGAGCTCGGCGAGCGCGTCGATCATGGCGGCCTTGAAGTGCTCGGCCCAGTTGGGGTGGGCGGAGCCCTTGGGGGCGGGCACGGAGGTGAGCGGCTTGCCGATGTGCTCGGCCCAGGTCTCGTCGATGCCGTCGACGCCGTTCGGGACCTTGCGGTAGCGGTCGTAGTCGTCCCAGGAGATCAGATGCCGGACCTGGTGGCCGCGCCGCCGGATCTCGTCGGCGACGAGGTGCGGCGTCATGACCTCGCGCAGATTCCCCAGGTGAATCGGGCCCGAAGGCGACAGCCCGGACGCGACGACAACCGGTTTGCCCGGGGCCCGACGCTCCGACTCCTCGATGACCTCATCCGCGAAACGGGAGACCCAGTCGGTGGTCTCGGTGCTCTGAGCCACGATCGGCACGTCCTCTTTTTCTGAGTGTTCTCCAGGATCGACCGGTACGGTCCCCGGCCGACGGCGTCCATTCTCCCAGCTCTGGCCATAACCACGAAACACTCCCCGGAGCTGGAAGGCGCGGCGGGGTCGAAGGGGCGGCAGCCCCTGGAGGAAGGGACGGGCAGGGGCGGCGGGGGCGAAACCCAACGGCGGAGCCACCCGCGCACGCCAGAAAAACCCCTTTACCCCCATGGGATACTGAACGACATCCACCCGTACCCCGAGGAGAACGGCTCCCCTCTCATGGCCCCGGTCACGTCCCTCACCACCTCCGTCCACCAGCGCCTCGCCACCGCCCTCTCGGCCACCCTGCCGGAGGCCGACGCGGAGCCGCTGCTGCGACGCAGCGACAGGGCGGACTACCAGGCCAACGGCATCCTCGCCCTGGCGAAGAAGGCGAAGGCGAACCCCCGCGAGCTGGCCACCCAGGTCGTCGCGAAGGTCGAGTCGGGCGTCACCAGCGACCTGATCAAGGAGATCGAGGTCTCGGGCCCGGGCTTCCTCAACATCACCCTCACCGACAGGGCGATCACCCGGAACCTCGCGGAGCGCTACGCGGACCCCGACCGCCTCGGCGTACCCCAGTCGGAGCACCCCGGCACCACGGTCATCGACTACGCCCAGCCGAACGTGGCGAAGGAGATGCACGTCGGCCACCTCCGCTCCGCGGTGATCGGCGACGCGGTCGTCCAGATCCTGGAGTTCACCGGCGAGAACGTGGTCCGCAGGCACCACATCGGCGACTGGGGCACCCAGTTCGGCATGCTGATCCAGTACCTGGACGAGCACCCGCACGAGCTGGACCACAAGAAGAGCGACGACCTCCAGGCGTCCGGCGAGGAGGCGATGTCGAACCTGGACCGCCTCTACAAGGCGGCCCGGAAGCTGTTCGACGCGGACGAGGAGTTCAAGACGAGGGCCCGGCGCAGGGTCGTCGACCTCCAGGCGGGCGACCCGGCGACCCTCGCCGCGTGGCAGAAGTTCGTGGACGAGTCGAAGATCTACTTCTTCTCGGTCTTCGAGAAGCTGGACATGGAGATCCGGGACCCGGACATCGTCGGCGAGTCGGGTTACAACGACATGCTCGACGAGACCTGCCGTCTGCTGGAGGAGTCCGGTGTGGCGGTCCGCTCGGAGGGCGCCCTGTGCGTCTTCTTCGACGACGTCAAGGGCCCGGACGGCAACCCGGTCCCGCTGATCGTGAAGAAGTCGGACGGCGGCTACGGCTACGCGGCGACGGACCTCTCCGCGATCAGGGACCGTGTCGTCAACCTGAAGGCGAACACGCTGGTGTACGTCGTGGACGCCCGTCAGTCGCTGCACTTCAAGATGGTCTTCGAGACGGCCCGCCGCGCCGGCTGGCTGAACGGCGACGTCAAGGCCCAGCAGCTGGCCTTCGGCACGGTCCTCGGCAAGGACGGCAAGCCGTTCAAGACCCGTGAGGGCGAGACGGTCCGCCTGGTCGACCTGCTGGACGAGGCGATCGACCGTGCCACGACGGTGGTCCGGGAGAAGGCCGAGAAGGTGGGCCTGACGGAGCAGGAGATCGTCGAGAACGGCCGGTACGTGGGCATCGGCGCGGTGAAGTACGCCGACCTGTCGACGTCCGCCGTCCGGGACTACAAGTTCGACCTGGACCAGATGGTCTCGCTGAACGGCGACACGTCGGTGTACCTGCAGTACGCGTACGCCCGTATCCAGTCGATCCTCCGCAAGGCCGGCGAGGCCCGTCCGGCCGCCCACCCGGAGCTGGAACTGGCCCCGGCGGAGCGCGCGCTGGGCCTGCACCTGGACCAGTTCGGCGAGACGATCGCGGAGGTCGCGGCGGCCTACGAGCCCCACAAGCTGGCCGCGTACCTCTTCAAGCTGGCCACGCTGCTGACGTCCTTCTACGACCAGTGCCAGGTGCTGTCCCCCGACAACGCCCCCGAGGTCGTGGAGAACCGCCTGTTCCTGGTCGACCTGACGGCCCGCACCCTCCACAAGGGCATGGCCCTGCTGGGCATCAGGACGCCCGAGAAGCTGTAAAAAGCCCGGCAGGACGCGACGCGGGGGCACCCCCCCTGTGGTGCCCCCGCGTGAAACCGCTCGGTGGTCGTGTCGGTCAGCCGCGCGCGAGACTCGCGGAGAACTTCGCGCCGGCGGCGAGGGTGGTCTGCTTCTTGACGATCTTGGCCTTGCCTGCGGACTTGTAGAGCGGGGTGGCGTTCCAGGTGGTGGTGGCCCACAGGAAGCCCTGCTTGTCCACGGTGACGCTCTTCTCGTTCTTCTTCGGCGCGATGGCGAAGGCGGCGTTGAGGTTGGTGACGGAGCGCTTGTACGTCTTCGGCTTGTGGCCGGAGCCGGCGACCCACTTGTAGGACAGGACGGTCTTCTGGGTGATGACCGGGAGGTTGTAGATGGTCTCGGTGGCGGTGAAGGTCAGGGTGATGTCCCGTACGCCCTTGGAGACCTTGTTGACCGCCTTGACGTCCCCGACGAAGCGGATGTCCTTGTTGTAGGCCACCGGGCGATGGCCGCCCTTGTTCGTGTAGCCACTGAGCTTGGTGTCGAACGCCGTCTGGACCTTCCGGTTCTGCAGGTAGTCCACGAACTTCTGCTGCTTGGCCTTCGGCAGCTTGTCGAACGCCTTCAGCAGCTTGATCGACGCGGCGGCGTCGTCGTTGTTCTTCAGCCAGCCGCGGTACTTGGCGACCGTCAGCTTGGCCGGCTGCGCCTGCGGCGCGGCGATGGCGGTGCCCTGTGCGGCGACACCGGTGAACAGCAGGGCACCGGCGGTGGCGGCGAGAACGCCGGCGCGGGTGGCGGTGGCGAATGTACGCATGGTGAGCATGCCTTTCGTATGGCTTGGCTTGGCTTTGCTTGATGCGCGGGACTCAGCTCTTGGCGAGTACGGCGGTGAACTTGTCGGTGGCGCCGTGCGTGCTGGTGATGCTCTGCCGCTTGGTGATGGCGGCGCTGCCGGCGGACTTGTACTTCGGCGTGGCCTTCCAGGCGACGGCCCCGACGACGGTCGTCCGGTTCTTGACGGTGACGGTGCTCTTCGGCGCGTTGATGCCGAAGGCGGCGTTGAGGTTGGTGACCGTGCTCCGGACCGACGGCTTGCCGACGACCTGCGGCTTGGGCCGGAAGTCGTCGAACACATAGGAGAGCGTGGTCTTCTGGGTGACGACCGGGATGCCGTAGATCCGCTCGGTGGCGGTGAAGTTGACGGTGACCCGGTGGATGCCGTGGGAGTCGTCGACGACCGTGCTCCTGGTGTCGCCGACGAAGCGGATGTCGTTGTTGTACACGACCTCCGCGTGGCCGTTCTTGCCCAGCACGCCTCCGACCTTGACGTTGAACGCCTTGGTGACGGCCGCGCTCTGCAGATGGACCACGAACTTCTGCTGCTTGGCCTTGGGCAGCTTGTCGAAGGCCTTGAGGGTCTTGACGTCCTTGTGCTTCAGATAGTCCCGGTACGCGGCCACGGTCAGCTTGGCCGGCTTGCCCTGCGGCGCGGCGACGGCGGTGCCCTGGGCGGCGACACCCGTGAACAGCAGGGCACCGGCGGTGGCGGCGAGAACGCCCGCGCGGGCGGTGATGGTGAGGGTGCGCATGGTCGAGGTGCCTTCCGTGTGGGAGGGGGATCACTGCGCCCCCTGGGCCCCGAGGCGCACAACCACGCTATTTTTCTTCCGAGTTGGCCAAAATCGTCTCTTCGGGCATTGCCCTTTGGGACACCGACGCGAGAGCCACGCGGCGGTGCGGTGGACGCGCGGGTCAGCCGTGCGCAGTGGGTCGGAGGGCCGATTGTCAGTGGCTGCCCCTACAGTCACCGGCATGGCGACACTTCCCAATCGGCTGCCCGGGCTGGCGGCCGACCCGACCGGCCGCTCGATCGGGCTCGAACGCCCGCTTCCGCCCGGCCGGTTGATCGACACCACGGACGAGGGCCCGTGGCACGAGCCGCTGCTGTGGTGCGCGGACGAGGCCCCGGCCGCCGGCGCCTGGACGGCCGTCCACCCCGCCCGCCGCACGGCCGGTCTCCTCCCGGTCCTGCTGGACGTCGGCGGCAGCCAGGGCGGCCCGGAGGACTGGGAGTTGATGCCCGGCGAGGCGTCCTACGCCGGGGACCACGACGCCGAGGAGGTCCTGGCGGAGTACTGGCAGGAGTGCGCGGCAGCGGAGGACGGCGACTGGCCCGGCCTGGCCACCGCCCCGGACGCCCTCACCGCTGCCCCCGACCCCGACACCCTCGCCGCCGAGACCGCCGAAGCCCTGCTGAGCGCCCCCTCCCGGCTGAAGGATCCCCGGCTCGCCCTGGTCCCCGCCCGCCGCAGCGCCGACATCCCGGCGGCCATCGGCTGGAGCGGCCCGATGAACCACGAGAACGACGTGGCGAGGCTGAGCGCGGTCCTGCGCTCATGGGAGGACCGCTTCGGCATACGCGTGGTCGCCCTCACCTTCGACCAGCTGATCGTCTCGGTCGCGGCACCGCCCACCACCGACGCCGAAGCCGAGGAGATCGCCGCCGAGCACTTCGCGTTCTGCCCGGACAACATCACCCGGGGCACGCCCGACGGCTCCCTCGACACCTACGCCCGCACCCTGCTGACCGAAGGGACCTGGACGTTCTGGTGGGACTGACCCACCCGGGACATCAGCTCTCGGCGAGCCCCTTCCCCAGCCTCCGCACGCCCTCCCGGATCTCCTCCGGCGCCTGCGTCACGAAGCACAGCCGCAGGGTCGCCCGGTCCGGTTCCCCGGCGTAGAAGGGGGCGCCGGGGACGTACGCCACGTTCTGCTCGACCACGCGCGGGAGCAGGGCGGTGGTGTCGTACGAGGACGGCAGTCGGACCCAGAGGAACATCCCGCCCTGGGGCCGGTTCCAGGTGGAGCCCTCGGGGAGGGCGTCCGGCAGCGCCGTGAGCATGGCGTCACGGCGCTCGCGGTACGCCGCCGCGACCCGGGCCGCATGCGCGTCGAGGTCACGGTCGGCCAGGTAGCGTGCCGCGGCGAGCTGGTTGACGGTCGGGGTGTGCAGGTCGGCGGCCTGTTTGGCGACGGCGCAGGCGCGCCGGAGCCCGGCGGGGGCGCGCAGCCAGCCGAGCCGCATCCCGGGCGCCATCACCTTGGAGAAGGAGCCCAGCAGTGCCGTACGGTCCTCGGCGCCCGGGTACGAGGCGATCCAGGGCACCCGTTCCCCCTCGAAGCGGAGTTCGCCGTACGGGTCGTCCTCGACGATCCAGAGCCCGAGCCGGGCCGCGACGGAGGCGACGGCCGCCCGCCGCTCACCCGGCAGGGTGCGCCCGGTGGGGTTCTGGAAGGTGGGGACGGTGTAGAAGAGCTTGGCCCGGGTCCGCGCCACCAGCTCCGCCAGCGCGTCGGGGTCGACCCCGTCCTCGTCACCCGGCACGGCGACGACCCGCGCCCCGGCGAACCGGAACGCCTGGAGCGCCGCCAGATAGCACGGCTCCTCGACGAGGACGGCCTCCCCCGGTTCGACGAGGGCGGTGGCGAGCAGCGACAGCGCCTGCTGCGACCCGGTGGTGACGAGCAGTTCATCGGCGTCCGTCGCCAGCCCCCGCTTCCCGTACCGCGCGGCGAGCGCCGCCCGCAGCACCGGCTCGCCCTCGGTGGTCGCGTACTGCAGGGCCCGCCCGGCCGACTCGGCGAGCACGTCCCGGTAGGCCGCCGCGATGCCCTCGCCGTCGAACAGCTCGGGCGCGGGCAATCCCCCCGCGAAGTTGACGACTTCGGGCCGAGAGGTGACGGCGAGGATGTCCCGTATGGGGGAACCCCCGACGGCGACGACCCGCTCGGCGAAGCCGGGCACGGGCGCGCCGCCACCGGCGCTCACCCCTCCACGTCCGCCGCCCAAGACGGCCCCATTCCCCACAAATGCCCCGTCAGCGACGCCATTCACGGCACCCACGGCCCCCACCCCACGTCTCGCTCGGCACGAACGGACGGCTGGATCCCGTCCCTGCCGTCACCCTAGCGAGATACATGCCCTCTACACTCACAAGTTCCGCGATGCGGACCCGGCCCGTACCCCCTAGAGTGCGCCCATGCTGCCCAGCGTGGACACGAACGACGAATTGCAAGAAGTCGTCGGTGACGAGGCCCTGCTGCGGCCGGCTGCCCAGGACCTCTGCGGTCAGCTCGGCCTCGCAGGCGCGCGGATCGTACGTTTCCCCGAGGGCTCGTTGCCGGTGTACGCGGTCGGCGACGCCCTCGTACTGAAGCTCTATCCGGGTTTCGAAGCCGCGGAGGCCGTCCGCGAGGCCCGCCTGCTGTCACACCTGTGGGGCCAACTGCCCATCCCCACACCCCGTCTGCACGCGGCCGACCAGTACAAGAACGGCTGGCGCTTCGTGCTGATGTCACGGCTGTCCGGCGAGGACCTCAACGAGGCCTGGCCGCGCATCCCGCGCCCCCACCAGGAGCGGATCGTCGCCGAGGCGGCGGAGTGTCTGGCCGCCCTGCACGACCTGGACCCCAAACCGATGGCCCCGTTCGTCGGCCCGCCGGACTGGACCACGTTCATGGCCGCCCAACGCAAGGCGGCGGTCGAACAACAGATCAGCGGCGGCCTCTCGGGCCCCTGGCTCGAACAGATCCCGGACTTCCTCCGCTCCGTCCCCCTCTCCACCACCCGCCGCCCGGTACTCCTCCACACGGAGTTGATGCGCGAACACCTGACCGTCGACCCCCAGGACTGGCAGCTCACCGGCCTCTTCGACTTCGAACCCGCCATGGTCGGCGACCCGGCGTACGACTTCGTCAGCGTCGCCCTGTTCCTGACCCGAGCCGACCCCACCCTCCTGAAACTCTTCTACGAGGCCTACGGCCAGCCCCCGTTCGACCCCCGCGAGCTGATGGCCTACACCCTGCTCCACGTCTACAGCGACCTGAACTGGTACCTACGCACCCTGCCGAGCCCACCGAGGCAGACGCTGGAGTCACTGGCGGAGACGTGGTTCAGCGCGGGCTTTTAGGGGCGCGGGGCTGTGTCGATTCGCGGCTCCGCCGCGTGGGCGCGACCAACCCCCACCGCCCCGCACCCGGCCCTCTACGCCTTCCTCCCCATCGCCGCGTACACATTGATATCGGCGTCGGTCACATCGTTGATGTCCCGGTACCGAACCTTCTCGATGTCGTCCAGCGCTGCCAACCTCTGCGGCTCAATGGCCTCCGGCGCCGGCGCGCCACCCTCGAATCGCCAGTGGTGTGCCGGCACGACACCGGGCTCGTCGATCACAAGCCCACTCTGCTCGAAGAACCGGGCGACCTCGTCCTTGGACCGCAGCACGAAGGTGAACCCCCGCTCGGTGTAAGTCCTCTGCACCGCACGAATGTTGGCGGGGTTGAGATCCTCCGTGAGGTGACTGAGAACGAGCCGGCTCCCGGAAGGCAGCGCGTCGACCAGCTCCCGTACGACGGGGTAGGCCTCCTCGTCCTCGACGAAGTGCAGGATCGCCACGAGGCAGAGCGCGATCGGCTGGTCGAAGTCGAGGGTCTTGGCGGCCTGTTCGAGGATGTGCGCCGGGGATTTGAGGTCGGCGTCGATGTAGTCGGTGGCGCCTTCGGGCACGCCGGTGAGCAGCGCGCGGGCGTGGGCGAGCACCACGGGGTCGTTGTCGACGTACACGACCCGTGACGCGGGGGCGATCTCCTGGGCGATCTGGTGGACGTTCTCGGCGGTGGGCAGCCCGGTGCCGATGTCCAGGAACTGCCGGATGCCCTCGTCCTTGGCGAGCGTGGTCACCGCGCGGCGCATGAAGTCCCGGTTGTGCCGGACATCGAGGTATCCGCGCGGATTGGCGGCGAGCGCGGCTGCGGCGGCCTCCCGGTCGACGGGGTAGTTGTCCTTGCCGCCGAGGAAGACGTCGTAGACCCGGGCCGGGTGCGCCTTGGTGGTGTCGATCCTCTTCCGCAGCTCCGCGGGGTCCTGGCTGAGCGCGTCACCGGCCATAAAGCCTCTCCTGGAAGGTCGTCGCGTCGTTCAACGGGCAACAACGTATCCCCTGAGGGAAGTTGAAGGAGCGTTGAAGGCGCGTTGAGGCGGGTTGGAGGAGAGCCCGAACCACATGGGGCACATGCGTCCCGGGCAGCACCCACCACCCCTCGGGCGTCCCGTCCCCGTCCTGGACGGGACGCCGTTCCCGCAGGTCAGCGCATGGGAAACAGCTCAGGCGTCCCACATCCGCCGACTTCTGTGGCGTACGGGCCGGATCACCGCCGATGCTGGGCCGCGGGCCCACCATCACCTAGGGCCCCGGACCTCCCACGCCCCAGGAAGGAACCCACGCATGCCCGCCCGCGCCACTCGCGCCGCCCGCCTCCTCACGATGGCCGTCGGCCTCACCCTCACCGTGCTGACCACGCTGACGGCGTGCGAGGACGGCCAGGGCGTACGAGACGAGGGCCCGGCCGAAACGACGAAGACGGCCGGGACGCTCAACGCGCCCGACGCGACAGGGGCATCCGGCGCAGCCGTCCTCACGTCTCACTCGTAGATCCGCCGTCTACGGCGGTGCACTGAACTCCCCGGCCTTTCCTTGCGGTTCCTGCCCCCTGAACCGCACAGCGCACGCGGGCATCGCGGGGCCGTTCACCCTGCTGGAGACACCCGAGCACCAGCATCTCGCCTACACCGAATCTCACCGTGGCAGCCAGTGGGTTGCCGACCCTGGCGGGGTGCCCATCCTTGCCCGCAAGCATGCGATGCCGCGGTCACAGGCCCTCTCCCCCGACGCCATCCACATCCGCGACTCCAAGAACCCGGAGGGCAACGGCGGCGACGGCCCCACCTTCACCACCTCGCCGGAGGCCTGGTCGGCCTTCACCGCGTACGCGGCCCGCTGACCCGTACCCGAAACGGCACTCAGCGCACCATCCGGGCCGCCTCAACAGCCCAGTACGTAAGGATGTTCTGCGCCCCGGCCCGCTTGATGCCGGTCAGCGTTTCCAGGATCGCCCGGTCCCGGTCGATCCACCCCTTCTCGGCGGCGGCCTCGACCATGGAGTACTCGCCGGAGATCTGGTACGCGGCGACGGGCACGTCCACGGCGTCGGCGACGCGCGCGAGGATGTCGAGGTAGGGCCCGGCCGGCTTGACCATCACCATGTCGGCGCCCTCTTCCAGATCGAGGGCGAGCTCGCGCAGCGACTCCCGCACATTGGCGGGGTCCTGCTGATACGTCTTCCGGTCCCCCTGCAGCGAGGAGGCGACGGCCTCGCGGAAGGGCCCGTAGAAGGCGGAGGCGTACTTGGCGGTGTAGGCGAGGATCGCGACATCCTCCCGCCCGATCTGGTCGAGCGCGTCGCGAACGACGCCGATCTGCCCGTCCATCATCCCGCTGGGGCCGACCACATGCGCCCCGGCGTCGGCCTGCACCTGGGCCATCTCGGCGTACCGCTCAAGGGTCGCGTCGTTGTCGACGCGCCCTTCGGCGTCCAGCACTCCGCAATGCCCGTGATCGGTGGTCTCGTCGAGACACAGATCGGACATCACCAGCAGCTCGTCGCCGACCTCGGAACGCACATCCCGGATAGCGACCTGAAGAATCCCGTCCGGATCGGTCCCCGGCGTCCCGAGGGCGTCCTTCTTGGACTCCTCCGGCACCCCGAACAGCATGATCCCGGAAACCCCGGCCTCGACAGCCTCCACCGCGGCCTTCTTCAGACTGTCCCGGGTGTGCTGCACGACCCCGGGCATGGCCGCGATCGGCACCGGCTCGCCGACCCCTTCCCGTACGAACGCGGGCAGGATGAAGTCGGCCGGATGCAACCGAGTCTCGGCAACCATCCGACGCATCGCGGGGCTGGTCCGCAGCCGCCGGGGCCGCGTACCGGGGAAGGATCCGTACTTCGACATACACCTACGCTACGCCCGCGTCCGGGCCCCATTTGCCGACGCCGCGTCGGCGGCCCCACACCCCGACGGGGACAATCAAGTGACTTACATCACCAATCGTGTCCACGCATGCGTAACCTGCGAGTAAGGGCAGTTCATACCGGTACTCCGGTCAAAGGGGGATGGCGTTGGGGCGGATGGGGGACCGTGGCGCTGTGTGCGGGGACGCGGTGGGGGATACGGACGAGCGACGTCGACTGTCCACCCTGGACCTCGTTGGCCTGGCGGCCGGCGGTGTCGTCGGATCCGGGTGGCTGCTGGCCGCAGGACAGGCCTACTGGGCGACCGGCAGGCATGCCGTGTGGGCGTGGGTGATCGGCGGGGCGCTGATGCTGCTGATCGCCGCGGTGATGGTCGAACTGGGGATCGCCGTCCCCAAGACGGGCGGGCTGATCTTCCTCCCTCTGCAGGCCACCGGGCCGCTTGTGGCCACGGTCGTGGCCGCCGGACTGTGGATCGTGTACGCGGTCAACCCGGCCAGCGAGGCGGCGGCCATGGTCCGCGGACTGGCGCACTGGCTTCCCTCACTGCTGCAGGACGGGGAGAAACTGAAGCGCGTCGGCGAGTCCACCCTGCCGAGCGTGGAGCGGCCCTACGACCTCTCCCCCACGGGCTGGCTGTGCGCCGTCGGGTTCATGGCACTGATCATGGGGCTCAACCTGCTGCCCCCGCGTCGGCTGATCAAGCTGAACATCTTCATCACCGTGGTGAAGGTCGTCATCCCGGTACTGATCGTCGTCTGCCTGCTGTACGCCGCGTCCGACGCCGCCGCGAGCTGCCGACCGGAGTATGTCTGGCGTTTCAGCGAGCAGGCGGGGAGTCCCGGGACACTGCGGGACGGGGCCGGGAACATGCCGCTGCTGTATGTGGTGCTGGGCGGCGGCGTCATCTACGCGTACATCGGTTTCCAGGCTCCGCTCGACTTCGCCGGCAACGTCAAGCGGCGTGGCAGGGGGGAGGCGGCGCGGCTGCGATGGGCGGTGTACGGCACCCTCGTGGGAGCGATTCTGCTGTACACGGCGCTGCAATACGTGTTCACCAGATACTGCGGCACCCTCGGGCAGAACATGCTCGAATCGCCGTACTCCAAGTTCGCCATGGTCGCGTCGATGACCTGGCTGGCCTGGTTGATCCGTTTGAACGCGATACTGTCCCCGATGGGCTCCGGCATCGTCTTCACACACGCCCTGACCCGTGAGGTCGCCGCCCTGAGCCGCGCCCACCTCACCCACCGGGGGCTTCAGACGGCACGCCGGGCCTCGTTCCGGTTCCGGGGCGCCGAGATCGACGCGTACTGGATGATCCTGCTGGTCAACTTCGCCATCGGCCTGGCGATGCTCGCCGTGGTGGGAGGCAACTGGGAGGATCTGGTCGCCCTCAACAGCGTGCCGACGATGGTCGTGTACGCCATGCCCGGCGTCGTCCTGGTGGCGCTGGGACTGCCGGCGTTCGGCAGGACACGCCGCATGGTGCATCTGGTTCTCTCCTACGCCGCGTTCGTCGCGATCGCCGTGGTGATCCACATGGCGGGATGGGACGACGTATGGCAGGGCATGGCCGCCGTGAGCATCGGCTCGGCGCTGCTGCTCGGGCTGCCGTGGCTGGCGCGACTCGACCTGCCCCTCGTGGGCCGCCTGTTGCGCCGCTACGACGCCCGCGACCACGTCTCCCGCTTCGCCACGCCCAACGACCCCGCGGTACGGCCGGTGTTGCTGTTCCTCGCGCATCTGGCGGTGCTCGTGGTGTGCACACTGCTGCGGCACCTGGACGGGAGAGACGGCAGGGGCGGCGTACTGTCCGACGTGACGCCGCTCATCGCCGCCCTGTCGGCCGCGGTCGTGTTCCCCCTGCTGGTCCAGGCCTCCCGCCGCTATATGAAGGCCGTACCCCCGACCCTCCCCACCCCCCGTCAGGAGCCGGAGCCGAAGGCGCCCGTCACCGCAGGGACTTGATCACCCAGTCCGCCGCCTCGCACCGCCTGGCCGCCCGCAACGCGGCCACCGCGTCGTCACGGTGGCCGACGTCCGACCAGCGGCCCACCGTGGCGCGGAGCAGCAGCTCCGCGTCCGGCAGCGGCAGCGCCAGCACCCGGCCGACGACCTCGACGACATCGGCCGGAGTCACCAACTGCTCGTTCTCCAGGAACCGTTCGAGCAGCGTCCAGGCCACCTTGTGCAGCCCGGCCTCGTACAGCCGTCCCGCGACATCGGCGACCAGCGCGGCGTCGGCCGTCGACTCGGGGGACGGATCGGAGAGTTCACGGCAGGCGGCGCGTACGGCGACCGCGTGCCTGGCTTCGTGCAGCGCGCGCAGACAGTCCACGAACCAGTCCCGGTCCCCGTCCGGGCCCATGACGGCCATGGCCAGCCGGCGCCCCACCTCATGCGCGGCGCGGCTGCGGTCACGGCCCCGTTCCACGCGGCCCAGCAGGGTCACCAGGTCGGCACCGGAGCGGCCCTCGATCCGTACGGCGGCGGCGTAGCACAGCAGCCGGGAGCACTCGGGGTCGGCGTCCTCCTCGCGCAGCCACTCGTTCAGCTGCCTCAGCTCGTTCAGCGGACGGGGGGAGGCACCGGGGCCGGCGGCGCTCGCCACGACATCGGCCAGCAGCTCCCGGGTGGTGCGGGTCAGGGCCGGCTCCTTGTGCCAGGACGCCACGAGCCCGGCCAACTCCTGCACGTTCGTGTTTCCGGCCGCGTACTGCCGGACCAGGGCGCACTTGGCGGGGGACGCCGAGGGCCCCTTCGCCAGCAGCGCGCAGAGCTTCACGATGTGCCTGGGCTGCGCGGTGCGGCCGATGTGCTCGGCCAGGGCGTCGTGGCCGGCGCCGCGCCGGGCGATCAGCCGCGCCACCAGTGCCCGGGTCCGCTCCACCTCGGTCGCGTCCGAGGCGTTCAGCCGCTCCTCGACCCACCGCTCCAGAACCCGCCCTGCCGGGCTGAGGTGCTGGAAGGCGCCCGCCAGGTCGGCCATCTCCTCGCCCTCGTCGCCCTCGTCGCCCGCCCCGGCGGCGCCCGGCGGGCTGTCGGCGATCGCCCACAGGGTCAGCCCGAGCAGCCGGTCGGCCTCCCGCTCGCAGCCCTCGTCGCGGAGCGCGGTGTGCAGCAGCGCCTTGTCGAGGTTGGTGCGGCCGGAGCCGGCGCCCGCGAACATTTCCACGGTGCGCTTCGCGAGCATCGGCTGCCGCCGCTCAAGTACCCGTACGAACACCGCCACATCGAACGCCGTACGCTGGCACGCCACGTCGTGCACGATGCTCGCGGTGATCGGCGCGCGTCCGCTGCGGAACTCCGCCTCGTGCTGCATCAGGGCCAGCTCGGCCGCCTCCCCGACAGGCCGTGACAGGGCCGCCGTCGCCATCAGCATGACCGCGTCCCGCCTGTCGAACTGGTCGGCGAGCTCGACCAGTTCGTCGACCGGGCGGCGCAGCGCGAAGGCGTGCAGGGCGCGCATGGCCATCGCCTCGCGATGCTCCTCGCGCATCCTGCTCAGGATGCCCACGAGTTGCCGGACCTGGATCCGCGTCACCCAGGCGTACGCCTCGTTGAGCGATTCGGCCAGGTCCAGCTGGAACAGGTGATCGGTGCGGCGGACACCCTCGGCGCCGCCAGCCCCACGCGTGCCGCCCCCGCCGCCCACGCCGTTCGCACCCTCGATGTCGTTGGTGCCGCTGGTGCCATTGATGTCGTTGGTGCCGTTGGTGCCGCTGGTGCCGTTGGTGCCCTCGACGGTGGTCATCCGCCGCCCAGCATCGCGGGTTCGATCTCACCCCAGTACGTGACGAAGTCGGCCGGGTCGGGCAGCAGTTCGCCGGCCCTCCGGTCGACGCGTCGGGCCAGTTCACGGCTCTGCTCGTCCCCGGCCTTCAGCCGTACCACCACACGCCCCGCGAGGTCCGGGCGGCGCATCAGCTCAGGCAGATTGCGCTCGCCGTTGAGGAGCAGTTCGCGAACCCACTCGTCCACCGTGTCCAGCACGCGCGCCCGGGGCCGACGGCTCTTCGCGTGGTTGGTGAACAGCGTGGCCGCCTCCGAGGCGTCGTTCAGCAGCATCCGGGGCGCGTGGTGGACGCCGCACTCCTGCATCCCCTCGTCGATACCGGCGCGGAGCGCGCCGAGCGTGAGGTCGTCGGGGTGGTCGGGCATGCCCTGCCCCAGCACGTTCAGCAGATGGCCGCTGAACGGCGTGCAGGTGTCGAGGGGTTCGGGCAGGTTCGGGCAGGCGTCCGCCCACGCGTTGTGGACGTTGCCGCCGACCGCGGTGAGCACACAGGTGCCCTGGTAGCGGGTGCCGAGAGCGCCTGGGAGCACGGACTCGGGGCCCAGGTGGGGCAGCATGTTCGAGTAACAGCAGTCCGCGATCAGCACCTTGAGACCGGCCTTGCTCTTCCTGATCGCCCGGTACACGTACCAGGCGGACAGCCAGGTCCAGGGCTCGTTGATCCGCGAGGAGCCGACCGCGAAGTGGACCTGACCGCCGGGCACGTCCTGCCAGTACGCCCCGTGTCCGACGTACACCACGAGCAGGGTGTCCTCCGGCCCCTCACCGGCCGCCGCCGCCTCATGGAGGGCACGCATCACCCCGTCCGCGGTCCGCGTCCGACGCGGTTCCAGCACCGGGGACTCCGCCGCGGGGCCCCACCGGGCGTCCTGGGCCAGCGCGGCCCCGTACGCACGGGCACTCGCCTCGATCGTCGGATACCCGGCTATACCGGAGTCGTCGTCGTACGTCCCGACGCCGATCACCAACGCCCGCGATGCCATACCGGTCAGCTCCCCTCGGGGGTGGTGGGGCCCGCGGAGCCGTCGGGGTCGTCGGCGAGGCACCGCGGAGGCTCCGGCTCCTGCCGGGGTTCCGGGACCTGTCCGGGTTCCGGGCCCTGCGGCGCCGGCGGGGTCTGGAAGATGATGGTGACGGTCGGCGGATCGAGCCGCCGCCCCCGCCAGGTGTCGATCGCTCGCTGCGCGGCAGCCTGCACCACGGCTCCGACGGCACCTTCGAGCAGGGCCTCCAGCAGCGTGACAGCGAGGTCGCCGCCCAGGGTGCCCTTCTGCCCGGCCGTCTCCAGCCGCCAGGCCAGCCCCGTCTCCCGCCCCAGCTCCTCGAGAAGTTCCTCCGGCTCGTCCAGCCCGACCGGTCCCTCGACCTTCACGGAGATCATCGCTGTCATGCTCCCGTGCCTCCCCCGAAGCGGCGCCCCATACACGTCCACTCTGCCAGCGCGAACACCGACTGGGCGAGGGTGAACTGACGCACAGCGCAAGCTTCTTACGCCCCCTGAACGCCACCCTCATGCGTACGGGCGCCTTCCTCGCCCCTGACGACCCGCAACGCGGACTCCGGCCCGAACTCGCCGATCTCGACGACTCAGGCCGCGCGGACGGATTCAGCCCCCGCCGACTCGGCGATACGGCGGTCGCGCTCGGCACGGCAGTCTCGGCACCAGGTCCCCTCCGGCGCACGGAAGGCACGGTTGCAGCCGCCCGCGCAGTCGACCATGTGATGCGAGGGGGACGGCTCGACGTCCGGAGCCCGGCCCTCGGGAAACTCCGGCAAGGGCGGCAGTGGTGGCGGCAGCAGTTCCCGCAGCCGGTGGGCCAGGAACCGGGCCGGATTCTTGACGAGGGCGGGAACATCGGCCGTCATGGCGTGATGCACCGCCGTTCTGCTGGCGCCGTTGTCGAACCAGGCGATGACAGCCGGAGTGAGGCGGCGCACGTCCCGCTGGGAGAGCGTGAACCGGTCGTCGGTACGGCGCAGTCCCACGAGCAGGGCAACAGCCTTGTCGTGGTGTTCGCTGCCGGACAGCTCGGGTTCGGCGGGCTCGGGTGCGGGTGGTGCGGGCTCTCCGGAGGCGGGCTGGTCTTCCACGACCGGCGGAACTGGAACCGCGGGGACGGCGCCGTCGACGGGAGCGGCAGGGCTTGCGGGAGCGCCGGGCACTGCCGGAATGACGGGTTCTGCGGGAACTGCGGAAGCACGTCCGATGACAGGACCGGCTGTCGGATCCGCGGGGGCGGAGACCGGCCCACCCGTCGCCTCCCGCCGAGCCCGCGTGAGCGCCGGAGCGTTGTACGCGTACGTACGCGTGACCACGCGCCCACCGTCGACCCGCTCCCGCACCCGCTCGATGTAGCCGTGCGCCTCCAACTCCCGCAGGGCGAAAGCGATCCGGTCGCGTCCTTCGGGAAAGCGCTCGGCGAGGGTACGAATGTCCGCGGAGGCTCCCTGGGGCAGCGACAGGATGTGAGTGCCGAGCCCGATCGCGGTCAGGGACAACTCGCGGTGCTGCGCGAGGTGGTTGCCGACGATCGTGAACCGATCGGGCTGGTACTCCCTGATGTGGGTGACCCCGGAATGGGTGGCGCTTTGCCGAACGCGGAACTCTGGGCGCACTGCGGCGCTAGGCTTCGTCTCAGCCATTGGGGAAGACCGATCTTCTTCCTCTGGTGGTCAGGCCCTCGCACTGGGATGCCAGTCCCGGCGGGGGCCGACGCATGTCTGCGGTTGTCAGGGCTGAGCCTGCACGCCCAAACCTCACCGACGCCATCCGAGTTGAGAGAGTTCACTCCGCCGAGTGACGAACACAGGGTTTGGATTGGTTTGGAGGGTTTCTCTCCCAAGAGTTCTTTTTCTCTTACCGCCCGAAGCCCCGCCACACGGGTGACCGGGACCCGGGTTTCCGGGCTCCGGCGCGAGGCGCTTCGCTCAGCCGACGAGTACGGCCCGTGAAAGCTCCCTGACGCCCGCAACATGCGGGTGCTTGCGCTGGAGTTCGCTGACGATCGCCCGAACAGCAGGCCTGTCCCGAACCTCCGCCGGGGTGACTCGGAAGGCATCCAGGAGCGCCTGAGCGGTCTGCTCGGCCTTGCCCCACTGCCACCAGGCACGGGCCATGTCCGTGTGAAGGCGACCCTTGCGCTCCGCAGTGGCGAACTGGCCCGGGTGAAGCTGCTGCCCCTTGGTGATCGCGGCCCCAGCGTCGCCGAGCGCCCAGTGGACCCCGACCTCGTAGAGCTGGACAGAGGCGGGGGTGATGGCGAAGAGTCTCCCCGTCGGCGCGACGGTCGGCAGAGCAGCCGCAGCCCTCGCCGCCTCGTCAATCATCTCCAACGCCTGGCTTCGGTCATTGGAGCGAGCGGCCGTGTACGAAGTGGTGCAGAGCATCTGCGCGTACGCCGCCGCCTGCGCCTGAGTGGTCAAACCCATGGCTTCGATCCTGGACGCGGCACTGAGGACCAGCCGCTGTGCGGTGTCCGCTTGGTCCTGATGACGCAGAACAATGCTCAGCTCACGCACAGCCGCTGCCGAGGCCAGTGGAGAGCCGGACAGATCGCCGTAGAGAGTCGCCCGGTCGGCGGTCAGTCGCGCATGGTCATACCGCCCGATCTTCACCAGGACCTGGGTCGCCAGGGAGTAACAGGCGGAGAGGCGCGCATAGTTGATCTCCGACCGGTCCCGAATTCCATCATGGGCCGTGGCGAGGAGATCCGGCAGGGCTTTGAGGAGGTCGCCGTACCGTCCGGTGTCGAAGAGCGAGCGGGCACGGGTCAGATGCGTGTCCAGAGGTACAGGCGAACCAGATGGCGCCGGCATCTCCGCGAGGGCCGTTTGCACGCCGGCCACGAGTGAGGCAGGAACGGCGAGACCTGCTGTCGCGAGCAGGGTGCGGCGTCGCATCGGGTCCTCCTCGGTGTGACGTGGACCATTCGCCGCAACATTAGAGGCTTGTGGCCCGAGTCAGCAGGGCGTCACCCCGTGCAGGCGTTCCGGCCACGGCCGGAGTCTGGGCGGGGCCGTCACGCACCCATCCGGACTCCGGAACTTGCGGTCCCGCAATGTGAGTCAGGGCCTGGGCAGCGGCAGGCTGGGCATGTGCGGATGCCGCAGGTGCTGGCCGCCGCCGTACACGTGCAGGGAGAACGTCTCCGGACCCGGCCGACCCGCTTCGTCATACGCGCTCAGCACCGTCTCGATCCGCTCCCAGAGCTTCACCGGTCCGCTCTCACGCACCTCCCATCGACCGTCCACCGGAGTGAGAGTGGCGGCGGAGCCGGTAACGACATCGACCAGGTGCACCGTCTCGCCGACGGTCACCAATTGCGCGTCCGACGCCGCGCACTGGGCGAGGAACCGCAGATGGAACGCCTCCCCGGTGGCGGCCGTGATGCGCTCCGGACTGTGCTTGGCAGCACGGCCGGTCTCGGGCAAACCAGAGGACCAATGGGCAGGGTTGCCGAACGCCGGCGCCGCATGAATGCGCGCGGACATGAAGGAGACGGTGCCGGGCAGCAGTGTCCCCTCGGCGGCGCAGTCGTCAGCGACGGTGAGCAGGACTCGGGCGTACCCATAGAGCCAGCCGGACAGGGTGAGCAGGATCTTCCCTCCCGGCCGTGCTTGCGTAAGAAGGGAGGGCGGGACGGCGCGGAAGGAGCAGGCGGCCACGATCCGGTCAAACTTCGCTTCGGGCCAGTACCCGTACAGCCCGTCCGCCACGGCCAGGGTGGGGGTGTAGCCGCAGCCATACAGCGCACTCGCGGCCTGGTCGAGGCGGCGGCCATCAACCTCGATCGATGTAATGGCCGCAGAGCCGAGCCGTTCACAGGCGAGCGCGGTGGAGTAGCCGGTTCCCGTGCCGATTTCCAGCACCGTATGGCCATCCTGAAGGTCTGCGTCTTCCCACATCCGCAGGACGAGCGACGGCAGCGTGGACGATGAGGTGGGTGCCCCGCCGTGCCGGGCAGAAGGCTGCTTCCAGTCGGGTTCGTCGCCATCGAACTGCGTGATGAGCGTGGCGTCGGAGTACGCGGCGGCCAGCCAGCGGCCATGATCGAGTTCGGCGGTGACCGGCTCCCACGCCATCAGTCCCTGCCCATCGCGCTCGTTGGCGGGAAGATAGAAGCCAGGCACGAACCGGTGCCGTGGCACCGTCTCTACCGCCGCTCGCCATGCTGGATCGGCAAGTACGCCGTTCTCGGCGAGGGCCTTCGCCATCGCCTCGCGCAGCCGCGCGGCGTCAGTCTCAAGGTCGGCTGGCATGGTCATCGCCTGCCGCCTCCTTCCTGCTCAGGATGTCAGCGAACGCCTCGGTAATGGCCGGTGCGTCGGGCAGCCAGCCCCACTGTCCGTTCGGGTTGCACTCGATCGCGGTCCAGTGCCTGGGGTCGTCCCCATCGCCGGTGAGGCCGAAGTCGAAGCAGCCGAAGACCAGACCGAACGAGGCCAGGTATCTGTGCAACGTGGCCTCGATGGGGGCCGGGACGGTAATGAGAGCGTGAAGCAACTCGTCCCAGTCGCCGCGACGCCAGTCCAGCGCGCCGTCGGGGGCGGCGATCTGCTGGGCGAAGACACGGCGGCCGACCACGGTGACCCGCACGTCGCCGGTCTTGGGGATCTCGGCCTGGAATAGGTGCGCGGTCACGGTGAGGGCATCGTCGAAGGTGCCGGGATCGACGCGCTGGGCCCAGATCGCTCCAGTGTGACCGTCCTCGCCCGGGGGCAGGCCGCGGAACGTCTTGTAGATCACGGGCTCGTGCTCGGCAGCGAACTTCCGCGCCTGCTCGACATCGTTGGTGACCAGGGTGGGCGGGATCGCCAGGCCCAGCTCAGCGAACCGCTGGAGCTGGGCGGGCTTGAAGTCGGCGCGGGCCACCGCCGACGGATGGTTGACGTACCGCACGCCCGGCAGGTGGTTCAGGACACCGCCGAGCCCGTGCCTTGCTTCGGCGACAGCGAACTCCCGCTGCTGAAGAGGAAGATGACCGAAACGGGCG
>NZ_AEJC01000650.1 GCF_000317595.1 Streptomyces ipomoeae 91-03 | reverse complement strand
GGGGCGTGGTGCGTGCGATCGCAAGGCGCCGGAAGGCCCTCGTAGCGGAGCTACTAGGGCATTTCGGCAACGCGGCGAGCGTGCGTGCCACGCCCCGCGAGCCCAGATCACAACCCCACACAGGCCCTAGGTGCGAGGTGGGACGGCGAAGGCCGTTCGGGTGCGTCGGTTCGGGGCGGCCGGTTCACGGGCGCGGGACGTTGCGCAGATTCGCGCGCGCCAGATGGACCATGCGTCCGACGCCGCCGGTGAGGACGGTGCGGCTCGCGGACAGCGCGAATCCGGTGACCTGTTCGGCGGTGATCTTCGGCGGGATGGCGAGGGCGTCGGGGTCCGTGACCACGTCGACCAGTACGGGGCCGTCGTGGGCGAAGGCCTCGCGCAGGGCGTCACGCACCTCGGCGGGCTTCTCCACCCGGATGCCCCGGGCACCGGCCGCGCGGGCGATGGCCGCGAAGTCGGTGTGAGGGTAGGCGGTGCCGTGCGGTGGCAGCCGTCGACCATCATTCAGGGGGGTCGCCCACAAGGTCGCAGCCAGGCTAGGAGCGCGCCGAACGAGCCATTTGCCCCAGCGTGTACCGGCCGCAGCCCGACAGTGCACCAGCCGTGTCGATGCGACTCCGCCAGGGCAGTGAGCCGGGTGCGCCGGGACCGTCACGACGTGCCGCGGCAGCGGTGCTTTCCCGGGCAACGGCCTGTGCGTTCCACGACAAACCACCCGTGCAGCCCGTGCCTAGGGTGCTGAGGAGGAAACGCTCTTCTCAGTTTTTCGAGGCTTCAATGGAACTGCATTCCGGCACTGTCACCCGCGCTGTCACGGCGCATGTCAGACCTCTCAACAGGCCGCCGCTTCCGCTGCCCGCGGAACTGCGGTACCGCGTCACCGATCCCTACGCCGTCGGTATGTCCCTCGGCCCCTTGATCGGCCCACGCATTCCGTGGGTGTTCGCCCGCGACCTCCTGGCCGGGGGGCTGCGGCGCCCCACGGGCTCCGGCGACGTCCTGGTGCTGCCCGCGCACGGCCACCCCCGGACACCCTCCGCGTCGTCCTCAGGAACGGGTCGGGTACGGCCTTGATCGAGCTGCCGGTGACGGAGGTAGCGGACTTCCTCCAGCGGACCTTTTCCCTGGTGCCTGCCGGGGTGGAAAGCACGTATCTGGACGTGGACGGCGCCCTCACCTCCCTCCTGGAGAAAAGTGCCCGTCCCTGACTCGTGGCCCCGCGTTGTCATGTGCGACTCATATGCGACGACCAATGCCGCATCCCCAGTACCGAGTACGTCATCGAAAGGAATCAGCAATGCAGTTCGGGATTTTCAGCGTCGGTGATCTCACCGTCGATCCGACGACCGGGCGTGCGCCGAGTGAGCACGAGCGGATCAAGGCGATGCTCGCCATCGCGCTCAAGGCCGAGGAGGTCGGCCTCGACGTCTTCGCGACTGGCGAGCACCACAACCCGCCGTTCGTGCCGTCCTCTCCGACGACGATGCTCGGCTACATCGCCGCCCGCACCGAGAACCTGATCCTGTCCACCTCGACGACGCTGATCACGACGAACGACCCGGTGAAGATCGCCGAGGACTTCGCGATGCTCCAGCACGTCGCGGACGGCCGCATGGACGTGATGATGGGCCGCGGCAACACCGGCCCGGTCTATCCGTGGTTCGGCAAGGACATCCGGGACGGCATCGACCTCGCCATCGAGAACTACGCGCTCCTGCGCCGCCTGTGGGACGAGGACGTGGTGACCTGGGAGGGCAAGTTCCGTACGCCGCTGCAGTCGTTCACCTCCACCCCGCGCCCGCTCGACGGTGTCGCACCGTTCGTCTGGCACGGCTCCATCCGCTCCCCGGAGATCGCCGAACAGGCCGCGTACTACGGCGACGGCTTCTTCCACAACAACATCTTCTGGCCCGCCGGCCACACCAAGCAGATGGTGAACCTCTACCGGAGGCGCTTCGCCCACTACGGGCACGGCACCCCGGAGCAGGCCGTCGTCGGCCTCGGCGGCCAGGTGTTCATGCGCAAGAACTCCCAGGACGCGGTCCGCGAGTTCCGCCCCTACTTCGACAACGCCCCGGTCTACGGCCACGGCCCGTCCATGGAGGAGTTCACCCGCGACACCCCGCTGACCGTCGGCTCCCCGCAGCAGGTCATCGAGCGGACTTTGTCCTTCCGTGGCTATGTGGGCGACTACCAGCGCCAGCTGTTCCTCATGGACCACACCGGGCTGCCCCTCAAGACCGTCCTGGAGCAGCTCGACATCCTCGGCGAGGAGGTCGTCCCGGTGCTGCGCAAGGAGTTCGCCGGCCTCAAGCCCGCCGGCGTCCCCGACGCGCCCACCCACGCCGCCCGCGTCGCCGCCAAGACGACCACCGCCGAAGGGAGTTCCCGGTGAAGCTCGTCGTCGTGGCGGCAGGGCTGAGCTCCCCGTCGTCCACCCGGCTCCTGGCCGACCGCCTCGCCGCGGCCACGCTCGACCATGTGGACGCCGAGGTCGAGGTGGTCGAACTGCGCGACCTCGCCACCGAGATCGCCCAGCATCTCGTCACCGGCTTCCCGGCCGCCCGGCTCGCCGCCGCGCTCGACGCGGTGGCCGCCGCGGACGGCCTGATCGCCGTCACGCCGGTCTTCTCCGCGTCCTACAGCGGCCTGTTCAAGTCGTTCTTCGACCTCATCGACAAAGACGCCCTGACCGGCAAGCCCGTGCTCGCCGGCGCGACCGGCGGCACCGCCCGCCACTCCCTGGTCACCGAACACGCCCTGCGCCCCTTGTTCACCTACCTGCGCGCGCTCGTCCTGCCGACCGCCGTGTACGCGGCGTCCGAGGACTGGGGCGAAGAGGGCCTCGCCCACCGCATCGCCCGCGCGGGCACCGAGTTGGCCCGCTTCATGACCTCCACCGGAACCGAGGCCACCGGCAGTTCCCCGGGCCCCGGAACCGAAACCACCGCCCCCGGCCCGGGCCCCGGCAGAGTCCCCGCCCCCGCCACGGCCCCCGACGTCGACACCACCGCGGCGATCGCACCCCGCTCCCTGCACGGCGCGATCACTTCGGTCGACCCCACCGACGGGTTCGGCGCCGCTCTGGTCCCCTTCGAACAGCGGCTCGCCGCGCTGAGCCGGTTCTCAGGCGGTACGCGAACACGTCCGGCGGCAGACTCGTGAGCCCCCGCCGCCAGGGACGCCGCAGCGGCCGGACGGGACTGATGAGGGCGCTGACGAAGCCCTTGCTGCACATGTGGGACTGGCAGGGCAAGGCCGCGTGCCGAGGCATGGACAGCGCGGTCTTCTTCTCTCCCAGCGGCGAGCGGGGCACGGCGCGCAGGCGTCGGGAGGAGGCGGCGCGCGATCTGCCGCGCCTGTCCGGTGAGCGGCCCGTGCGCCCGCTTCGCTGTGGCCTCGCGGCAGCAGTACGGCGTCTGGGGCGGGATCACCGAGGCCGAACGCCGCTCAGGGGATGCGGTCGCGGGCTGACGGTGCCCGGCCTGCCAACGGACAGTCACATCGCCAGTCGACTGACAGATGCCTGCAGGACAGACGCTCGGCAGAGTAGAGGACATGAGGCCGTCGTCGGCGGCATGACCTCGACCCTGGACTCGGCGCAGGCAACACCGATGCGACACCGACCACGGTGTGCGTACGGTGTCCCGGAGCACGGGCCGCGACGCGACAGGGCCGCTATCGCATCGAGCGGAGAACTCCTCATGTCCACACTGCCCGGGCTCACCCATACCCTCTCGCCGCTGCCGCACGCAGAAGACGACCAGTTCTTCCGGTTGGGGCTGGCCGAGAAGGACTCTGTCGCGACGACCCGGGACGGAGGCCGTATCGTCATGAGACCGGGCGACCTCATCTTCTGTGATCCGGGACGACAACGCTCGCCGAGGTTTCCGGACGCCTGCGGCATGACGGTCTTCCGGCTGCCACGCTCCTATCTGGAACTCTCGGAAGCTGACTGGGACCAGCTCACCGGAACGAGGGTCGCGGGCGATGCGGGACTGGGCGGGCTGGTCTCGGACTTCCTGTCGGTGTTGTCCGCCGGGGCCAGCACGCACGCGCCTCAGGTGATTCACCAACTGACCCGCAACACCGTCGATCTCCTGGTCGTCCTCGTCATGGAACTCCTGCAAGGGGCGCAACGGAACGATCCGGCGGTGCCGCACGCCCGCGACGAGATGCTCTCCCAGGTCCGCGCCTACATCGAACAGCATCTGCCGGACCCCGATCTGTCCCCGCAGTCGATCGCACGCGCGAACCATATTTCCGTGCGCTACCTGCACAAGCTTTTCCAGGCCGACGGCATCACCGTGGGGCAGTGGGTGCGGCAGCGTCGGCTGGACTGCTGCCGGCGTGATCTGAGCAAGGCGCCGAACCGCAGGATCACCGTGGCGGCGGTGGCGCACCGCTGGGGGTTCACCAGCGCGGCCCACTTCAGCCGTGTCTTCCGGGCCGCCTACGGCATGACTCCGACCGACTGGCAGGCGCTGGCCTCCTCATAGGCCGGTCCGACGCGCTGCCATTGCGCGCTCCGTTCGTGCACTCCTGGACCATCGCCTTGTGCACTCCTGGACCATCGCCCGGCTCGCGGCGGCATATCGTGGCAAGGCAGTGGCTCCCGCGCCCGCTTACGGGTCGGCACGGTGGTGCCGGAGCGACCGGCATCCCGGCACGTCCACGGAAGCACGTACGGAGAACTGACATGTCTGATGCCGTCGAGCCGGTCCGGCCCGTGCTGGAGGCGGCTGCCGCCACGTCCGCCCTACCTGTTCGAGCTGACGCCGGTGAAGGGCCGTAGGGCGGTCGACGAGGTGCAATCCGGCGACATCGCTCTGCCGGCGGTGGACAAGGAGTGGGTGATGGTGCCGGGCCGGCCCACGGGCACTGTCCGGGCGTGTGTCGTCCGGCCCCCCGGGGCCACGGGCGCGCTGCCGGTGGGGGTGGAGGCCGCGGTGGTGTTCCCGGAGTACGACCTGTCGCCCGAGGCCCGCTACCCGGTGGCGATCGAGAGAACCCACGCGGTGGCCCGGTGGATCGCCGATCAGCTCCAGAGCGGCCAGTCCGACCGAGAACATGGCGGGGGCGACGCTGTCGTTCATGCCGAAGGCCGCGAACAGGGCCTGTCGCTGCGGTTCCAGCAGCGCTGAGGCGTGGTCGAGGAGGAACGGGCTGAGCAGTTGGTGGAGCCCCGCGAAGGGCACGGTCGCCTCCGACTGCACGCCGAGCGCCGACAGGACGCGACCGCCGCGTGCGGTGGCTTCCTCCCGGGCGGCGTCGAGCACCGCGGTCTTCCCGATCCCCGCCTCGCCGCGCAGCAGCAGAGCACGACCGGCACCCTCGAAACTGCGGGAGAGGACATCCGCGAGGATCCGCAGGTCAAGGAGGCGAAGGGGCGGTGGACGGGTCGGACGGGCGGGGGCCAAGTGGGCGTTCACCGGTGGGCGACGTCACGGGAGCGGTGCGGGAGTCTGGCGCGGGGGCGCGGTGCAGTGCGGTCCTGCCGCTACGCCCCCGCATGATCCGGACCGATGTGCGGCTGTAGGGGATCCGTCGTGGCTCAGGAACGGACAAGCGGGGTGTCCACCAGGTGCTCCGCCAGGAACCAGGACTGGAGTTCACCGGTCCTGATCACCTGGGAGACGAAGAGGTCGTTCGTGCCGTCGTCGCCCAGCTCGGCGGTGCGCTTCGCGGCGTCGTGGGCGTCGACGAGGATCGTCTCATGGGCCTCCAGCAGGCGGGAGAGCATCGCGGGGACCTCTTCCACGCCGTCCGGGGGACGCGGGATGGAGGTGATCTCGGCGACGTGCCGGGGGTCGCCCACCGCGACTCCGCCGAGTGACTGGACACGCTCGGCGAGGGTGTCGATGAGCTCCAGCTGCTCCCCCGCGTGCTTGTCCAGCACCAGGTGCAGCTGGTAGAAGGTCGCGCCGCGCATCAGCCAATGGTGCTTCTTGTAGAGGCCGTAGAGGATCTGGGTGTCCGCCAGGGCCCTGTTCAGACGCTGGCACGAGTACATCCGGGCCTCGTACGAGAGGCCGACCGGAAACTGCTTGACCGACCCGAACTCCTGGATGACCTCGCCCTTCTGGTGCAGCCACGGCTGGCTTCCGTTGCCGGGGTGAGAGCTGGTGGTCATGATCCGCCTCCTGCGGTCCGTGCGGTGTGTACGCCGTGACGGTAGGCGGGGGCGACCGCGTGTGGTTGCCCCTGAGTGCATGCCCCGGTGCCCGTCAGCACACGGCATCCGGTGGGCGTCGGAACCGTTCACTGTCGGGCAAGAGCCCGTGCGCCTGCGGGCTCCTGTCGCGCTGCGGGCCGCCTAGCGTCGGCGGACGACGGCATTTGCGACGAGGAGCGGGAGTTCGGATGAACGAGCAGGCGGATGTGGTGGTTGTCGGTCCTGGTCCCGTTCCGGACCGCGCCGTCAGGATCGTGGCCGCGCCCGGAGACCTCCGCTGAGCGGCGTGCGGGCCCTCGGCCGGGCGGTGCCCGTCACGCGCCGACGGCATGCCATGACCGGGCGCGACCCGGGCGAGCCCCACCGGACCGCCACGCCGCTGGAGCTCTTCGTCGACCTGTGTTTCGTCGTCGCCGTGGCCCAGGCCTCCCATTACCTGCGCGATGCCCTGGCCCACGGGCACGGCGCCGCGGGCGTCCTGCGCTTCGCGTTGGTCTTCTTCACCGTCTGGTGGGCGTGGATGAACTTCACCTGGTTCGCCTCCGCCTACGACCCGGACGACACGCCCTACCGTCTGACCGTGCTGGTGCAGATCACCAGCTCTCTCGTGCTGGCCGCCGGCGTGGGTCGTGCCTTCGAGCACGGGGAACTGCTCGTCATCACGCTCGGGTACGTGGTGCTGCGCACGGCACTGGCGGCACTGTGGCTGCGCGCCGGCCTCGCCGATCGCCCGCGGCGTGCGACCACGCTGCGCTTCGCCGTCGGCGTGACGGTCTGTCAACTCGGTTGGGTGGGGCTGCTATTCCTCCCGGCCACGGGTCGACTTCCCGGCATCGCCGTGATGATCCTCGCGGAGGTGCTGGTCCCTGTGTGGGCGCAATCCGCGGGCATGACATCGTGGCATCCACGTCATATCTCGGAGCGCTACGAGCTGTTCACGCTCATCGTGCTGGGCGAGTCCGTGGCGGCCGCCACGATCGCCGTACGGGGGGCCTTCGAGCGGCAGCAGAACATCGCCGCCCTGCGCGCCCTGGCCGGGGGCGGGCCTGGCTGCCTACGCAGACCACCTCACGCGCCCCGCGGGGACCGCCGGGGCCCTGCCGGCCGCGCTGGGGGTCACGGTTCCGGCCGCCGTCTTCGTGTTCGCCGTCTGGGCGGTGCACCTCCGCCCGCACCAGCGCCGCAAGGCCGATGACGTCCCGTGCGCCGTCACCGTCGTCGGCCTGCTGCTCGCGACGTGGCTCCCGGCGCCTGCGCTGGTTGCCGGTGCGCTCTTGGGCGGTGTCGTCGTCGCGGTCACCCGGCGGAACCCCTGAGGCGCTCCCGCGCGGCCGGCGACCACCACCGCGTGCGAAGCGCCCTCGGGCCGCCGGACCACCCGTGCGCCACAGCGCCCGGCACGCCCGGACCACCCGTGCGCTACAGGTCAACCCGCAGTGCACTGACCGGACATCGGGCCCGCTTTTCCCCCGTAGCGTGATCGGCGAAGCAGCCGCCGCACGGTCGTCCGTGCACCTCGCCGATGTGTCGTCGGCTTGAGCGCGGCCTGTCGCAGATCCCACCCCATACGCCCCGTACGCCCTTCAGGAGGTTGTCGAAAGGTGTCCACGATGCCGGTCGGCGGGCTGATTCCCCGCGCCACCGACGACGCGGCGGACCTCGTCGTCCGCAACGCGAAGATCCACACCGGTGATCCCCGGCTGCCCCAGGCCGAGGCGATCGCCATCCGCGACGGAGTCATCACGACCGTCGGCGGGGACAAGGACGTGGCCGGGCAGGTCGGCCCCGCGACCCGGGTGGTCGACGCGCTGGGCCGCCGGATGATCCCCGGCCTCAACGACTCTCACCTGCACGTCATCCGCGGCGGCCTCAACTACGTGCTGGAGCTGCGCTGGGACGGCGTACGCTCCCTGCGCCAGGGCCTGGCCATGCTCCGGGAACAGGCGGCCCGCACCCCAGCGGGCCAGTGGGTACGGGTGGTCGGCGGCTGGTCCGCCGAGCAGTTCGCCGAACGGCGGCTGCCCACGGTCGCGGAACTCAACGCCGCCGCGCCGGACACCCCCGTCTTCGTCCTGCACCTGTACCAGTCCGCGATCCTCAACCGCGCGGCCGTCAAGGCCGCCGGCTACACCAAGGACACCCCCGACCCGCGGGGCGGACAGATCATGCGGGGACGCGACGGCGACCCTACGGGCATGCTGCTCGCGGCCCCGAGCGCACTGATCCTCTACTCGACGCTGGCCCAGGCGCCGGTGCTGGACGAGGAGCATCGCAAGACGTCCACCCGGCACTTCCTGCGCGAGCTCAACCGGTTCGGTCTCACCTCCGCGATCGACGCGGCGGGCGGCTTCCAGAACTTCCCGGACAACTACGAGACCGTCACGGAGCTGGCCAGGGAGGGCGCGCTCTCCCTGCGGATCGCCTACCACCTCTTCCCGCAGACCGCCGGACAGGAGATCGACGACCTCACCCGGTGGATCGCAATGGTCCGCCCCGAGGACGGTGACGAGTGGCTGCGCCTCAACGGCGCCGGCGAGAACCTCACCTGGGCGGCGGCGGATTTCGAGAACTTCGCCGAGCCGCGCCCCGAACACGCCCCCGATTACGAGGTGGAGTTCGAGAAAGCGGTCCGCCTCCTCATGGAGAACGGCTGGGGTTTCCGCCTGCACGCCACCTACGACGAGACCATCCGCCGTGACCTGGCCGTCTTCGAGAAGCTGGCCGCCGAGGGGTTGTTCCCCGGGAACAACCGGTGGCTGTTCGACCACGCGGAGACGGTGTCCGCCGACAGCCTCGACCGTATCGTCGCGCTCGGCGGCGCCATGTCCGTGCAGAACCGGCTCTCCTTCCAGGGCGAGGCCTTCGTCCGCCGGTACGGGATCGGTGCCGCCGCGGACGCGCCGCCGGTCCGGGCGATGCTGGGGCGGGGACTGACCGTGGGCGCCGGTACCGATGCCACACGGGTCTCCTCGTACAACCCGTGGATCGCTCTGCACTGGCTGGTCACCGGCCGGACCGTGGGCGATCTGACCATCCATCCGCCGCACAACCGGGTCGACCGGGAGACGGCGCTGGAGATGTTCACCACGGCTGGTGCCGCGCTGACCGGTGAACAGGACCTCAAGGGCGTACTGCGCCCGGGTTTCCTCGGTGACCTGACCGTCCTGTCGGAGGACTACTTCACGGTGCCGGATCCGGAGATCGCCCACATCGAAGCCCTCCTGACGGTCGTCGGCGGCCGGGTCGTGTACGCCGCCGGCGAGTACGAGGGCATCGACGAGGAGATGCCCGCCGTGACGCCCGAGTGGAGCCCGGTGGCCCACTTCGGCGGCTACCAGGCGACCCCCGCGCAGGCCCGGCCGGGAGTCCGTCAGGCGGAACTGCTCGGCGAGGCCGCCGCCGAGTCGGAGCTGCACCGCCAGTGGCGTGCCCGCCGCGGACTGGTCCCCGAGACCGACACCCCGGTCTTCGACCCCTGCTTCTCCCTGTGACCGGAGGCGCGCCCGTGCGCTCCGGCCCTCACACCTCCCTTCCCGGATCGCGGACGACCGTCCGTGATCGTCATCTCTCATCGCAGAAAGGCACACTCATGGTCGATATCGCCGAGGTCACCGCTGCTCCCAGCCCCGACCTGCTGACCCCCGACAACTGCGCGGTCCTGTTCGTGGACCACCAGCCGCAGATGTTCTTCGGCACGGGCAGCGGCGACCGCACCGCGATCATCAACGCGACCGTGGGCCTGGCGAAGGCCGCCAAGGCCTTCGAGGTCCCCATCGTCCTGAGCACCGTGGCCGCCGAGTCGTTCTCGGGCCCGCTGATGCCGCAGCTCGCGGACGTCTTCCCCGGTCAGAGGATCGTCGACCGCACCACGATGAACGCCTGGGAGGACGAGGCCTTCGTCGAGGCGGTCAAGGCGACCGGGCGCAAGAAGCTCGTCATCGCGGGGCTGTGGACCGAGGTCTGCGTCGTGCTGCCCGCGCTGTCGGCGCTCGCCCAGGGCTACGAGGTCTACGTCGTCACCGACGCGTCGGGCGGCGTCAGCCCCCAGGCCCACGAGCACGCCGTACAGCGCATGGTCCAGGCCGGTGTGGTGCCGGTGACCTGGGTGCAGGTGCTCCTGGAGCTCCAGCGCGACTGGGCGCGCGCGGAGACGTACCTGCCGGTCATGGAGGTCGTGAAGGCGCACGGCGGTACCTACGGTCTCGGCGTCGTCTACGCCCAGGCGGTCATCGGCGAGCACGCCGCCGGCTGACCCTCCCCCACGGTTGACGACGGACGTCAGGAACAGGCGGATACACGCGATGGACAGCGGATTGCTGCTGCTCCGGCTGGTGGTGGGGCTCCTCATCGCCGGGCACGGAGTGCAGAAGGTCAGTTTCCGGCTGGGCGGCAGCGGGCTGGCCGGAGGAACCGAGGAGTTCCGCCGGGACGGCTTTCGCGGCGGGCAACTCACCGCCCTCGCCGCGGGCGGCAGCCAGATAGGGGCCGGACTGTTCCTGGCGGCCGGACTCCTCACTCCGCTGGCGGCAACGGCCGCCATGGGGGTGATGACGGTGGCCGGCACCGTCAAGTGGCACAACGGGCTGTGGGTCCAGCACGACGGCTACGAGTACCCGTCGGTCCTCGTGGCCGTCGCCGCGGCCCTCGCCCTCACCGGTCCTGGAAAGTGGTCGCTCGACCACGCCCTCGGGCCCGTCACCTGGCCCTTGTGGGTCTCCCTCGCGGCGATCGTGATCGGCCCGGCAAGCGGGCTGGTCACCCGAGCGGTGCTGTCGCGGCCGACGGCCGGCGACCCGACGAACGAAAGGACACGGCATGCGCAAGCTGCTGACTGACGCCGCACGGACACTCGTCCCGCCCCGGGGCGACCGGCATGGGCCGCTGCCGCCCCTGATGCTCGCGCTGACGGTGGTGACGGGCCTCATCGACGCCGTGAGCTATCTGGCGCTCGGCCGGGTGTTCGTCGCCAACATGACGGGCAACGTGGTCTTCCTGGGCTTCGCCCTGGCCGGCGCGCCGGGCCTGTCGGTGGCGGCCGCCATCGTCTCGCTGTTGTCGTTCCTCGCCGGCGCCTTGGCGGGCGGGCGGTTCAGCACCGGGCTCGCAGCCCATCGCGGACGGCTGCTGAGCACGACGACCGCTCTACAGGCCCTGCTCGTCGCCGGGACGGTGATCGCGGTCGCGGTCGCGCACGGCGAGGTGTCCAGCCCGGTCCGCTACACCCTGATCGTGCTGCTCGGCCTCGCCATGGGGACGCAGAACGCGGTCGCGCGGCGTCTCGGGGTCCCGGACCTGACGACCACCGTCCTGACGCTTACCCTGACCGGTCTGGCGGCGGACTCCACCGTGGCCGGCGGTGCGGCACCGCGGCCCGGTCGCCGGGTGCTGTCGGTCCTCGCCATGTTCCTGGGCGCGCTCGTGGGGACACTCCTGCTGGCACACACCGAACTCGTGCACATCCTGCTGCTGGCGCTGGTGCTGCTCGTGGTGACGTCGGTGACCGCGCGACGGCTGTCGGCCGGCGCACCCGAGTGGACCAGGCCGCCCGCCTGAGGACTGCGGACGCATCGGCCTGGGCGGCGCTGCCGTCCGGGGTACCGGCCGACGGCTTCGACGAAGTCACCCAGGCGGATACGTGACGCCAGAGCCTGGGGCCAGCGTGGCGCGCCACTCGCTGGGGGACACACCGTAGAAGGCCCGGAACGACCTGCTGAAGTGCGCGGCGCTGGCGAATCCGTGCAGGTGTGCCACGGCGGCGATGGTCAGCCCCCGGGTCTGGCGGTGCCGCAGGTCGCGTCGGCAGGCTTCGAGCCGGCGACGCAGGATCCAGCGGCCGACCGTCGTGCCCTCGGCCTGGAAGAGCTTGTGCAGGTATCGCAGCGAAATGTGATGGGCGCGGGCTATGCGCGCGGGCGAGAGCTCGGGATCGGAGAGCTGTTCGTCGATGAACCCCTGGATCCGCAGCAGGAGGGCCCGGTTGGCGTCGGCCGCCTCGGCTCGGCCGCGCCGGAGCCATTCGTCGGCCAGCACCCCGAGCAGGTCCACCGCGTTGCGGGCCATCAACTCACCGATGTCCGCCGAGAACAGCTCCGCGTCGTCCACGAGCCGCGTGACCACTGAGGGCAACAGGGCACCGATGGAGGTGTCGGGCCCGAACGGCACCGCCGTGATCCGGCACAAGTCGTCCTCGTGCGAGCGCAGCGCCGCACGGGGCAGCACCAGGGACTTCACGCGGAAGGAGTGCGTGATGTCCAGCCGGACCCGCCGGAACGTGTCGTAGAGGAAAACGTCGTTCGTCTCCAGAGCCGCCGTCCGCCCGTCCTGGTCGATCCGACCGGCCCCGGACTCCAGGAGGCTGACGACCACGCAGTCCCCGCGACCGGTGTCCTCGGTCGAGACGGCGGAGCGCCGGACGGTCATTCCGTCGCCCTCCGAGCGCACCACCCGCAGCATGCCGAGGACGGCGGTGCTGACGGAGCCCGAGGACGAGGGGTCCTGCGAGGAGATGTCGACTCCCCCCAACGCATGCGACAACGTGTCACGCCAGTCCGTTCCCTGCGCGCGGGCGGACACCAGTGGCCCGGCGTGGATGGTGGTGCGGGAGCTGCCTCGGGCAGTCGTCCCAGTAGTCATAAGAATGCGTCCCCTTCCTTCCTCACGAGCCTGCCGCGCTCCGCGCGCCCCGCGCGTCGCACGTCCGCGGTGGATCTTGAGGAAGGGTGTGGGATACGAAGCGACTACTCTCCGTGCCGACGTGCGGCTGCGATTTCCGCCAGCTCGACGCGCGAGGTGATGTCGAGTTTGATGAAGGCGCGCCGCAGGTGCGAGCTGACCGTGTGCGGCGACAGCCCCAGGCGCTGAGCGGTCGCCCGGTTGGTCAGACCCTGCGAGACCAGCCGGATGACCGCCACCTCCGACTCCGTCAGTTCGGGCCAGACCGCGGAGGTCCGCTGGGCGGAGGTACGGCGCCGCGGGGCACCCATGGCGCGCAGCCGGCACCGGACACGGGCGGCGTCACGTTCCGCACCCGCTTCCGTGTAGAGGTCGAGCGCACGGTCGAGACGGGGCACGGCGTCGGCGGCGCTGCGCGTGGCCAGCCGGATGCCGGCGTCTTCCAGCGCCGCGGCCCTGGGGAGCAGTCGGGGGATGCCGTCGTACAGCTCGACGGCCCTGAGCAGCTGTCCGAGATCGTTGTCGAGCAGGCCCCGGGCGTGCGCGGCGGCGGCCGCGAGGACCGGGAAGCCGGGGTTGCGATCCGCCCGGCGCTCCGCGAGGGAGACGGCCGCGGCGGCCCGCTCCGCCGCCCCTGCCCGCAGCGCCATGCGGACGAAGACGACCATGTCGGCCGGGTCGTCCGGGCTGGCGAGGGACGGGCCGTCCAGGGCGAAGGTGCTGAAGGACTCGTCGAGGAGTTCCATGGCACGATCCGGTGCGCCCACGTCGTCCGCGACCAGGGCGAGGAGCCAGGAGCCCACGTTGCGGACGAGGACGGCGGGGTCGCCGACCATGCGCTCGGCCTGCGCGGCGTACGTCGTGACGGCTTCCCGGTCGTTGGTGTGCAGGGCGACGCGCAGAAGCGTGTACAGGGCCGTCGCCTCGGCGAAGTTGCCCATGCCCATCTCGTCCGCCAGTGCCGTGGTGGCCTCGGCCTCCGCGCGTGCGTCGTCCAGGTGGCCGGCGTCGAAGAGCACCCGGGACCGGTTGCTCATCCACAGGCCCATGGCCGCGGCCTGCCCCTGCTTCTGGGTCTCCCGGATGCCGGCCGCGGACTCGGCGAGCGCCCGGTCGGTCCGGCCCTCGGCGTTGAACAGGAAAGCCTGCCACAGCGCCTCCGGCACCCACAGCGAGTGGAGGAAGCCGATGTCGTCCGCGAGGGACGACGCCTCGTCGGCCAGCTCGAACGCCCGCTGCCACTCCATCCGGTAGAAGCGGACGACGGAGTCGACTGCGATCGCGGTGGCCCGGGCGGCGTCGTCATCGCCCTCGGCCGCCGCCGCGAGGGCTTCGGCAACGGCCCGTGACGTCGCCTCGAAGTCACCGATCATCGACAGGTTGAGGCAACGCAGCGCCAGCAACTGGGCCCGCACACCCTCGGAGATGTCAGGAAGCGCCGCCCCGATCCGGGCCTGCTCGGCGGCCTCGGTGAAGTCGAACTGGCTGGAGACGCGGGCCAGACCGAGCCGCAGCCGGGCCTCGGCCTCCGGCCGCATGCTCCCCGGCAGGACCGCGGCGGCCAGCGCCCGAGCCTGTCCGGCCTGTCCCGTCTGCCACAGCAGCAGCATCGTCTCCGCGACGATCGCGGGATGCTCCGGCGCGGTCTCCGCGGTCAGTTCCAGCGCCCGCCGGCTGAGCTGTTCGGCCGATGCCGGAGCCGAAGCGGACAGCTCGGCAGCGGCGGCCCTCAGTAGCTCCACAGCTCGCTGGTCCCCGGCCTCGGCGGTGTCCACGAGCAGGGCGGCCGCCTCGGTCACCGGGGCTCCGCGTGCCAGCAGCACTTCGGCGGCGTGCCGCCGCAGAGCCCGGTGCACGGCCACGGGGATGCTGCTCTCGACGGCCTCACGGAACAGGTCGTGACGGAACAGCAACCGCTCGTCGCGCTCGACGAACAGATGGGCGTCCAGGGCCTCCTGCACCGGCGCTATCAGCGAGGCCGTGGGCCGTCCCAGCAGCTCGGCGAGGAGCCCGATGGTGACCGTGCGGCCGACCGCCGAAGCCGTCTGTACGACCTCGCGCGTCGCCGGGGTGAGGCGGTCGAGAGCGAGCCGTACGGAAGCCTGGAAACGGGCCGGCACCTCGTCGCCGGCCAGTCGTGCGATGTCGCCCTCGACGACCACGGAGTGCTCTTCGCGCATGCTGCGCAGCAGTTCGACGAGCAGCAGCGGCACACCTTCGGCCCGTCCAGCCGCCTTCAGCGTCCCGGCGTCGGGCCTGGCCCCCAGGACGTCCTCGGTGATCTCGGCCACCGCCTCGGCGGTGAGGGGACCGAGTTCCAGGCGGAGTGCGCCAAGTTGCCCAAGGCGGTCCAGCGTCGCGCGGACACCCGGCGCGGCGGCGTTGGTTCGGACCGCCAGGAGCCACAGGATGGCGTGCGACGAGAGTCGCGCGGTCAGCGTGCGCAGGGCGAGGAGGGTGACGTCGTCGAGCCACTGGACG
Source organism: Streptomyces ipomoeae 91-03 (assembly GCF_000317595.1). Taxonomy (GTDB): domain Bacteria; phylum Actinomycetota; class Actinomycetes; order Streptomycetales; family Streptomycetaceae; genus Streptomyces; species Streptomyces ipomoeae. The sequence goes on along the minus strand of NZ_AEJC01000650.1, from coordinate 17,123 downwards.
TCGTCCAGGGCGATGACCAGCGGCATGTCGAGCGCCGCCTGCTCCAACCGGTCCTGCAACTCCTGGAGCAGCCAGAAGCGTTGCTCGGAAGCGCTCGCTAGGTCGCGCAGGCGGTCGACGTCGAACAGCGTGCCGCTGTCCGTGAGCAGTCCGTCCAGCAGCGGCCCCAGGGGAACGAACTGCCCGTCAGGATCGGCGCCACCTTGGAACACTCGCAGCTCGCGGCGCATTGCTCGTCCCCACGCTTCCACGAGCAGGCGGCTCTTGCCACTGCCGGGAGCCCCCTCGACACACACGATGCCGCCGCGGCCCCGCGCCAGCTCGGCAAAGCGCTCGTCCAGGAGAGCCAACTCCGCATCCCGTCCCCGTACGGGCGGCTGGCTGTCGCCGATCCGAGGTGAGGGCACGGGCTGCCGAAAAACTTTCAACGTATTCCTCTGTAGTGCTGTGAGCAATGACCGTGAGTGCACACTTGCACGGCCACAGCATGTCATGTCCAAAAAATCGACACGACGGCACCCGGGGGTGGGCGTCGATCCTCGCGAGCATGAGCGGAGCTGCCCTCCCCCTCTCCGGCCGCCGGTCTGCCGACGCTCGTGCCGGAGAACGTCAGAACATCAGGGCCATCTCACGGCAGCGACGTGGGGGCGGTGCCGCGAACGGCCACCCCGTCGCGGGTGCGCATGCGCCGCAGTTCCCACAGCTCGACGGCGGTCACCGACACCGGGCCGCCCAGCAGCGAGAGAGCTGCACGCCGGGCGGGCCCTGGGCCGGCATGCCGCTGTCGATGAGGTCGAAGATCGCGAACACCCACACGAACACAGCCGAAGGGGCGGTGGATCAAACACCTGAACACCCAGTTCGGGTCGGTCGACTCGACGCTTACATCATCGCCGACTTCATCGACACCCGCTGCCGACCCCGGCCTGCGAGACCAGCACGGGTGGGCGACCGGAGAAGCACCCACGGCGCGAGATGGTGGACACGATCCGATACACGGTCGACACCGGCTGCAAGTGGCGGGTCCTGCCCAAGGACTTCCCGCCCTGGCGCATGTGTTACGGATTCATGCCCCGCTGGGCCGCCGCTGGCATCGTCGGACAGATCCGTGGCCAGGATCCGCAAACGCATCCGCCGCGAGATGGGCCGGGCGCCCGGCGCGGGCGCCACCGTCATCGACTCCCAGTCCATCAAGGCTGCGGAGACGGTCGGCCACGACGCCCGCGGCTACGACGCCGCAAAGAAGACATCCGATGCGGAAGAACTGTCAAGCGGCTTGCGGTAGTTGACTGCCTGATGGGGCGGGAAAGGCGACGCACCCCTCCTCCTCAGACGAATGCCCACGTCACGCGGCATCGTCCGCCTTCACCCGTTCCCACCTCCCAAACAGGTCGAGCCGACGAAGGAAGTCAGAAAACCGCAGGTCAAGAGGCCTTTCCAGTTCGTTCCAGGATCGCAACGCATTCCACGTGGGAGGTCATCGGAAACAGATCGAACGCCCTCAGCGTCCGCACCCGGTAGCCGCCCTCGCGGAAGTAGCCGAGGTCCCGGGCGAGGGCCGCCGGGTCGCAGGCCACGTAGGCGATGCGGCGGGCGCCCAGTGAGGACAGATGCTGGACGGTCTTCCTGCCCGCCCCCGCGCGCGGCGGGTCCAGGACGATCAGGTCGACCTCGGTGATGCCGGTGCGCGGAAGGGCCGACTCGACCTTGCCCTGCTCGATACGCACCCGGTCGAAGTCGGCGAGGTTGTGGCGGGCGTCCTCCACCGCACGCTTGCCCGACTCGATGCCGAGGACGGCGCCCTTGTCGCCGACGCGGTCCGCGAGGGCGCCGGCGAAGAGGCCGACGCCGCAGTAGAGGTCGAGCGCCGTGTCGCCCTTGCGCGGCAGCAGGCCCTGCATGACGGCCTTGACGAGGGTGTCGGCGGCCTTGGGATGGACCTGCCAGAAGCCGCCGTTGCCGACGCGGTACGTACGGTCGTCCGCGCGCTCGCGGACGAAGGGGCGGCCGTGGACGCGGTGCACGCCGCCGTCCTTCTCACCGACCCGCATCACCGACACCGGCCGGTCCAGCTCCACGATCGGCAGGCGCGCCCCCGGCCTCGGCGCAAGGATCACCTGGCGGTCCTGCGAACCCGTCGCCGCGATCGCGTCGACCGACGCCATGCCCGTCCAGTCCCGCTTCTCGATGCCCAGCTCGGACACGCCCGGCGCCGCGATCATGCAGTGGTCGATCGGCTCGACCTCGTGCGAGCGATGGCGGCGCAGCCCGGCCCGGCCGGTCTCCGGGTCCACCGCGTACTGCACACGCGTCCGCCACGCCGGGACCTCGCCCGCCGGAAGCTTGTCGCCCTCGGCCGGCATCACCGTGCCGTCCCAGCCCGCCTCCTCGGGCGTGAGACCGGCGAGCCGCCACAACTGCTCCGCGACGACCTCGCCCTTGAACCGGCGCTGCGCCCCCGGCTTGGCGTGCTGCCAGTCGCAGCCACCACAGCGGCCGGGACCGGCGTACGGACAGGGCGCCTCGATGCGGTCCTTGGAAGCCACCAGCACCGAGACCGCGTCCGCCCGCAGGAACCGCGCCCCCTCCTCGCCCTCGGTCACCCGCGCCACGACCCGCTCACCGGGCAGCGCGTGCCGTACGAAGAGGACCTGGCCCTCGGCGGTACGGGCAATGCAGTGGCCGCCGTGGGCGACGGGGCCGACCTCGACCTCGTACTCCTCCCCCACCAGCGATTTCCTCGGTTCTGCCTGCATGGTGGGTGACTCCAGAAGAGAAAGGGGGAACGGCCGGACAACAGCCCACCAGTCTACGTGGACCCCGCCCGGCCGTTGACCACAGGCGCCGACGCTCACCGCCCGACCACAGGCACCGGCCCTCGCCGCCCGCGGCCGGGGCAGCTCAGCCCTTGCTGCCCGAGGACTCCTTCGACGAGCCCTTCGTCGGCTCCTTCGACCGCTCGTCCGCCGGACCACGCCGTACCGAACCCGGCGCGTTCCACTCCTGCCGCTTGCGCTCCCGCCGCTTCGCGACCTCGGAGGACTCCAGTTGGTAGGGCACGGAGGTCACCATCACACCCGGCGTGAACAGCAGCCGCCCCTTGAGCCGGAGCGCACTCTGGTTGTGCAGCAACTGCTCGTACCAGTGGCCGACCACGTACTCGGGGATGATCACGGACACGGCGTCCCTCGGCGATTCCTTGCGCAGACCCTTGACGTACTCGATGACCGGCCGCGTGACCTCGCGGTACGGCGAGTCGAGGATCTTCAGCGGTACGTCGATGCCGCGCCGGTTCCACTCCTCCTGGAGCGCCTTGGTCTCGGCCGGGTCGACGTTGACGCTGAGCGCCTCCAGGGTGTGCGAGCGCATCAGCTTGGCGTAGGCGAGGGCGCGCAGGGTCGGGCGGTGGATTTTGGAGATCAGCACCACCGAGTGGACACGCGACGGGCGTACGACGTCGTCGCTCGGGCCCTCGGGCGCCGCGATCTCCTCGGCGACCCGGTCGTAGTGCTTACGGATCGCCGTCATCGTCGCGTAGAAGATCACCATGCCGAGCAGCGCCACCCATGCGCCGTGCGTGAACTTCGTGACGAGGACGACGACCAGGACGAGGCCGGTGAAGAAGGCACCGAAGGTGTTGATCGCCCGGGAGCGGATCATGCGGCGGCGCGCGGCCGGGTCCTTCTCCACTGCGAGGTGGCGGTTCCAGTGCCGGACCATGCCGGTCTGGCTGAGGGTGAAGGAGACGAACACACCCACGATGTAGAGCTGGATCAGCCGGGTCGAGTCGGCGCCGTAGATCCACACCAGGAGTCCGGCGGCGCCCGCGAGCAGCACGATGCCGTTGGAGAAGGCGAGGCGGTCGCCTCGGGTGTGCAGCTGGCGCGGGAGGTAGCGGTCCTGGGCGAGGATCGAGCCGAGCAGCGGGAAGCCGTTGTACGCGGTGTTCGCGGCCAGGAAGAGAACCAGCGCGGTGGCGGCGGCCAGCAGGATGAAGAAGAACGTGCCGTCGCCGAAGACGGCTGCCGCGACCTGCGAGATCACCGGGTTCTGGACGTAGGAGTCGCCGACCGGGGTGCCGTCGCGCACGAGGTCGACCGCCGGGTTCTCGGCCATCCGCACCTTGGTGGCCATCGCGAGGCCGATGATGCCGCAGAACATGGTGACGGCGAAGAAGCCCATCAGGGCCAGCGTGGTGGCCGCGTTCTTCGACTTGGGCTTGCGGAACGCCGGTACGCCGTTGGAGATCGCCTCGACGCCGGTGAGGGCGGCACAACCGGAGGAGAAGGCGCGCAGCATCAGGAAGACCAGCGCGAAGCCGGCGAGACCCTGGTGCTCGGCCTTGATCTCCAGGTCGGCGGTGGGCGCCCGCATGGTCTCGTCGAGGACCAGCCCGCGGAAGGCGCCCCAGGCGATCATCGCGAAGACACCGACGACGAAGACGTACGTCGGGATCGCGAAGAGCTTCCCGGACTCCTTCACCCCGCGCAGGTTCATCAGCGTGAGCAGCACGATGATGCCGATCGCGCACAGCACCTTGTGCTCGACGAAGAACGGGATGGCCGAGCCGAGGTTCTCCACACCGGAGGAGATCGACACGGCGACGGTCAGGACATAGTCGACGAGGAGCGCACTGGCGACGGTCAGTCCGGCTTTGGGGCCGAGGTTGGTGTTCGCCACCTCGTAGTCGCCGCCGCCGCTCGGGTACGCGTGCACGTTCTGCCGGTAGGACGCCACCACCGTGAACATCAGCACGACGACCGCGACGGCGATCCAGGGGCTGAAGTGGTACGCCGACACGCCCGCGATGGAGAGGACCAGCAGCACCTCTCCTGGGGCGTACGCCACGGAGGAGAGCGGGTCGGAGGCGAAGACGGGGAGCGCGATGCGCTTCGGCAGGAGCGTTTCGCCGAGCCGGTCGCTGCGCAGAGCGCGCCCGATCAGAATCCGTTTGGGCACGTCGGTCAGTTTGGACACGGGGAGGATCGTAAGCGCCGCGACTGGTTCTGGCACATCCGGGTGAAATCCCGGCGAGCCCCGGGGTGAAATCTCTCCGCCCACGACTGCGAAACCCGTCCTCCGAGGCATCCTCCGACTCTCATGGACGCGTCCTTACGTCTATACGACGAACCTCGTATACGACGAACCCTGTCCGCCCTCACCCCCTGGAGGCCCCATGCAGGCCGCTACCGCGGAGCTGATCGGTGCCATCGCCTCCCTCGTCGGACTCGGCGTGCTGACGGTGATCAGTGCCCGCCGGATCAGCCGACGCCGGCCGACGGCGTGAAGCTCCCCGCCGAGGCCCCGCGTCCGCGCCGTCCACGCCCCCAACGCCCTGTCCACGCCTTGGAATACCCCGGGCGAAATTGCGCAGGAGTGCCGTTGGCGGACCGCGCGTGTGTAGCTTGGGCGGCGGTCTGAGACCCTGTTTTTAACGTTTCGACTGAGCAGTAGCTATTGACATCGGAAGGACGGTCGTGCACATCGTCATCATGGGCTGCGGGCGAGTGGGATCCACCCTCGCCCAGACCCTGGAGCAACAGGGGCACACGGTCGCCGTCGTCGACCAGGACCCCACGGCCTTCCGTCGTCTCGGCTCGGGATTCGGCGGCCGTCGCGTCACCGGCGTCGGCTTCGACCGGGACACCCTGCGTGAAGCGGGCATCGAGGAGGCGGGCGCCTTCGCCGCCGTCTCCAGCGGTGACAACTCGAACATCATCGCCGCCCGTGTCGCCCGCGAGATGTTCGGCATCGAGAATGTGGCGGCGAGGATCTACGACCCCCGCCGTGCCGAGGTCTACCAGCGGCTCGGCATCCCCACCGTCGCCACGGTCCGCTGGACCGCCGACCAGATGCTCCGCCGGCTGCTGCCCTCCGGGAGCGAGCCGCTGTGGCGCGACCCCACCGGCGGCGTCCAGCTCGCCGAGGTGCACGCCTCCTCGGCCTGGGTGGGCCACAAGATCAGCAAGATGCAGGAGGAGACCGGCGTCCGTGTCGCGTTCCTGACCCGGCTGGGCGAGGCGATCCTGCCCACCTCGCAGACGGTGTTGCAGGAGGGCGACCTCGTGCACGTGATGATGCGTACGGACGACGTGGAGAAGGTCGAGGCGTCCTTCGCCGAGGGTCCCGACCAGGAGGGCGGTCACTGATGAGGGTCGCCATCGCCGGAGCCGGCGCGGTCGGTCGTTCGATCGCGGGCGAACTGCTGGAGAACGGCCACGAGGTCCTTCTCATCGACAAGGCGCCGACCGCCATCTCGGTCGAGCGCGTCCCTCAGGCGGAGTGGCTGCTGGCCGACGCCTGCGAGATCACATCCCTGGACGAGGCCGCGCTCCAGCGCTGCAACGTCGTCATCGCCGCGACGGGCGACGACAAGGTGAACCTGGTCGTCTCGCTCCTCGCCAAGACGGAGTACGGCGTCCCCCGCGTCGTCGCCCGCGTCAACAACCCCAAGAACGAGTGGCTGTTCAACGAGGCCTGGGGAGTGGACGTCGCCGTCTCGACCCCCCGCCTGATGTCCGCCCTGGTCGAGGAGGCGGTGAGCGTCGGCGACCTGGTACGCCTCCTCCGCTTCAGCCACGGCGACGCGAACCTGGTCGAGCTGACCCTGCCCCCGGAGTCGGCCCTGGCCGGCACCCAGGTGGGCGAGGTGGAGTGGCCGGAGGACACCTCCCTGGTCACCATCATCCGCGGCACCCGAGTCCTCACCCCCACCCAGGAGGACTCCCTGGAAGCCGGCGACGAACTCCTCTTCGTAGCCGCCCAGGCTCGCGAGGAACAACTGGAGGACCTGCTGTCGGTACGCCGAGAGGACGCGCCGAGCTGACCCCGGACTCCAACACACGGCAGGGGCGCCCCGGGATGTTCATTGATGCTGTTGGTTTATTCGGGGCCGTGCGTGACGTCGGCCTTCGAGACCTGGTTGTGGTCTTGAAGGCCGACGTTGTCGTATGGGGTGGGTGCGGATGTCGATGCAGCCGAAGGGGTCTGGGGAGATCCCGGCGGAGACGGTGCGGGTGGCGCGGGCCGCGTTCCCGAAGGGGAGCCTGGCCATGCGGCTGCGGGACGAGTTGGGGCCGATGTTCACGGATGAGGAGTTCGCGGACCTCTTCCCCGCCCGGGGGCGTCCTGCCTGGTCACCCGCCGGGCTGGCACTGGTGTCGGTATTGCAGTTCGTCGAGGGGCTGACCGACCGGCAGGCGGCGGAGGCGGTGCGGGCACGGATCGATGTCAAGTACGCGCTCGGGCTTGAGCTGGACGGTCCGGGCTTCGATTTTTCGGTGCTGTCGGAGTTTCGGGACCGGCTGGCTCGGGTGGACGGCGGGCGGCGGGTGCTGGACGGCGTCCTGGCCGCGGCCCGGGAGAAAGGGCTGCTCAAGAGGGCGGGGCGGGCCCGCACGGACTCCACGCATGTGTTGTCGACGGCGCGTGAGCTGTGCTGGCTGGAGATGGTGGCGGAGACCTTGCGGTCGGCGTTGAACGCGCTGGCGCAGGCGGCACCGGACTGGCTGGCCGGTGCCGCCGAGCCCGACTGGTTCCGGCACTACGCGACCAGGGCCGAGGACAGCCGGTTCCCCACCGGCCGCGCGAAGCGGGACGAGGTGGGGACGCGGATCGGCCGGGACGGAACACACCTGCTGACGGCTGTCTTCGCGTCCGGCGCCCCCGAGGCTCTGCGCCGGCTCGCGGAGGTGGAAACCCTGCGGAAGGTGTGGGTCCAGCACTTCCACCAGGTGGAGGGCGAGGTGAGGCGGCGGAGCCCAAAAGACCGCCCGCCGGGCGCGTTGCGCCTGGTCACCCCGTATGACACCGACGCGCGTGGCAGTGTCAAACGCGACACGATGCGGGACGGTTACAAGGTCCACCTCACCGAGACCTGTGAGCCGGACACCCCGAACCTGATCACGAACGTCGCCACGACGGTGGCCACCGTCCAGGACCGGTCGATGGCCGAGACGATCCACAACCAACTCGCCTCGCGTGACTGCGTACCCGGCGAGCACTGGGTCGATGCCGGCTATCCCACCGGCGCGGCCCTGGTCAGCGCAAAGCGCGACCACGGCATCGCGCTGCACGGCCCTCTCCAGGCCGACAGCAGTGCCCAGGCCGGTGCGAACAGTGGCTTCGGTCAGGACGCCTTCACCATCGACTGGGAGAACGGGAAGGCTGCCTGTCCCGGCGGCAAGACCAGCATCCGCTGGGGCGAGAGGCTTTCCCAGCGCGGGCAGCCCGTGCTCGAAGTGCAGTTCTCCGTACTCGACTGCCGCCCGTGCTCGTTGCGGAAGGCATGCATCAACTCGCCCAACGGCACACGTCGCTCGCTGCGGCTACGTCACCACGACGAACACCACGCGCTCCAGGCGGCCAGAGCCGAGCAGACGAGCGATGAATGGAAGGGACGCTACAAGGTCCGGGCTGGGGTCGAGGGCACCATCGCCCAGGCTGTTCAAAGCTGCGGACTGCGCCGATCCCGCTACCGGGGTCTGGTGAAGACCAGCCTCCAGCACCAGCTCACCGGCGCGGCGATCAACCTCGCCCGCATCGACGCCCACCTCGCCGGTAGACCACGAGCCCGCACCCGCACCCGCCACTTCGCAGCACTTCGCCCCGCCGACCAAACAATCGACGAGGCGAAGTAGTAGGCCCCGAATAAACCAACAGCATCATGTTCATTCCCGGGGCGCCCCTGCCGTTCCACCGCCCCCGGCCGCCTCCAGCTCCGCGATACCTGCTCGACTCTTGGGTGCCTCGGCGAATCTTCGGGCCCTCTTCGTAGTTCTCGGCCACTCCTGAGTCCTCGGCGCGCTCTTCGAGCCCTCGACGCCTTTGCAGCCCGCTCCAGGCCCCCAGCCCGTCCGGCGTTTGAGGACGAGGGTTCAGGCCCAAGCGGTGGTCTGGGGGCGGCAGGCAGCCCCAGGGACGCGGGGTCGAAGGGGCGCAGCCCCTGGGGGAGGGAAGGGCAAGGGCGGCGGGGGCGAAATCACTCCCCGGCGGCACCCGCCCGCTCCGCGGCCTTCCGCTCCTCCTCGGCGCGCTCCTCCGCCTCCATCTCCGCGAACACATCGATCGGCGCCGGCGCCTTCGCCAGGAACACCCAGGTCAGCCACACCGCGAGCAAGAACGGCGGAATCTTCAGCGCGACAAGCACCCAGCCGAGCTGAGTCGTATCGGCCCACCAGTACAGCGGAAACAGAATCGCGCACTTGCCGAGCAGAATCAGCCCCCACGCCCAACTGGCCTTGGCATACGCCTTCTTGCGCCCGGGGTTACGCGTCCGCCAGGAGAGGTTCTCCTTGAACACCGGCCCGAGCATCAGCCCGATCAGCGGCACACCCGCGAGCGTCGTGATGATGTACGCGAGCGCGAGGCCCAGCGTGTAGAGCATGCCCGGCAGATAGAAGTCCTTCGCGTTGCCGGTCATCATCGCGAAGACCACACCGAAGGCGACCCCGAAGACACCACTGAAGGCGTGCTTGACGGTGTCCTTCATGACGAGCCGCACCACGACCAGCAGCACGGAGACACCGAGGGCCGCGATGGCCGACGAGTGCAGATCCTTGTTGATCGTGTAGATCGTGACGAACAGAAGCCCCGGCAGCACGGTCTCGACCATGCCCCGCAAGCCACCGAAGGCCTCGAACAGCGCGGCCTCGGTCACCGCCCTGGAGTCATGTGCGTCGTGCTGGACACCCGGGGCGTCCCGGAGGTCGTGCTGGGCGTCTTCCGTCGGCTTGTCGAGCGACGTCACCGGCTACTCCCGTCCGAGCGGTCTGAGTTCGTACTTCGGGTTGAAGAGCACCCTACGGCCCCGGCTCATCGAGATCCGACCGGATGCGATCAGCTTGCGCCCCGGCTCTATGCCGACGATGGAGCGCCTGCCGAGCCACACCACGTCCAGGGCGGCCGAACCGTCGAACAGTTCGGCCTCCAGGGCCGGGACACCGGCCCGCGGACGCAGCGTGACCGTGCGCAAGGTACCAGTAACCGTCACTATCTGTCGGTCGTGACAGTCGCAGATCCGCGTACAGCCCGCGGTGTCCGTGTCCTCACGCAGTTCCTCGGACTCCAGGTCCTCCTGCGACGAGGACAGCCGGTCGAGCATGCGCCGGAACCGGCCCACCGGCTTCTCGGAACGAGAAACAGCACTCATGGCGAAAAGCCTACCGGGGCCCACCGACAAGCCGAACCCCCGTACGCCACCCACCCCAGCCGCCCCAGGCGGCCATCCCGGATCACCCAGCCCCGGCCACGAACATGACAATGGGCCGCACCCCAGGGGTACGGCCCATACGCATGTACGAGATGTACGAACGCGGGAACGGGACTACCGGACCTCGGTGATCTCCGGCCCGCGCTGCAGCTGTCCCATGCCGCCGGAGAAGCGGGAACCGCTCTGCTCCTCCTGCTGGACGCCCTCGGGGACCATCTGGGCGTCGTTCGGCAGCTTCAGGACGATCGGGTCGCGCGGCGCCATGGGGCCGTCACCGCGTACGACGACGGTGTCCCGGAAGATCGACTCCAGCACTCCGGCGGTCTGCGGCTCCACCGCGCCCCGGCCCGAGATCACCCCGCGCAGGAACCAGCGCGGCCCGTCCACACCGACGAACCGGACCACCTGGAAGCCGCCCGTGCCGTCCGGCAGTTGCACCGGCACCTGGGCCCGCAGCTCCCAGCCCAGCGGGCCCTCGACCTCGTCGATGACACCGCCCTGCTGGGTGATGCCGCTGGCGATCTCCTCGCGGACCTCGCCCCAGATGCCCTCGCGCTTGGGCGCGGCGAAGGCCTGGAGCTGCACCGCGCTGTCGCGCAGCACGACGGTGGCCGCGACGATCGCGTCGCCCGCGACCTCGACCCGCAGTTCCATGCCGTCGACCCCGGGTACGAAGAGGCCGCCGAGGTCCACACGGCCCTCGCCGGGCTCGCGCACCTCGGAACTGTCCCAGGGTCCGTCGGGCCGCGGCTCCGGCTCCAGCCGCACACGCTCCCGCTCGCCCGCGTCCGCCTCAGTGTCGACTTCCCCAGCAACGCCGTCGACCTGCTCGGCCTCGCTCGCCGCGTCCGCCGCGTCCTCAGCGGAGCCCTTCTTCTTGCGACGTCCGAACACGTCACTGTCCTTCCCGGTCGGATACGACCGAAGCGTATCGATTCCCACCCGTTGTGCCGCCCACGGCGGCATGACCGCCGGTGGACCCGAAGCCCCCATCGGCCCGCGCCGAGTCGGGAAGCTCCGCCACCTCCTGGAAGCGCACCTTCTCGACCTGCTGGACGACCAGTTGGGCAATCCGGTCGAAGCGCTCGAACCGCACGGGTTCATGCGGGTCGAGGTTCACCACGATCACCTTGATCTCCCCACGGTACCCGGCATCAACCGTCCCCGGGGCATTCACCAGGGCGACACCGCAGCGGGCGGCGAGGCCGGATCGAGGGTGCACGAAGGCCGCGTACCCCTCCGGGAGCGCGATGGAAACTCCCGTGGGCAGTACGGCCCGTTCGCCCGGCCTCAGTTCTCGGCTCTCCGTGGTGCGCAGATCGGCGCCCGCGTCGCCGGGATGCGCGCGGCTCGGCAGCGGAACATCCGGATCGACGCGCCGGATGAGCACGTCGACGGGGGTACGGCCACTGCTCACGGGTTCACCTCGAAGGCACGGGCACGCCGGACCTGGTCCGGGTCGTTCATGACCGCCTGGATCTCCTCCTGGCGGCCGTGGTCGATGAAGTGGTCGACCTTCACCTCGATGAAGATCGCGTCGGCGCGGACGGCCAGCGGGCCGTCGGGACCGCCGATGCGTCCGGTGGCGGTGGCGTAGATCTTCCGTCCGGCCACCGCCGTCACCTCGGCCGCCAGGTACAGCACGGTGTCGACGGGCACGGGCCGCACGAAGTCGGTTTCCAGCCGTCCGGTCACCGCGATGGTGCGCAGCAGCCAGTTCAGCGAGCCGAGGGTCTCATCGAGAGCGCTCGTCAGAATCCCCCCGTGCGCCAGCCCGGGCGCGCCCTGATGGGCGGACTTCACGGTGAACTCGGCGGTGAGGGACACACCCTCCCCGGCCCGGGCCTCCAGATGCAGTCCGTGCGGCTGCTCCCGGCCGCATCCGAAGCACTGCTCGTAGTGCGCGCCGAGCAGCTCGCCGGGGGCGGGCGCGTCGGGATGCCGTACGGGCGGCGTGGCGTCGGCCGGAGGTTGCAGGGCCGCGGAAGTACCTCTCACAGCCGCAGACCTTACCCGCCCGTCAGCCTCGGGCCATCGTCCCTACGGGCAGGGTTTCCCCTCGACCGCCCTGATTCCGGGGCTGGACGGGCAGCGTGCCAAGCTTGACGCCATGCAGCTCTCCGCCTCGCCGTACGAAGAACGCCTCACCGCGCCCCGCTCCTGGTGGCTGGTCTGCTTCCTGGTCGGGGTCTCCATGGCCCTGATCCTCCTCCCCTTCGGCACCCTCCCGCTGCTGGCCGGCCTCGCGGGCGGCACCGCGGCGGCAGCGGTCGTCGCCAGCTCCTACGGCTCCGTGCGTATCCGGGTGGTGGGCGACTCCTTGATCGCGGGTGAGGCCAAGGTCCCTGTGAGCGCCCTGGGCGACCCGGAGATCCTGGACCCCGAAGAGGCCCGCGCCTGGCGCACCTACAAGGCCAACCCCCACGCCTTCATGCTCCTCCGCGCCTACATCCCCACGGCCCTGCGCATCCCGGTGACGGACCCCGCCGATCCCACGCCCTACCTGTACCTGTCGACCAGGGAACCAGAGCGCTTGGTGGCGGCCCTGGAAGCGGCGAGGACGACGGCGTAAGCCGCCCATTCGGCCAACGGAACACACAGCACACACAGCGCCTGCTCGTCACCTACGGAAGACACAACGCCGTTCGTCAGACACAGCACCGCTCGTCGCACAACACCGCTCGTCGCCCTGCGAAGTCCCGGCGCGTTCGTCGCCCATCGGCGGCGTGGTTTTCTCGCCCAACTCTTACCGTCGGCGGCGACATTTCGTCCGCCGCGACGGCGATCAGCCGTGACGGCGCAATTCGACGGCGCCGAATCCCGGCGCGCTCAACCGGCGACCCCGGTCACGTCACACCCGCCGGTCAGCCCTCGCCGAGTTCCTTCGGCAGCTCCTCCAGCGGCAATGGATCCGCCGGCTTCTCCAGCGGCGGCAACTCCAGTAGGGCATCCCACGGCACCTGCGCTCTCCGCAGGTCCCTCCGGATGCGCTCCGCGAGCTGCTTGGTGTCGCGGCGGTTCATGACAGCCCCGACCGCCGCCCCGATCAGGAACGGCATCAGGTTGGGCAGATTCCGCACCGTCCGCTTCATGATCTGCTGTCGAAGCTGCCGCCTCATCTGCCCACCGAGGGCGGCGTTGATCGTCGTCGGCTTGATCACGTCGATCCCGCGCTCACCGGACCACGAGTCGAGATAGGCGGTACTGCGCTGCCGAAGATTTCCGGGCGGTCGCGCCCCGTACACCTCGTGCAGCTCGGCGATCAGCTTCAGCTCGATCGCGGCGACCCCGGTGATCTCGGCGGCCAGCTCCGCGGGAATGGCCGGCGGCGTCGGCAGCATCGCGGCGGCTCCGACCCCGGCACCCACCGTCGAGGACGCGTTCGCGGCCCCAGCGACGAGCTTGTCGGCGATCTGCTCGGGCCCCAGCCCCGGGAACTGCGCACGCAGCGTCGCGAGGTCCCGTACCGGAATGCGGGGAGCCATCTCGATGATCCGGTCGGTGAGGTACGCGAGCCCCGCCCGCGCCCGTTCCCCGCCCTTGCGGGCCCCTGTCTTCAGGCCCTCCTTGATGCCGTCGCGGACGACGGCCGTGCGACGCCGGGCGATCGGCGCCGGAGTGTCCACCGGTACGGGCAGGCGTCCCTGCTCATCCGTGGCGCCCCCCGACGCCTGACCAGACGTAGGTTCGAGCGAGGCCGCTCCCGGGTCGGAGGAGCCCCGCTCATCGTCACGCACGCCGTCAGAGCCGTCGTACGGCTCTGGGTCCGCTCCCTTGCGGAAGCGGCGCTTCCAAGGAGGGGTCGAGCCAGTCACGGCCGACCCTGCCTCAGTCGCAGTCGCGGCAGATCGGCTGACCGTTCTTCTCGCGGGCCAGCTGGCTGCGGTGGTGCACCAGGAAGCAGCTCATGCAAGTGAACTCGTCCTGCTGCTTGGGCAGTACCCGGACGGCCAGCTCCTCGTTCGAGAGGTCGGCCCCGGGCAGCTCCAGGCCCTCGGCGGCCTCGAACTCGTCGACGTCCACCGAGGAGGTCGACTTGTCGTTCCGGCGAGCCTTGAGTTCTTCCAGGCTGTCCGAGTCGACGTCGTCGTCGGTCTTGCGTGGGGTGTCGTAATCCGTTGCCATGTCGCTCTCCCCCTCTGGGTGTCTGCGGTGTCTCCAGCGCACGTAACGCGTGAGAGGCCGGACTTGTGCCCGACCTGAGGCGGAGATTTTGCCTCACATCAAGGTCTGTTACTCAATCGACACCCAACCGGACTCCTCAAGAGTGATCGGCTTGGATGGCGATCGGGACCGTACACGGTCCTCATGCTGCATTTCAAAGGCGCTTCAGCATCTACTTCCCGTGATCTCAACCCCCGAAAACCCGGATTTTCCCGGCTTTCCGGCAGGCCCATGATCACGCTCCGTAGATGGCTGGAAATTCGCCCATGTGATCGATCACACATTGGTCGCGCACGACCGTTTCGATCAGGCCCCAGGAAAATTCCGCGCAAAGCGAACACGGCTCGGAGCCGGGGGTCATTTTCTCAGACCGGCAGGGTCACGCGCATCACCAGCCCGCCCCCCTCACGTGGCTCGGCCGCAATGTGCCCGCCATGCGCGCGGGCCACGGACCGGGCGATCGACAGGCCGAGACCCACACCCTTGTCGCTGCCCGTGCGCTCCGTACGCAACCGCCGGAACGGCTCGAAAAGGTTGTCGATCTCGTACGCCGGCACCACGGGCCCGGTGTTGGTGACCACCAGGACCGCCTGGCCGTGCTGGTGCTCCGTCGTCACCTCGACCCAGCCGCCCTCGCCCGGCACGTTGTACCGGACGGCGTTCTGGACGAGGTTCAGGGCGATCCGCTCCAGCAGGACGCCGTTGCCCTGGACGACCGCCGGAGCCCGCTCGCCGCGGATCTCGACCTTCTTGGCGTCCGCCTCGCCGCGCACCTGGTCGATGGCCTGGGAGGCGACCTCGGCGAGGTCCACGGGCTTGCGCTCGACGATCTGGTTGTCACTGCGGGCGAGCAGCAGCAGGCCCTCCACGAGCTGCTCACTGCGCTCGTTGGTGGCCAGCAGCGTCTTGCCCAGCTGTTGCAGCTCCGCGGGCGCGTTCGGGTCGGAGAGGTGCACTTCGAGGAGTGTGCGGTTGATCGCGAGCGGCGTGCGCAGCTCGTGCGAGGCGTTCCCGACGAACCGCTGCTGGGCCGTGAACGCCCGCTGCAGCCGCTCCAGCATGTCGTCGAAGGTGTCCGCCAGCTCCTTCAGCTCGTCGTCCGGACCGTCGAGCTCGATACGGCGGGACAGGTCCGACCCGGCCACCGCGCGGGCGGTACGGGTGATCCGGCCGAGCGGCGCCAGTACCCGGCCCGCCATCGCGTACCCGAAGGCGAACGCGATCACGGCGAGCCCGAGCAGGGCCAGCAGCGAGCGGCTGAGCAGTTTGTCCAGGGCGACCTGGCGCTGGCTGTCGATGCAGTCGGCGATCGCGGAGTTGAACTCGGACAGCGGCAGGTTGCCCGTGTCGACCGCGGGACAGTTGTCGCTGCTGACGCTGATGTCCGTCCCGCCCACGATCTTGAACAGCGGTGAGTTGCCGGTGTTCACGGCCTGGGCGGCCAGCAGGTAGATGATCGACAGGAGCAGGATCCCGGCGATCAGGAACATGCCGCCGTACAGCAGCGTGAGCCTTATGCGGATGGTCGGCCGCAGCCACGGGAGCTGCGTCTGGGGCCTCCTGGGGTCCCAGGTGGGCTTCGGGGGCGCCTGGGGCGGCGCGGGCGTCGTGGCCACGGCGGATCAGATCCGGTAGCCGGAGCCGGGCACGGTGACGATGACCGGCGGCTCGCCGAGCTTGCGGCGCAGGGTCATGACCGTGACCCGGACGACGTTGGTGAACGGGTCGGTGTTCTCGTCCCAGGCCTTCTCCAGCAGCTGCTCCGCCGAGACGACGGCACCTTCGCTGCGCATCAGCACCTCCAGGACCGCGAACTCCTTGGGCGCCAGCTGGACCTCCTTGCCGTCGCGGAAGACCTCGCGGCGGTTGGGGTCGAGCTTGATGCCGGCGCGCTCCAGGACCGGCGGCAGCGGCACGCTCGTGCGCCGGCCGAGGGCCCGTACACGCGCGATGAGCTCGCTGAACGCGAACGGCTTGGGCAGATAGTCGTCGGCGCCGATCTCCAGGCCCTCGACGCGGTCGCTGACGTCGCCGGACGCGGTGAGCATCAGCACGCGCGTGGGCAGGCCGAGCTCGACGAGCTTGCGGCAGACGTCGTCGCCGTGGACGAGGGGGAGGTCGCGGTCGAGGACGACCACGTCGTAGTCGTTGACGCCGATGCGCTCCAGGGCGGCCGCACCGTCGTACACGACGTCGACGGCCATGGCCTCCCGGCGCAGTCCGGTGGCCACCGCATCGGCGAGCAGTTGCTCGTCCTCGACGACGAGTACGCGCACGTCGCTTGTCCTTCCTGTGTCCACCCGCGTAGCGCGCAGACGCGCACACGGGCAGGGTGTTCGTGGGTGTGTGACCTCCATCCTGCCTTTTTCAGCCGTAAGTCGGCTGTAAGGCGACTCTCGGAAGATCGGGACGGAGCGCGGGTCCGGGAATGCGGGATTTTTTTCGTCCGGTCGAGGTTTCCGTATCCGGCACCGGGGGGAGGACGGCTTTACACCCCGCGATCACGCTCTGCTTGTGCCGCACCACCATGCGGTACGCAGCGATCCGCTTCCCGCAGAGTGGGCGTGGGTGTCCGGCACCGACGCCGCCCGGCAGGGGCAGCGCTGGGCATCCACAAGAGACGTGATCGCCCCTTCCGAACGGCACACCCCCGTGCCACCGACCCACGACCCAGGACGAGGGGGCGCAGCATGGACGCATTCACCGCAGGACTTCTGCAGCGCATAAAGGCGACCGAGTCCGACCTGAC
>NZ_AEJC01000649.1 GCF_000317595.1 Streptomyces ipomoeae 91-03 | reverse complement strand
GGCCGTCGCCACCGCCGTCGCCGAGGCGCTGGTGCAACGCTTCACGGCGGGCGACTCCCGGAGCAGGGGAACCATCCTGGGCAGGTTGCGGGACTGGGCAGGCTCCGACGGTGTCCCGGCCCGGTTGGTGGCCCTCACCTTCCCCGCCATGGCGGGAAAGGATCTCGCGTGGTGCCGCGGTCAGATCCTGGCCGACGACGAGATGGCCTCCGGCATGGTTCAACTGACCGGCCACGCTCTCGACGAGTCGACCACCTACCCGTCCATGCGTGACGTCCTCCTGGCCTGGTGCCGGGAAGCCGGCGGTGCGTCGCGGCCCGATCCCGCCCTGGAGGAACTGCTCAGGGGCGGCGGCCCTTCTCTGCCGTGGTCAGCCCGTCGTCAAGCTCGGTTCCAGGGCCCGTGCGTGTCGTCAGAAGAAGCCCGGCTTCTTCGGCGAACAGGACACCAGAAGGTTCTTCGTCTGCTGGTGGTGCACGGTGTGTGCGGTGGCATGACCAGTGCGAATGCGGGATGTGAAGGGAGCCGGGCAGAGTGTGGCCCGGGTATGGTCCGTATCTTGATCGCAGCCTGTGCCAGGACTTGTTCGGGTGGGGTACTGGTATGCGAAGGCCCCGGCTCCGGGGGCAGCCTCAAGGGACGGGTCGGATACCCGTACCGGCACCCGCGCCTGCCGACGAGAACGGCTCCCTCGCCGTGGAGTTCTGCCAGACGGCCCGTTCGGCCATGTGCCGCGGTGCTGCGGCGCTGTGGTGCCGCGGTGCTCCAAGTGGCGTCCTGGGCGGTGGGCACGCGTGCTGTGGGTGGCGTGCGCGTGCCCACCATGGGAGCGCTGCGGGAGCTCTGAGCGATCCGCGTCACTGTCCCGACCAGGACATCGAATTCAAGGGAGGTCGAACCGGTCGAGGTTCATCACCTTGTCCCACGCGGCCACGAAGTCACGTACGAACTTCCCTCCCGCCTCCTGGGCCGCGTAGACCTCTGAGACGGCTCGGAGCTGGGAATGTGCACCGAAGATGAGGTCGACCGCGGTGGCGGTCCACTTGACCTCGCCCGTGGCGCGATCCCGGCCTTCGAATACGTCCTGCGCCGAGGCCAACGCCTTCCACTCCGTGCCCATGTCGAGCAGGTTGACGAAGAAGTCATTGGTCAATGTCTCCGGCCGGTGGGTGAAGACGCCGTGTGGGGATCGCTTGAAGCCGGTGTTCAGAACCCGCATGCCGCCGATCAGCACCGTCATCTCGGGAGCGGTCAGCGTCAACAGGTTGGCGCGATCCAGCAGGAGGGTCTCCGGCGACAACTTCTCTCCCACCCGGAGGTAGTTGCGGAACCCGTCGGCCCTCGGTTCGAGCACGGCGAACGACTCCACGTCGGTCTGTTCCTGCGAGGCGTCCGTGCGCCCCGGTGCGAACGGGACCGTGATGTCGTAACCGGCGTTCTTCGCGGCCTGCTCGACGGCCGCGCACCCGCCCAGGACGATCAGGTCGGCCAGCGAGACCTTCGTGCCACCGGCGTGCGAGGCGTTGAAGTCCTGCTGGATCTGCTCCAGCTTCTGCAACACCTCGGCCACCTCGGGCAGGTGGTTGACCTCCCAGTCCTTCTGCGGCGCGAGTCGAATCCGTGCCCCGTTGGCCCCGCCACGCTTGTCGGTGCCGCGGAAGCTCGCTGCCGACGCCCAAGCGGTGGTGACCAGCTGGGAGATGGACAGTCCCGAGGCGACGATCCTGCTCTTCAGAGCAGCGATGTCCTCGTCCGCGACGAGTTCGTGATCGACCTCGGGGACGGGATCCTGCCACAGCTGCGGCTCGGGAACCCACGGGCCGAGGTAGCGCGTGACGGGTCCCATGTCGCGGTGCAACAGCTTGTACCACGCCTTGGCGAACGCTTCCGCGAGCCTGTCCGGGTTCTCGTGGAAGCTCTTCGCGATCGGGCCGTAGACCGGATCCAGCTTCAGCGCCAGGTCCGTCGTCAGCATCATGGGAGCGTGCCTCTTCGACGGATCATGAGCATCGGGCACCGCGTCCTTGGCCGCGGGGTCCGTGGGAGTCCACTGCTTGGCGCCGGCGGGGCTCGTCGTCAGCTCCCAGTCGTACCGGAACAGGTTGTCCAGGTACCCGTTGTCCCACTGGGTCGGCTCGGTGGTCCACGCGCCCTCGAGCCCACTGGTGAGTGTGTCGGCACCTTTGCCGCTGCCGTACGTGTTCCGCCAGCCGAGGCCTTGCTGCTCGATGGGGGCGGCCTCGGGTTCCGGGCCGATGTACGCGGGATCGACGGCGCCATGACACTTGCCGAAGGTGTGGCCGCCGACGATGAGCGCGACCGTCTCCTCGTCGTTCATCGCCATGCGCCCGAATGTCTCGCGAATGTCCCGGGCGGCGGCCAGCGGATCCGGGTTGCTGTTGGGCCCCTCCGGATTGACGTAGATCAGTCCCATCTGCACGGCACCGAAGGGAGTGGCGAGTTCCCTGTCGCCGCTGTAGCGCTCATCTCCGAGCCAGGTGTCCTCGGGCCCCCAGAAGATTTCCTCGGGCTCCCAGATGTCCTCTCGTCCGAAGCCGAACCCGAACGTCTTGAACCCCATCGATTCCATGGCACAGTTGCCGGCGAAGACCAGAAGGTCGGCCCAGGAGATTTTCTGGCCGTACTTCTGCTTGACCGGCCAGAGCAAACGGCGCGCCTTGTCGAGGCTCGCGTTGTCCGGCCAGCTGTTGAGAGGGGCAAAGCGCTGAGCGCCGGAGCCGCCACCGCCCCGGCCGTCGGCGACCCGGTACGTGCCCGCGGCGTGCCAACTCATCCGGATGAAGAGCGGCCCGTAGTGGCCGTAGTCGGCAGGCCACCAGTCCTGCGACGTCGTCATCACCTCGAAGACGTCCTGCTTCAGCGCGTCGAGGTCGAGGGTCGCGAACTCTCTGGCGTAGTCGAAGTCCTCGTCCATCGGATTGGAGCGGGACGAGTGCTGGTGGAGAATCTGAAGGTCCAGCTGATTCGGCCACCAGTCCCGGTTTGTCTTGGGCCGGGTCGCCGTGGGGGTCGGGGAGGCGATTGCTGGGTTTTCGCTTTCGCTGCCGGACACGTCCGTCCTTCTTTCTGCCTCGGTGTTTCCACGCACAATGCCGATGATTGTGATGTGTCGGCGTCCGTATGGTCGCGCACCGCAGAGGGCACCGCTACGAAACACGCAGAGCACCCCCGCATGACAAACGGACGAGAAGAGGCTGCTTTTCTGCTCCCGTGTGGATTTCCGGTACAAGCCGAATCTGCGTCCCGGGATCTCCTGACAACAAACCGTCAAGGAAGTGGTCGGGAACTCACGCCGACACCATGCGCACTGCAGATCTGGGCGGTTCGGTCGCGGGCGGGTCCGGGACCATCACTCAGATGGCGGGAGAGGCGGGCGACAACGAGGCGGCCTCGGTCTGGTTCCGTGACAGTCAGGGGTCCGCGTGCAGGAGGGCTTGCAGCTCGCTGAACAGCTCGTTGCCGACTACGGTATCGCGGTTGCGCAGGTGCGTGCAGGGTCTCGGAGACCCTGAAGGCAATGACAGACGAGTTCGAGCGCCGGCACGGCTTTCCTCCGGGAGCCAATGAGGTCCGGCCGGCCGACCACGCCGACCAGGCCGCGGCTCGCACGCTTGCCCAGGTCGGCATCGTCCCTGCCGATCTGGTCACCTTCTACGACAACATCGGCGACGTCACCTGGGCGGACGTCGGCAATGGCTACTTCGTCGACCCGGCGGGTGATGGCCTTCTACGGTTCAAGCAGTACGGCGCTGTCGATGTCGGCGTGGACAAGAATGCCGGTGGCCTGGTCATCGGCTCGAACGGCGGTGGCCTGTCCTATGTCGCCAGCCCTGGCGGAGTGATCTACCGGACGCGAACGGCGTCGCTGGACGAACCCGATCTCGACCGGGTGGCTGATGACCTGCGGCAGTTTCTCGAGCTGCTGGAGCGATCCCTGACACGATTCGTCGCCAACGGCGAGTCGGGATGCCTGTAGCCGGGTCCTCAGCACTTCATTGTGTCAGCCGCTGTTATTCGAGCTGATCCCACTCGGCCCGAAGGCGCTCGGCCCTGGCTTCGGCTCTTCGTAGCCTTCGCTCCAAGGCGGCCCGCGAGGGCGTGGGAGGGGTGCTCGCCGTCTTCTCAGACGTGCGCTGCCGGGGAACAAGCCATCCGCCGCGCTCGTAGGCCGAGATCATTCGCGCCTGAGGGCACGAGCGGCCGTTCGATCGAGGGCTGCGGTCATTGGTCGAATCTCACGACTGGATCACGGTCGGGTCCCACGCGTGGAGGCCGTGTGGATCTTGTGTCTATTCTGTGCCGCCGGGCTTCTGGTGCTTGAACCAGGTGCCGGTCCGGGCTGAAAGGGGGTGCCGTGAACGGGGCACAGAGCGGTTGGCGAGACGAGTACGAGAGTCACCCCGAGTACCAGGCCATCCTCGCCAGACTGGAGACGCCGTGGCGGAAGCGGCCGGTGGCACTGACGACGGGCGGTGTCGTCGCGGTGGCCGCAGTCTTCTTCCTCGGCGTCTGGGTCGGGAGCTCCGGCGACACCTCGGGTCCCTCTTCCTCTGACTCGTGGGTGCAGACGCAGGTGGACGGCCAGTCGCAGGACGGCCGACAGCAGGACAACGAGCCTGTCGGTCTGACCTTCGCGCAGAAGAGTCAGCTGCTGAGCAAGTTCTGCAACACAGAGGCCGGTGGCCCGTACGACGTGTCGGAAGCCGCGCTCCTGGATTGCCTGAGCAGCTATTACGTGACCGACCAGGGCCAGGTACTGCCCAAGTAGCCGGGTCGTCGGTAACCCGCCTCCTGGACTTCATGGAGACCGAGTGGGTGAGCACCAGGGCAAGCTCGCCGACGCGCTCCAGGCAGGGTCCGAAGAAGGTCGCGATGGCACTTTCCGAGATCGTCGAGACCTCCGGCACCCTGGAACAGTTCAGGAAGTTCGTCGCAGAGCACGGAACCGTCGAGCAGAAGCAGGCGGTCAAGCACTTGAAGAAGTGGCGGGGATACTCCCGGAAGGTGTACCCGGCCATCGAGGTGGCGTCCGACTACCCGACGGTCGACTGCGAGGCCGACGGCGCCACCGAAAAGGTCCTCGCCCTCGAAAGGCAGTCCCCGTACATTGCCGAGGCGTTTGCCGCATGGTGGCAGATCGATGAGCCCTCGGTGATCCAGGTCTTCGGCTGCGGCGGCGAGTACACCGCTGGGACGTCCCGCATCCGGACCGACAGCGCCAAGGCAAACGGTTCGTGCTTTTGACCTGGTGGTTCGTGATGTGATCTCAGTCCTTGCCCCAGGAGTGCTGGGAGGATGGCGCGCCGCGGCTCCTGGTCCATGCCGCGCGGGAGGCCCGCCGTCGGCAGGGTGTGGATGTGGCCCACGTCCGTCGGTGGGCCATGACCCGGTCGATGTGGGCCAGGGGGAAGGCGGCGGGGAAGCCGAGACGGAGGCCCCGTTCCGCCGCGTTCATGCGGGAGCCGGCGGGGCCGGCCGATGTCGGCCTACCGTCGTCCACCGAGGGCCGATGCGGTCGGACTCATTCGGATCCTTGGCCGGGAGGGCGGGAGCGAGGCGTTCATCGTCACCGGACGTCGTGGCAAGAAGGCCACCGACCCGGAGACCGGCCGGGTGTTCACCGACAACAGCGGGTAGAAGGTCGTGGTCGGCGGCGGTGTGTTCGTCGTGCCGTTCGCGCAGCAGAAGTTCACTCTCGACCTGTCCTCGCGGTACATCCCTGTCGCCGTCCGTGCGCGGCGCGGTCACCCTGCGCGGGGTGAAGGCCGATCTGGACGGCGTCGCGATCGTCAAGGTCGGTGGCACCGAGGATTCGATTCGCGCCGCCGCCCAGCGGTTCTTGAAGCAGCAGGACGGCATCGTGGGCTTCACGCATGGCCGAGGCCGTCCGCCGGCAGGAGATCCTCGCCGAGCAGGAGAAGGTCGCCGAGCGGCAGGCCGCCCTGATCGACCGTCAGTTCGACACGCAGGTCCGCGACCCAGCGGATGCCCAGCGGCACGCCGCCGAACAGGAAGCGGAGGCCAAGCGGGTGGCCCGGGTCGAGCAGGCCGAGGCCGAGCGCCTGGCGGGCATCGCCGCCGCGCAGGCGGAGGCGGAGCGGGCCCGGCTGACCGGTGAGGGCGAGAAGCAGTGGCGCAGCGCGTTGGCCGAGGCGGAGGCCGTCGAGGGTCTCGAGCGGGGTGAGGCCGAGCGGGCCCGTCGCGCGGCGATCGCGGACGTCGTACGGCTGGAGGGCGAGGCCGATGCGGCGGTGATCGGTGCGAAGGGCGCGGCCGAGGCCGAGGCGATGCGGAAGAAGGCGGACGCCTTCGCCCGGTACGGCGACGCGGCCGTGCTGCAGATGTTCGTCGAGGTGCTGCCGCAGGTCGTCGCCAAGGCGTCCGAGCCGCTCAGCGCCGTGCAGAAGATGACCGTGATCTCCGCCGACGGGGCCGGCCGTATCTCGCGCGCGGTAGCCGACAACGTCGCCCAGGGCCTGGAACTCCTCGGCTCCACCCCAGGAGTGGACCTCGCCGAGCTGCTGATGGGCATCACCCAGCGGACCGCCACGGCCGCCGAGCCTGGGGACGCGCCGGCACAGATGAACGGAAAGGTCGAGATCACCGGGTGACACCGGCCGTCCTCCGCACGGGCCCGTCGAACCTCTCGGCGGGCCCGTGACGTGGACAGGTCTCAGATCTCCTGGGCGGGCCAGTCGAGCAGACGGGCGCCGATGACGCAGACGGGCGCCGATGACGGCGGTCCGGAAGGTGTAGCGGTGCATCGGGTCGGCCGGGTCGGCCCCGGTCAGCTGGTGGATGCGCTCCAACCGATGGGTCAGCACCCGTACGCTGAGCGCCGGCCTCCGGGCCGCCTCAGCGGCGGTGGAGCCGGCCTCGAAGTACACCTCCAGCGTCCGCAGCAGGGGCTCGGCACCTCCTCTGACGGCCCGCAGCGGCCCGAGGGCGCTGAGCACGAGGTCGGCCATCGCCTGCCGGTCGCGCGTGAGCACCGGATAGACCAGCAGGTCGGCTGTGTGTACGACGGGTTCGTCGAGGTCGAGCCGCTCGATGAGTTCGAGGGTGCTGAGTGCCTCTTCGTAGGAGTGGACCACGCCGCCCGCGCCGGGCTGCGGCGGCCCGACGGCCACCCGGCTGCCGTCCGTCGCCGCGTGCGCCTGCTTGGCGGAGAAGGCGAGGACGTCGCCGTGGTCGCCGGGCGCGCTGCGGATCAACTTGCCGTTCTTGGCGGCCGGCGGGATGCGCCGGTCGCCGAAGCGGGATACGAGCCTTCCCGAGATGCTCGCAGAGGAACGGACGACGCGGGCATCGGGAGGACGCAGCCCGCTGGCGAGCGCGTAGACACCC
The DNA here is from genome assembly GCF_000317595.1 of Streptomyces ipomoeae 91-03. Taxonomy (GTDB): domain Bacteria; phylum Actinomycetota; class Actinomycetes; order Streptomycetales; family Streptomycetaceae; genus Streptomyces; species Streptomyces ipomoeae. The sequence goes on along the minus strand of NZ_AEJC01000649.1, from coordinate 3,465 downwards.
GCTACGCGGAGTGTCTGCGCAGACCGGCCGTCCATCAACAACCAGCGCGTCGAAGGGCTGCTGAGCGTCTACGACCGGCCGCCCGACCTGGATCAGTGGAGTCCGGGCTGGATCAGCGGAGTCCGGGGCGAAGCGGTGACCCTCCGGGACTCGTCTCGATGGAAGGGTGACTCTCCGGGGCTCGTCCCGCTGGAAGAGGGCGCCGGGTCAGACCTTGATCACGGCGACACGTCCGCTGCACAGGGTGGTGAGGCGCCGCCGTCGTGAGGATCGCGATACCGGGTCGATCGCGGCGAGGGCGGTGGCGCTGCGCTCTGCGCGCAGGTGGACGATCGTCGCGGACTTGGCGAAGCGGGAGAGGAAGGCGGCCTCCTCCATCGCGGTGTCGCCGCCGCCGATCACGGCGATGTCCTGGTCCTTGAGGAAGAAGCCGTCGCAGGTGGCGCACCAGGAGACCCCGCGGCCGGAGAGGGCGTCCTCGTTGGGCAGGCCGAGTTGCGGTGCTGGGAGCCGGTGGCGACGATGACGGCCTTCGCCCGGTGGAGCGTGCCCGCGGTGGCGGTGACGGTCTTGAGCTCACCGGAGAGACCGGCGGAGACGATGTCTTCCGGGATGAGCTCGGCTCCGAAGCGCTCGGCCCGGCCGCGCATGTTGTCCTTGCATGTTGTCCTTGAGCTCGGAGCCCATGATGCCGTCCAGGAAGCCGGGGAAGTTCTTCACCTCGGTGGTATTCATCGGGGCCCCGCCCGGGGGTGACGGCGCCCTCGAACACCAGCGGCTTCAGCGACGCGCGCGGTCTGCAGCGCCGCCGTACAGCCGGCGGGTCCGGAGCCGATGACGATGACGTTGCGGATCTCGCCCGTGCTCAGGCCGTCTTCTCCGGGGCGACCTCCTCGATCAGGCCCTCGACGAGCTTCTTGATCTCGTCCCGGATCGGCCGGACGGCCTCGACGCCCTGGCCCGCGGGGTCGTCGAGCTGCCAGTCCAGGTACCGCTTGCCGGGGAACACGGGGCAGGTGTCGCCGCAGCCCATGGTGATGCAGACGTCCGACTCCTTCACCGCGTCGACGGTGAGCATCTTCGGGACTTCGGCGGAGATGTCGATGCCGACTTCGCGCATGGCCTCGACGGCGGCCGGGTTGACCTGGTCGCCCGGGTTGGAGCCGGCGGAGCGGACCTCGACACGGTCCCCGGCCAGATGGGTCAGCCACGCGGCGGCCATCTGGGAACGGCCGGCGTTGTGGACGCAGACGAACAGCACGGAGGGCTTGTCGGACATCAGAGGTCTCTCTTGTCTCGCGACGACATCAGGCGCATCAGGCGGGAATGACATCAGCACCTGGTGGTGTCAGTCACCACTGATGTGAGAGTATCAGTCCATGATGACGTCAGTCGACACTGACCTGATCCGGGTGCTGGCCGACCCGCTCAGGCTCCAGATCGTGACCCTGCTGGCCAAAGAGACGCTGTGCACCACCCACCTGGTGGAGGAGACCGGTGCCCGGCAGACCAACCTCTCCAACCACCTGAGAGTGCTGCGCGAGGCCGGCGTCGTGGAGACGGAGCCGTGCGGCCGGTTCACCTACTACCGGCTCAAGCCGGACGTCATCGCCTCCCTCGCCGGCCAGTTCGCCGACCTGGCCGAGTCCGCTCGTACCGCCGCCGACAACAAGCGGTCCTGCCCCTGATCCCTCGCCGTGCCCCGGCGACCGCACCAAGGAGTCTGCATTGACCGCCACCCACGAGAGCGCCGCGGAGTCCACCATGTCCGCCGCCGAGCCCGTCGGGCCCGTGCCGGGCGCCACCCCGCCGCGCGCACCGCTCGCCGCCCGCGCCGCCGCAGAACTCGTCGGTACCGCGGCCCTGGTGGCGGTGGTGGTCGGCTCCGGTATCCAGGCCACCGACCTGACGAAGGATGTCGGGCTGCAGCTGCTGGCCAATTCCACGGCCACCGTCTTCGGCCTCGGCGTCCTGATCGTCCTGCTCGGCCCGGTCTCCGGCGCGCACTTCAACCCGGCCGTCACGCTGGCCGAGTGGTGGACCGCCCGGCGCGGCGGCGCCGGGGTCCCCCTGCGCGAGGCAGCCGTGTACGTCCCCTCGCAGATCGCGGGCGCGATCGCGGGCGCGACGCTGGCGGATGCGATGTTCGGCGAGCCGTTGGTGAAGTGGTCCACCCACGATCGGTCGGCGGGGCACCTACTGCTGGGGGAAGCCGTCGCGACGGCGGGCCTGATCCTGCTGATCTTCGGCCTGGCCCGCACCGACCGGCTGCGCTTCGCGCCCGTGGCCGTCGCCTCGTACATCGGCGCGGCGTACTGGTTCACCTCTTCCACGTCCTTCGCCAACCCGGCGGTGACCATCGGCCGTGCCTTCACCGACACGTTCGCGGGCATCGCACCCGGCTCGGTCGCGGGGTTCATCGGCATGCAGCTCGTCGGCGCCGTGGTCGGTCTGGGCCTGGTGGCGCTGATCTTCAGGCCGGGCCAAGCGACCGAGGGGTCGTGAGGCGCGCCGCGCAGGTGGTGATGATCGGCGACGGCCGGGCCGGACTCACCGTCGGCCACCACCCGCGCCGCCTCGGCCTGGACTTCGTCATCCTCGACGCCCGGACCGAGCCCAACTCGGCCACGGCGACCGGACCGGCCCCGCCTGACGCGACCCGCGAACCCCTTCAGTCACACCTGCCTCGTCGGCAACTCTGGCTTCGCCCGCCACCGTTCAGTGGTGGGGAGGGGTTTGAGGAGCAACGTATGAGCAGGCACACCAGGCGCAGGTCCTCGTTGCAGGTTCGGCTCACGGTCGCCGGAGCCGGTGTCCTCGCCTCCGTCGGTCGACAGGCCCAGGAACGCGTACAGACGACAAGTACGCGGTCACGACGTGGTGGCGGGGGCCGAACTGAACCATGGAAGGGTCATGGGAGTGGAAAATCTGTTCCTTTGAGTTGAGCGGGTGGGGTTCGCGGCGCGGTAGAAAGGTTGTATGGCGCAATCTGAGGGCCCGATCGAGGGCATGGACGATGTCGATGTGGTGACCCGTGCGGTGCTCACCGCGTCGAGACTGCTGGTCGCCGTCTCCGCCCGGTCGCTCGCCGAGGTCGAGGAGCGGGTGACGCTGCCTCAGTTCCGCATGCTCGTGGTGCTGTCCACTCACGGTGCCACCAAGCTGGTGACCCTCGCCGATGTCCTCCAGGTCGCGCCGTCCACCGCGATGCGCATGGTCGACCGGCTGATCGCGGCCGGGCTCGCCGACCGGCAGGCACATCCCACCAACCGTCGCGAGACCGTGCTCCGGCTCACGGAGGAGGGGCGCCGCACCGTCGAGGACGTCACCGCTCGCCGCAGGGCGGAGATCGCCGGGATCGTCGCGCGCCTGGCGCCGGAGCAGAGGGCGGCGCTCGTGGACGCGCTCACGGCCTTCAACGAAGCCAGCGGCGAACCGCTCGCTCCCGCGGCGGACGACACCGAG
>NZ_AEJC01000648.1 GCF_000317595.1 Streptomyces ipomoeae 91-03 | reverse complement strand
CCGTGTCCCGGACCAGCCGCCGTCTACGGCAACAGCTTCGGCTTCTTCTTCCCCGCCACGTCCTCCACCCATCCGCACAGCAGGACGAACACGGCGATCAGCACCCAGCCGATGCCGAACATGAACCACTGGCTCTCCAGCGGCAGGTACTTCTCGAACGCGGGGACGTTCCAGAACTGGTCGATCAGCGGGACGGCCAGGATCAGGGCGATCTCGTGCCACAGATAGATCGTCACCGCGCGCGAGTTGAAGATCGTGACGATCCGGTCGAGGCGACGGTGCCGCGTCAGGCCGGCGAAGTCGACCTTGAAGTACGCCTTCGCGTACAGCAGCAGCGTCACGAAGCCGGCGGAGAAGAACGCCTGGGCGAGGGGAATGTCGTCCAGGTCGTACGAACCGGTCTCCTCCTGGTGGGTGAAGGCGTACCAGGCGCCGAATCCGAGGGCCGCCAGGGAGAGGGCGGTGACGGCGAACGGCTTCAGCCGCTCCAGCACCCCCTCGCGGTGCGCGAAGCCGAGGATCCAGCAGAAGAGGAAGGTGGCCAGGTCGGTCAGGGCGCTGCCGAGGCGGTCGTCCGGGGGTTCCCACAGGAAGTGGAGAACCAGGATGGGGGCGAGGGAGGCGAACAGGACCGGGACGGGGGCCAGCCGGAACAGTCTCAGCAGGGGTGGGGAGAGCAGGACGAACCAGAGATACGTGCGCAGGTACCAGAGGATCTCCCACGCCTGCTCGCCCCAGGCGTTGCCCGGGGGGTCGCCCAGCGGGACGATCCAGAAGACGATCTGCCGGCCGGGCATCCAGTCGTGGATCAGCATGGCGACGACCACGAAGAAACCCCAGAACCAGAAGGGGGGCAGGAGTCGGCGGAGGCGGCTCCTGATCACCTTGAGTGCGGGGCGTTCCAGGGACTTCGCCATGAGGGTGCCGGCCAGGGCGAACATGATGCCCATCGAGGGGAACACCATGCCGGCCCAGGGCCAGCCGAAGGTGTGGTATGTGACGACTCGGATCAGGGCGAGGGCCCGCAGGGTGTCGAAGTACCGGTCGCGTCCGGGGGGTTTGGGCGCGGCCCCGGTGCTTTGCCGCACCTGGGCCTCGGTTCCGCAGGGCGATGGGGGTCCCCCCGCGGCAATAGCCGTTGCCCCGGTGGCAGCGGGAGCCGCCACCCCTCTCCGATGTGAACCCATCAGTTCGCCCCCGCCGGTGTGCCTACCTCGCCGGTGCGCTTGAGTTTCTGCCAGCGCAGGCGACCGCCCGTCAGGGCCGTGATGCAGGAGTGGATGAGGACGAGGTACATCATCTGGCGGTAGGCCAACTGCTGAAGCGGGAGCATCAGCAGGTAGCGGTACTTCTCCTTGTCGAGTTTGAACGCGTAGGCCGCGCAGACGAGTTGGACGCCCAGGACCGCGAACCAGGCCAGCAGGGACGCCTTGAAGTCGACGAAGATCATGGCGTAGACGGTGAAGACGTCGATGAGGGGCGCGAAGACCGGTGTGATGATCTGGAAGATGACGACGAGGGGCATGCCGACGCGGCCGAAGCGGCCGGACGGGCCCTTGTCCGTCAGTGACTTGCGGTGTTTCCAGAGGGCCTGCATCGTGCCGTAGGACCAGCGGTAGCGCTGGGACCACAGCTGCCTCAGGGAGCCCGGGGCCTCGGTCCAGGCGCGGGCGTGCTCCTGGTAGACGACGCGCCGGCCCGCGCGGTGCATGGCGATGGTGATGTCGGTGTCCTCGGCGAGGGTGTCCTCGCTCATGCCGCCGACCTCCAGCACGGCGTCGCGGCGGAACGCGCCGATCGCGCCGGGGATGGTCGGCATACAGCGCAGCAGGTCGTACATACGGCGGTCGAGGTTGAAGCCCATCACGTACTCGATGTGCTGCCAGGCGCCGATCACGGTGTTGCGGTTGCCGACCTTGGCGTTGCCGGCGACCGCGCCGACGCTCGGATCGGCGAAGGGCTGTACGAGCTTGGCGACGGTGTCGGGCTCGAAGACCGTGTCGCCGTCCATCATGATGACGATGTCGTGACTGGCGCTCCGCACACCGTTGTTGAGGGCGGCGGGCTTGCCGGCGTTCTCCTGGCGGATGACGCGGACGTTGTACATGCCGAGCTGCTCGGCCGCGGCGCGCGCGATCTCGGAGGTGCCGTCCGTCGACCCGTCGTCGACGACGATGATCTCGATCGGGTGGGTGCTCCGCGCCAGCGATTCGAGGGTGTTGGCGATGCACTCCTTCTCGTTGTACGCCGGGACGACCACGCTCACCGGCCCGGTGACCGGTGGCCCCCAGCTGAAACGGCGTTTGTTGCGCTCGCGGTAGTGGCGGCGGGCGAGGAACAGCATCATCCCGAAGCGGCCCATGACGGCGACGCCCACGACCATCAGGCCGACGGACAGCGTCGGTACGACGTACTCGGCGACGTACACGGCCGCGATGAGCGCCTTGCCCTCGCAGAGGGTGGCACCGGTGGCGGTGCGGTGCGCGGCCTGCGCGTCCGAAGTGCCGGGGGTGCCCTGGCCGCCCGCGGCCGGGCCGCCCTGCCCGTCGGCGCCGGGAGCGCCACTTGGGGCTCCGGCCTGCTGTCCGCCCTGCTGCCCGTTCGCGGCACCGGCATCGGCCCCGGCCCCGTCACCGTTGCCGTTCTCCGCGTCGTCCTTCTGGAGGGCGCCGCTGACCGTGGTGAAGGTGTACCCCTTGGCCTTCATCTTCTCGATGTACGTGCCGAGCGCCTTCACCGTCTGGGAGCGGTCGCCGCCCGCGTCGTGCATGAGGACCGAGGCTCTTTCGCTGTCCTCCGGCGTGGCCCACTTGATGATCTTCTTGACGCCGGGCTTCTTCCAGTCGTCGCTGTCGGTGTCGACGAAGACGCTGGTGTAGCCCTCCTCGCCGAGCTTCTGGTAGACGGGCCAGCTGTAGTTGTCGATGGCGTCCGTCTCGGAGGAGTAGGGGGCGCGGAAGAGAGTCGTCGTGATGCCGGCCGCGCCCGCGAGGGCGAGCTGCGTCTGGGTCATCTCGCGGGTGATACGGGCGTCGCTCTGGTACGACAGGTCGACGTGGGTGAAGGTGTGGATGCCGATCTCATGGCCCTGGTCGACCATGTCCTCGACGATGCTCGGGTAGCGGGACACCATCGAGCCGACCACGAAGAACGTCGCCGGGACGTCGTACTTCTCGAGGACGTCGAGGATCTTCGGGGTCCAGGTCGGGTTGGGGCCGTCGTCGAAGGTGAGCGCGATGGTCTTGTCCGGCACGGACTGGGTCTGGGCCGCGCCACCGCGGAAGGTCAGGATCGGTCCGCCTTCGAGGATGTCCTCGGGTACGTCACTGGAGCCGGCGCCGGTGCGCACGCGCTGGTCGCCGCCGACCTCGGCGCGCAGATAGCCGTCGAGCAGCATCACGCAGGTCAGTCCGAGCAGAAGCAGCAGGGCGAGGATCACCCGGGGTTTCTGCAGGGCGGCGGCCTTGCCGGTGGCGCGTTGGAGCTTGGAGGGGGCGCGTCGGCGGCCTCGGCGCGCGGGTGTCGTCGTGGTCATGGGGTGCTGCGCTCCCGTCAGTTGGCGGACGCGGACGGGGACGGTACGGCGGTGGGGGCGCCGGAGGGCGGGGTGCCGCCGGGGGCTCCGTCAGGGGCTCCGGACGGGATGCCCGAGGGGGCGACGCCACCCTGGGGCTGCGGGCCGTTGCCGCCGCCCGGCGCGCCGGCCTGTCGGCCGCCTCCGCCGAAGGGGAACAGCTCGGACGGGGACGCGGAGATGCCCCAGCCCATGAACGCCATGCCGAGTACGACGGCGTAACCGAGACAGACGACCCCCAGCAGCATGCCGAACCGGCGCAGCAGTCTGGCCCGGCGCCCGGAGTTGTCGACGAAGACGGGACCCTCTTCTTCCGCGGCCCCCTTGTCCTGCTTGCCCTGCTGGCGGCGGCTGCCGCGGGCCGGTGCCGAGGTGATCTCGTAGACGGCCTCATTCACGGCCTCATTCACGGCCTCGGACGCGACCACGGGGGCGAAGTTTTCGTTGGCGGACTCGGATTGCATGTCCCCGGATATTAGGCGGGCTTTATTTGGCCAATTCCCAGCTTCTCTTGTGAGAGACCCATGAGAAATCCCTTAACCTGTCCGTTTCCTTAGAGAATCTGTGAACGACTGCGAAGCCGTCGGGGTTTGCTTTTGAGGCGATACACCCCGCCCGAAAGCACCATTTGCCCGACTCGCACTTCCTTTGCCGGTCACCGTTTCGTGATCACCCTTCAGGTCTGCAATCTTCAAGAAGCACACATGAACCACAGCCGACTGTGATTCATTTTCCCCGTGAGTACCGTGAGGAATTCCCTGAAACCGGTCGCCGGACTGCTCTGTCTAATGGCCCTGACCTGCGCGGGCTGCACCTCGGACACCGCCGAGTCCGCGTCCACGCCCAGCGGTACGTCGACCACGTCGAGCGCGCCGAGCGCTCCCGCGACCGCCGAGGAGTCGACGACGGAGACGTCCACGGTCTACGCGCCCTATGTGAACGCCGACGACGCCTCCGACCTCGACGACGCGGGGTCGGCCGCCGCCTACAACCTGGCGTTCGTGATCGCCGACGGCGACGAGTGCACACCCGCGTGGAACGGGACCACCGCCATCGACGACTCGGCGGTGAAGTCCCGGATATCCGCGCTCACCGACTCCGGCGCGTCGGCACGGGTCTCCTTCGGCGGGGCCTCGGGAACGGAGCTGGCCCAGGCCTGCGACAGCGCTGACGCGCTCGCCGAGGCGTACGGCGCCGCGCTGGACGCGGCCGGCGCGACCGCCGCCGACTTCGACGTCGAGGGCGACGCGCTGGAGGACTCCGACTCCGTCGACCTGCGCTCCGAGGCGATCGCCCTGCTCCAGAAGGACCGGCCCGGCCTCTCCGTCTCCTTCACGCTCCCCGTGATGCCGGACGGACTCGACGACGCGGGCATCGCCCTGCTCGACTCCGCCAACAACGCGTCCGTTCAGGTCTCCACGGTCAACATCATGACCATGAACTACGCCAGTTCATACGACGGTGACATGGGCGACTACGCGGAGCAGGCGGCCGAGGCCGCGCATGAGCAGCTGATGGATGTGTTCGGCACATCCGACGCCACTGCGTGGCGCGCTCTCGCTCTCACCTCGATGCTCGGCGTCAATGACGTCGACAACGAGACGTTCACGTTGGAAGACGCGGCGCAGGTGCGGGAGTTCGCGGAGGAGAAGGGGGTCGGCTGGGTTTCTCTGTGGGCGACGTTCCGGGATCAGGAGTGTGGGGACGGGGCGAGTGATGAGTTGACCGACTGCAGCGGGGTTGAGCAGGAGGACGGAGCGTTCGGGGAGGCGTTTTCGGGGTGAGGATGAGACGAGTTCGGGATGAGCTCGGGGGCTTCTGTCGTACGCGATTCAATGCCGACGATGGACCAGGCGCCCCGCGCACACCGTCGCTATGCAGGTGCCGGAGTCGTCGAAGACGGCCAAGTCCGCGCGGCCGATGCCGATGATGGCTGCCGGGCGGCGGATGGGGGTGCCGCGTGGGACCACGATGACGTCGTTGCGGGCTGCGGCTGCCTGGAGTTCGGGCGTGTCCGCGTACTCCTCCAGGACCGCCGTCGCGCCGCGTTTCAGTACCTCGTGAACGCGCTCGCGCGGTGTCGGGGCGTCCGGGAGCGGGCCCAGGTGGAGAAGGGCGGGGCCGATGACGCCCGGCCAGCGTCGTACTCGGGCACCCGGAAATCTCTCCTGGACCTCGGTCAATGTGCCCGACCACACGGCACGGTCGCCCTCCACGGCGACGGCGCCGTCCTTCACCGGCTCCGTGTCGTCGTCCCACCCGTACCGCAGCTCGTCGGCGGCGTGAATCGTCAGCACGTCGAACCTAGTTGGCGCTCAGCAGCTTCAGCTCGGGGTGGGCCGTGCCGCCCTCGATCGCCGTGGACGAGATGTGGGACATGACGCGCTCGTCGACGGGGTCGTTCGCCGGGTCGTCGTGGACCACGATGTGCTCGTACGTCGTCGTCCGCTGGGCGGGGACGCGGCCCGCCTTCCTGATCAGGTCGATGATCTCCTGGCGGTTGGAGCGGTGCTTGGCGCCGGCGGAGGAGACGACGTTCTCCTCCAGCATGATCGAGCCGAGGTCGTCCGCGCCGTAGTGCAGGGAGAGCTGGCCGATCTCCTTGCCGGTGGTGAGCCAGGAGCCCTGGATGTGGGCGATGTTGTCCATGAAGAGCCGGGCGATGGCGATCATCCGCAGGTACTCGAAGATCGTGGCCTGCGTACGGCCCTTGAGGTGGTTGTTCTCGGGCTGGTAGGTGTACGGGATGAAGGCCCGGAAGCCACCCGTCCGGTCCTGTACGTCACGGATCATCCGCAGATGCTCGATGCGCTCGGCGTTCGTCTCGCCCGTGCCCATCAGCATCGTGGACGTGGACTCCACGCCCAGGTTGTGCGCGGTCTCCATGATCTCCAGCCAGCGCTCGCCGGACTCCTTGAGGGGCGCGATGGCCTTGCGGGGACGCTCGGGCAGCAGTTCGGCGCCGGCGCCGGCGAAGGAGTCGAGACCGGCGGCGTGGATGCGCTGGATCGCCTCCTCGACGCCGACCTTCGAGATCCGGGCCATGTGCTCGACCTCGGACGCGCCGAGGGAGTGGATGACCAACTGCGGGAACTCCTTCTTGATGGCGGCGAAGTGCTTCTCGTAGTACTCCACCCCGTAGTCCGGGTGGTGCCCGCCCTGGAACATGATCTGTGTGCCGCCCAGCTCGACAGTCTCCGCGCAGCGGCGCAGGATGTCGTCGAGGTCGCGCGTCCAGCCCTTGTCCTTGGCCGTCGGCGGGGCGTAGAACGCGCAGAACTTGCACGCCGTGACACAGACGTTCGTGTAGTTGATGTTCCGCTCGATGATGTACGTCGCGATGTGCTCCGTGCCCGCGTACCGGCGGCGGCGTACGGCGTCGGCGGCGGCGCCCAGCGCGTGCAGCGGCGCGTCACGGTAGAGGTCGAGCGCCTCCCCTGGCGTGATCCGCCCACCCTCGGCGGCACGGTCGAGAACGGACTGGAGGTCGGCCTTCTCGGTCACCGGCGGCGTCCCTTTCGTGCGGTTCGTAAGGGTTGGAGCAAGGGTTGAACGGACCAGCCCAGCCTACGCCAGGGGCCCGGATCACCCGACGTCAGCCCGTCCGCCTGTGGATAACTCCGCTCAGGCCGCGAACGCCTCCAGCAGCAGCCCCACGTACGCCCCGCCGATCATGAACGGGCCCAGCGCCACCAGTTGTCTGCGCGCAGCGCGGCCCCTGGCCGCCTGGACCAGCGTGTACACGCTGCCGATGAGCGCCCCGGCGAACGTGCCGACGTACAGCGCGCCCCAGCCGTACCAGCCGAGGGCGGCGCCGAGGCCCAGGGCCAGTTTCACGTCGCCGAAGCCGAGGGCCAGGGGGCGGATGAGGAAGAGGAGGAAGTACGCGCCACCGAGTACGAGCGCCCCGAACGCCGCCGTACGCCACTGGCCCGCGTGCTCGGGTACGAACGCCACCGCCCCCAGGAGTACGAGAGCCAGCGCCACGAACGGCAGGGTCAGCGGGTCCGGGAGGCGTTGGGCCTTGAGGTCCACCAGGGTGAGCAGCACACCGAGAGGGGCGAGGAGCAGCCAGACCGCCAGTTCGGGTCGGGTGCCGGTGGCGAGGGCGAGGGTGGCGCAGACCAGGGCGGTCACCAGGGCGACGGTGGGGGTGCTGGGGCCGTACACACAATCACGCAGGGGGGCGCCGTCCGCGCACCGCGCCCGCCCCAGCCAGCCGCCCCCGACGCCCGTGATCCGATGGCCGGCGGGGCACTCGTCCTGCCAGGGCTCCTCCTCGTCGACCGCGAAGCGGTACGCGGGCCTCGGCAGCAGCGCGCCCGCCGCCGCTCCCCACAGCGCGGCGGCCACGGTCAGCCCGATCAACCACAGGTCGAGATCCACCCGGCCACCCTACGAGCCCCGGGCCCGCCCGACTCCGCCCCTTCGCCCACTCTCCCTGTCACTCCCCCTGCCCCTGCCCCTGCCGCTTCGCCTACTTCACCTTCGCCATGCGAGCCGTCGGGTCGCCCGCGTCCGCGTTGTCGGAGGCGTACTCCAGTTCCTTGCCGACCGGGGTGAGGGTGATCTCATGCGTGTTCTTGACGCACGTACTGGGGTTGTTGTCCTTGTCGGGGATGCTGGTGGCGACGATCAACACCTCGCTGGCCTCCTTCAGGACCAGCTTGTCGTCGCAGGCGCCACCGAGCAGGTCCACCGAGCGGAAGGTGCCCAACTTCTCGCCCACCGCGGCCTGTTCCAGAGTCACCGTGAAGGTCCCGGCCGGGAGCTTGCCGCCGAGCGCGTAGCCGTCGCCCTCCCAGGTGCCGAGGAACTTCTCGGGTACCACGCCCGCGGGCAGTTGCTCGCCCTGGCCCGCGCTCTCGCCCCCCTGGTCCCCGCGCGGGTCCTCGCTGGTCGGGAGGGCGCTCGGTGACACCACGGGCGGCCCCGCGTCATTGCTGGTGTCGTCCGAGTCCCGCAGCATCCCGAACATGAACACCGACCCCACGCTCACGGCCGCGAACGCCCCCGCGACGGCCAGCGCGACCGTGCAACTCACCTTCCGGCCGCGTCCGTTCGCCTCGGTCGTGGACGTCGCGGCCACGCTCAGCGACACCTTGCCCGCCGGCGACGGTCGTACGGTGTCCGCCGTCGCGACATCGGCGCGCTGCCCGGGCACATGGGTGACAGGCTGCTCCGGCGACATGACGGGCGGCGGCCCGAACACCCCACCGGCGGCAGGAACCTCGGCCCCCGCGGGCGCGGCGGGAACCGCCACGGCGCCCCCCGCCGAAGGGACCACAGCCTCCCCGACAGCCTCCCCGGCTGAAGGCACCGCAGGCACCGCCCCGGACTCCCCCACCGAAGGCCTGCTGAACTCCACCGGACCCGAAGCCGGTGTCCCCTCTCCGTCGTCCACCGCCTCCAGGTTGAGCAGTTGCACCGCGCTCCGCCCCACCTGTTCCACCAGCGGACCCGGCAGCCACCCCGCCGTCACCAGCCGGGCGGCGCCCGCGGGGGCCAGGGCACGGGCGACCTCGTCCGGGGTCGGACGGGCGGCGGCGTCCTTCATGAGACAACGCTCGACGAGTTCGCGGAGGTCGCCCTCCATGTCCCCGAGTTGGGGCTCCTCGTGGACGACCTTGTAGAGGAGCGCGGCGGAGGAGTCGCCGGGGAAGGGCGACTCGCCGGTCGCGGCGTAGGCGAGGACCGCGCCCAGGGAGAAGACGTCGGCCGCGCCGGTGACGCCCTTGCCGAGGATCTGCTCGGGGGACATGTAGCCGGGGGAACCGATGGAGACGCCGGTCGAGGTGAGGGACGCCGTGCCGTCCGTGGCGCGGGCGATGCCGAAGTCGATCAGAAGCGGGCCGTCGACAGTCAACAGCACGTTCGAGGGCTTCACATCCCGGTGGACGAGGCCCAGCGCGTGCACGGCGGACAGCGCCTCGGCGAGGCCGGCGCCCAGCACCCGTACGGTGTGCGGAGGCAGCGGGCCGCCGTCCGAGACGGCCGCGGCGAGCGAGGGCCCGGCCGCGTACCCGGTCGCCACCCATGGCACGGACGCCTCGGGGTCCGCGTCGAGGACGGGCGCGGTCCAGGCGCCGCCCACCCGCCGGGCGGCCTCCACCTCACGCCGGAAGCGGGCGCGGAACTCCTCGTCCAGCGCGAAGTGCGGGTGCACGACCTTGACCGCGACGGTACGGCCGCCCGCGCTGCGCCCCAGATAGACCCGGCCCATCCCGCCGGACCCGAGCCGGCCGAGCAGCCGGTAGGGCCCCACGACCGTGGGTTCGCCCACGTCGAGCGGCTTCATGGTGCCCACCCCTCCCCCGTACTCTCCGCGCTCCCCACCACTCCCCAGCAGCGTAGTCCCGTACGCCCGAAAGGGAATGCGAACAGTGACCGCCTCTCCCACAGAACCCGGAATTCGTCAAACGAATTTTCAGGAACGTGCGGGAACCTCCTGAAGAAGTGTGCGGGAAGAAATGGTCAGGAACTGGCCCGTTCAGGAACAGGACCGGCCGTTTCAGGAACCGGTCAGGAAAGGAGATCGACCTTCACATCCGCCGGAAATCCGGTCGTCGGTCCGACGCGGCGCGCGAACTCGGCGACCGCGGCGAGCTGGGGCCCGCCGAAACGGAAGTCGAGGGTGGTGAAGTACTGCCGCAGGACCCGTTCGTCGTACGCCTCCCAGCGGGCCGCCTGCTCGACGACCTTGTCGACCTCGGCGAGGGAGAGATCGCGGGAGGACAGGAACGCTTCGTGGACCCCGCGAGTGACCTCGGGCTCGCGCTCCAGGTAGTCCCGGCGCGCCGCCCACACCGCGAAGACGAACGGCAGCCCGGTCCACGCCTTCCACATGGCGCCGAGGTCGTGCACCTGAAGCCCGAACTTCGGCCCGTCGAGCAGATTGGCCCGCAGCGCCGCGTCACCGATGAGGATGGCCGCCTCCGCCTCCTGCATCATCACCGACAGATCGGGCGGGCAGGTGTAGTACGACGGCCGCACCCCCACGCTCTCGGCCAGCAGCAGTTGGGCCAGGCGCACGGAGGTGCGTGAGGTGGAGCCGAGGGCGACGCGTGCGCCGTCCAGGCGTTCGAGTGGCACCTGGGACACGATGACGCAGGACATCACCGGCCCGTCGCAGCCGACCGCGATGTCGGGGAAGGCGACCAACTCGTCGGCGTGTCGGAGGAACTCGACGAGCGTGATGGGCCCGATGTCGAGGTCCCCGCGCACCAGCCGCTCGCTGAGCTTCTCCGGGGTGTCCTTGGTCAGCTCGAAGTCGAGCAGCGTGCCCGTTCTCGCGAGCCCCCAGTACAGGGGCAGGCAGTTCAGGAACTGGATGTGGCCTACGCGCGGCCGGGTGCGAGAATTGTCCACATCGCGAGACTAGACCTCATGGAGTACGGTCCAGGGTCCGGGGTCGCGGGCCGGTTCCCCCGGGGGGTTCCGGGCCCGGTCCATGAGGTGCCGCACGGACGGTCGTCAATCCGGCGCAGCGGCCACTCAAACATCCGGGTGACGTGATCTTGACCTCTATTGCTTTTGGCTGCCCGCGTGCTAGGCTCGCCGCAAGTTGCAGTTTGGTTTCCCTTGCAGTACAGAGCCTGCGGAGCATGTAACCGCGGGCTCTCGTCGTTTTCAGACGTATGCAGTTGTGCGGCATCTTGTTTTCACACTTGCAGGGTTCTGGAGCAGGGCAACCCTTTGGGCCCAAGGAGGGCTTATGGCTACCGGAACCGTGAAGTGGTTCAACGCCGAAAAGGGCTTTGGCTTCATCGCCCAGGAAGGCGGCGGCCCCGACGTCTTCGTTCACTACTCCGCCATCAACGCGAGCGGCTTCCGTTCGCTGGAGGAGAACCAGCAGGTCTCCTTCGACGTGACCCAGGGCCCGAAGGGCCCGCAGGCGGAGAACGTCACCCCCGTCTGATCTGAGGGATGCCCCTCTGACGACGTCTGAGAGCAGTACCCAAGGAGTCCCGCGCCTCATGGCAACGGGACTCCTGCCTTTTTCCGGGCGTTTTTCCCGGACCTCTTTTCCCCGGCCCTGTTTCTCCCAGCCCTGTTTCTCCCAGCCCTGTTTCTCCCAGCCCTGTTTCTCCCGGCCCTCTTTTCCCGACCTGCCCTACACGTGCTGCATGACCAGCACGAACGCCGTCCCCGGTGCCAACGCCTCGTACGAGTGCGGTACGTCGCCCCGGAACGCGAGGTAGTCCCCCGGCCCGAGCTCGACCTCCTCACCCCGCGGCCCCGCCTTCACCCGTCCCGTGCTCACGATCAGATGCTCGACCGTGCCCGGGATGTGCGGATCGGACGCCCGTACGGACCCCGGTTCCAGCTGGGTGCGGTAGATGTCCCGCCGGGCGCCGGGCGGGCTGGCGGAGAGCAGGACGGCGGTGTAGCTGGACTGCTCGGAGTGGACGGTGGGCCCCTCGCCCGCCCGGAGCACCTGCACCGCCGGAGCCGGCGCCTCGATCAACGCGCTGAACGGCACCCCGAGCGCCACGCCCAGAGCCCACAGCGTCTCCATGCTCGGATTGCCGCTCGCCGCTTCCAGCTGCGACAGCGTGGACTTGGCGATCCCGGCCCGTTTGGCCAGCTCGGAGAGGGAGAGACCGGCACGGGTGCGTTCCCGCCGCAGGGAGGCGGCGATCCAGTCGAGGGGGAGACGGGACGGCGGCTTGGCACCCCCGAGGTTGGTCCCGCCCGTCCCTCCGGTCGCTCCGGTCGCTCCGGTCGCTGCGTCGGACATGTCGTTCTCTCCATCAGTACGATCGTTCGCCTTGACGAACACGGCATCCACTGTCCACTGTAGAGAACATGCGTACGGCAGAGCGAACGTCTCGCTTCCTGAACCACCCGGAGCTGGTCCGGGACGTCTCCCTCGTCTGTCTCGCCGGCGGTGTCGTCGGCGTCTCGTTCGGCGCGATCTCGGTGGCGGGCGGGCTGCCGGTGTGGGTGCCGGTGGTGATGTCGCTCGTGGTGTACGCGGGGGCGGCGCAGTTCAGCGCGGTGGGGATTCTGCTGGCCGGAGGCGGGCCCTTCGCGGCGGCGGCCACCGGACTGCTGCTCAACACCCGTACGGCGGCGTTCAGTCTGGCGGTCGCGGATGTGCTGGGGCGGGGTCGGGTCGCCCGGTTCCTCGGCGCGCACCTCGTCACCGACGAGACCGTGGCCTTCACCCTCGCCCAGCCCGATCCGGTACGGCGCCGGATCGCGTTCTGGGTCTCGGGGCTGGGCCTCTTCACCGTCTGGAACGTGTGCGTCCTGGCCGGCGCCCTCGCCGGTTCCGCACTGGGCGACACCACCACGTACGGCCTCGACGCCGCCTTCCCCGCCGTACTCGCCGCGTTGGTCCTCCCCACCCTGCGCGAGCAACCACCCTTACGCCGGGCCGCGTTGCTCGGGGCGGCGGTGGCCGTGGCGGCGACTCCGGTGACGCCGACGGGAGTTCCCGTGCTGCTCGCCCTGGTCGGGCTGGTCGTATGGCGGGCTTCCGCCGACGGGCGGGCGTCCATGGCCGGGGGCTCGTCATGAGTCCGGTCGTCGCCGCGATGCTCGTGCTCGCCGTGGGGACGTACGCCTTCCGGCTCACCGGACCCGTGCTGCACGGGCGGGTCGAGATCCCCGTACGGGTACGGGAGTTGCTGGCGGCCGGAGCCGTGGTGCTGTTGGTGGCGCTGCTGGCCACGGGCGCGCTGACCGAGGCCGGTGGCTTCGCCGGATGGGCGCGGCCCGCCGGGGTACTGGTGGGCGGGGTGCTGGCGTGGCGGAGGGCGCCGTTCGTGGTGGTGGTGCTGGGGGCGGCGGTCACCACGGCGGTGCTGCGGGCGGTGGGGGTCGCCTAGTCGCCCCCGCCGGACAGAGCCGGTTGTTCAGTCGCCCTTCGTGTAGGTCAGGCGCTCCACCGTGCCGGGTGGGAAGTCGTTGTCGATCTTCTTGCCGTTGACGACGAGTTGGACGGCGCCGGCGTCGCCGAGGACCAGGCTGATCGACTCCTTGTCGGTGAAGGACTTGGTCTCGCCCTCGTTGAGCAGTCCGTCGTAGAGGAGTTCGCCGGTGGAGTCCTTGGCCGAGACCCAGCTTCGGCCACCCTGGGCGGTGATCCGAACCGTGACCGCGTCCTTGGTCTCGCCTCCGCCCTCGGTTGTGCCGGTGCCCCCGCTACCAGTGGGGTCGCTGCCAGTGGTCTCACTGCCGGTGGGGTCGCTGCCGGTTGACTCATCGTCGGTGGAGCCGGGTGGCGCGCTGGCCGACGAGGTCAGCGGGGATTTCGACTCGGCGGACGAGGGTGTCCCGCCGTCCTCGTCCCGGTTCGTCAGGTACACCGCGCCGCCGACGAGTGCGCCCGCGATGGCCACGGCCACGAGCGCCATGGAGATGCCGCGGGCCCGCGTACGGCCGTCCGGAGTCGGACGGTGGCCCACGAGCAAGGTCGACTCGTCCTCGGGAACGGCGGAAGTGGAGGCGGTGGGCGGGTACGGGGGCGAGTCCGGTGGCAGCAGGTTCAGGAGGGTGTCGGGGGTGGGGCGGTCGGCCGGGTTCTTGGAGAGGCAGGCGGCGACCAGGGGGCGCAGTGGCTCCGGTACGGCGGACAGGTCCGCGGGCTCGTGCACCGACCGGTACATCAGCCCCATGGGCGTACCGCCGCCGAACGCGCTGCCGCCAGCCGCCGAGACGAGGACCGCGCCGAGCGCGAACACATCGGCGGCACCGGTGACTTCGAGGCCCTGCGCCTGTTCGGGGGCCAGATAGCCCGGGGTGCCGAAGGCCGCTCCGGTGGAGGTCAGCCGGGTGGACTCGACGGCCCGCGCGATGCCGAAGTCGAGGACCCGGGGACCGTCCTCGGCCATGATGATGTTGCCGGGTTTCAGATCGCGGTGGACGAGCCCGCAGGCGTGGATGGCCTGCAGTGCCTCCGCCAGGGCGGCGCCCAGCAGCCGCAGCCGGTGCTCGTCCATCGGGCCCTGCTCCGTGAGCAGTTCCGACAGAGTGGGGCCGGGAATGTACGCCGTGGCCAGCCAGGGCGCCTCCGCGTCCGGGTCGGCGTCCACGACCGGGGCCGTGTGGAAGCCGCCGACCTTGCGCGCGGCCTCGACCTCGGCCCGGAACCGGGCGCGGAAGTGCCGGTCGGCTGCCAGTTCGGCGTGGGCCACCTTGACGGCCACCGCACGTCCACCGCGCGACCGGGCCAGATAGACAGTGCCCATCCCGCCCGCGCCGAGTCGCCGTTCCACGGCATAGGCACCGATACGCTGCGGCAGTTCCGCCCCCGACTCCATTCCCATCTACTGCCCGCCTCCCCCGTTGCGACACCGCGCACCATTATGAGGACGCAGGGTGACAGCCGCGGCCCTCAAAGGGGCGCGGGGAACGGCGCGATCAACCACAACGGACCCGCAGGAGTCGACCGGCCCTCCAGCGGAGCGCCTACGTCCCCTTGGCGACCAGTTCCTCCAACACCCGTCGCACCGGGATGCCCGACCCCAGGTCCGGTTCGAGCCCTTTGGCCTTCAGGAGGGCGGTGAGGGAGGCCTGGACGACCTCGGCGCCTTCGGGGGCCACGCGTTTGGAGACCTCCAGCCACTGCAGGGGGTCGTCGTCATCGCCGTCGGCAGCCAAGCCGCAGCGTTCCAGCGTGACTTCGTGATGGTCGAGCCGTATGCCGCGCCAGCGGATCGTGTGGACGGGGCCGAGGACGGACAGGGAGCCGAAGCCCACTGCGGTGTCGGCGCAGTCGGCGAGGAAGGCCCGTTGGTGGTCGGAGAAGACCGAGGCGAGGGGCTCGGCGCCGGTGGCCGCCGCTTCGACCGCCGTACGGCCGCAGTCGGAGACGAGGGCGGCCGACAGGACCCGGCGGTCGCCCGACCAAACGTTTGTCAGACATAAAGAGTCCGGTCCCTGCTCACGGAAGCGCAGCCATCGTTCCGAGAGCCGGGACCGGCGACAGGGCCGCAGCTCCGCCGTCGCGGCCCCGCCCCGCCCGCTCCCCGCCCGTAGGCGCAGGATCAACCCCGCATCCAGTAGCGGCAGTTGACCTGGCGCCGTGGAGCGGGCGAGGGCCTCACAGAAGTAGACGCGGCGCCGGGCTCCCCCGGTGTCCGGCGCCAGCGCCCGGGTCGCGGCGGCTGCGCCCGCACCCGAGAACGTCACCTTGATCTCGACCGAGTCGAGCCGGTCGGATCCTGAGGTGAGATCCCCGCGTCCCACGGATGCCGGCATGAGCCGTCCCCCTAGTTCCGCGACCTGGTTCATTCCCCGTTTTCCCCTGCGTTTTCCGGGGGCGTGCCGTTGGGCTCGTTCCCCGGGTTCCGTGGTGCGCTGTTCCCCTTGCTCGGTGCGCCGTTCCCCTTGTTCCCCTTGCCTCTCTGTTCCGCGATGGTTCCGCGTTCCCCCGGTTGGTTCCGCGTTCCCCCGTCGGTTCCGCGTTCCCCCGTCGGTTCCGCGTTCCCCCGTTCCGCGAAGGTTCCGCGAGACCATTGAAGGCCCGGACGGTCCCCTGCCGCTTCCGGGAAGTCCCTATATCGCCCCCGACGACACCCCGACAGCACCCCGACATCTCCCCATAACTCCCTCGGCGTTCGACCTTCTTGACCCGCTCTCCTCGGGGCATGATGGACAGGCGGGGCGGATACGGACGGGTACCAGGGGGTGGCGCATTGTTACGGGCACTCGTCGGCCGGGAGAGGGAACGCCGGCTGATGGACGACCTGCTCGTGGCGGGTGGGGCCGGCGGGGCGGCCCTGCTGCTGTGGGGCGAGCCCGGCATCGGCAAGACGGCCCTGCTGGACTACGCGGCGCAGCGGGCGGCGGCCGGAACGTCGGGCGCGGCCCCGGCAACGGTCCTGCGCGCCAGGGGCATCGAGACCGAGACCGTGCTGCCGTTCGCCACCCTGGGCGACCTCCTCATGCCCTATTCGTCCCTTTTCAGGGAACTCCCCGGAGCCCAGCGCGCGGCCCTGGAGTCCTGCCTCGCCCTGAGCGGCGACTCGGCCGACCCGCCCGGAAACCCGTACGCCGCCTGCATGGGCGCCCTGAACGTCCTCGCCGCGCTCGGCGACGAACGCCCCGTCGTCGTCCTGGTCGACGACCTGCACTGGGTGGACCCCTCCTCCCAGCGCGTCCTGCTCTTCGTCGCCCGCCGACTGTCCAGCGAGCGCGTCGCCCTCGCCCTGGGTTCCCGAGAGGACCACGGCGAGTCGGGGCCGCGCCGCAGCATTCCGACGGTGCAGTTGGGCGGATTGGCGCCGGAGGAGTGCGCGGAACTGCTGGCGACGACACGGGCACTGGGCGGCGCGGGCCGGACGAGCGGCGCGGGCGACGCGGGCAGCGCGACCAACAGAGGCGCCGGCCCTGGCACGGACACGGGCACCAACACCGGCACCGGCACCGGCACCGGCACCGGCACGAACAGCGGCGTGGACGGCGCGGACAGTCCGAACGGCGGCAGCCGAACCGTCGCCCCCGGCGTCCTCGCCGACCTCGTACGGATCAGCGGCGGCAACCCCCTCGCGCTGCGCGAGATCGCGAACGGACTGACGGACGAACAGGCGCGCGGCGAGCGCCCGTTGCTGGACCCACCCTCCCTCGGCAGCCATCTGGAGCGCGCCTGGGCGGCCCGTATCGACGGCCTCCCCGACCCCGCCCGCCGGGCCCTGGTCGTACTGGCCGCCAGCCGCTCGACGGCGGCGGGCCCGCTGCGGAAGGCGTTGGAGGCGGCCGGGCTGTCGCTGGACGCGCTCTCCCCGGCCGAGGAGGACGGCCTGATCACGGCCACCGCCGACGGGCTCGACTTCCACCACCCGGTGCTGCGCGCCCTGGTGCTGGGTCGGGCGCCCATCGCCCACCGTTTCGCGGCGTTCCACGCGCTCGCCGAGGTGAGTACGGGCCCGCTGCACGCCTGGTACCGGGCGTCGGCGACCCCCGGCCCGGACGAGGAGGCCGCGGCGGCGCTCGCGGAGGCCGCCCTGGAGGCCCGTAGGCGAAGCGCCTTCGGCGAGTCGGCGCTCGCCTGGCGGCGGGCCGCCGAACTCACCCCCGACGCGGCCCCCCGCGCCGACCGCCTCCTCAACGCCGCCTCCGACGCCCTGCTCAGCGGCTCCCCGGCGGGCCCGCAGTGGTGCGAGGAGGCGCTGCGGATCACCCCGGACCCGGCGATGCGCGCCGCCATCCAGGGCCTGCTGGGCCGGATGTACACCTGGAAGGGCGAGACGGCGCAGGCGTACGGCCTCCTCACGAACGCCGCCGGTGCCGTACGCGGCACCGACCCCACCCGCGCCTGTCTGCTCCTGGCGGAGGCGACGGCCGCCGCGCGCCTGGACGGCCATGTCCCGGCGGCGGTGCGCGTGGCCGAGCAGTCCCTGGCCCTCGCCACCGACACCGGCCCCGAACGCTGGTACAGCCTCACCCTCCTCGGCGCGGCCCTCGCCATGGCCGGCCGTACCGCCGAGGGCCGCGAGATGCTGGAGGCCGCCGACCGGCACGGCACCGGCGGCGACCCCGTCCGCGACCAGCAGGTCTACGCGATCGCCGGCCAGGCCTGGAGCCGGATGGAGGAGTTCGCCCGGGGCCGCCACCTGCTCAACACGGCGGTCGAGTCGGCGCGGCGGCACAGCGCGGTGGGCGTACTGGGCTTCACGCTGGCCGTACGGGGCGAGCTGGAGACCCGTATCGGCCAATGGGCGTCCGCGCGCGGGGACTTGACGGAGGCGTTGCGCTGGGCGGAGGAGCTCGGCCAGCTGACCTGCGTGAGTTACGCCCTGTACTGCCTGGCCCGGCTGGAGGCCCTGCGCGGCGACCGCGTCGAGTGCGAGGAGCATGTGGCGCGGGCGCGGCGGGAGTGCGGGGCGTACGGGATCGGCTGCCAGGAGTTCCATATGACGGCCGTACTGGGCCTGTCGGCACTCACGTACGGCGACCACGACGCGGCGGCCGACCAGCTGGAACAGACGCTGTCGCTGGCGATCGAACAGGGGATCGGGAACCCGGAGGTGGTCCCGTTCGCGGCGGACCTGGCCGAGGCGCATGTACGGGCCGGGAACGCGGCGCGGGCGGGCGAGGTGGTGACCTGGCTGGAGGAACGGGCCCGGGAGACGGGCCTCGCGTCGGCGGAGGCCTCGGCGGCTCGGGTCCGGGGCCTGCTGGCCGGGACACCGGAGGAGGCGGAGGCGTACTTCGGCGCCGCGCTCAAGGCCCACCAGCGGACGACGGGCCCCTTCGACTGGGCCCGCACGCTGCTGTGCGAGGCGGAGGTCCTACGGCGCTACCGCCGCCCGGGGGCCGCGCGAGCCCCGTTGGCCTCCGCCCTGGCCTGCTTCGAACGGCTCGGCGCCGTGCCGTGGGCCCGCCGGGCGGCGAGCGAACTGGCCGCCGCCGGGGGGATGGTGAGCACGGCGGCCGGTCACTCCGTGGTGGGCGGGACGGGCAGGAGCGGCCGTATGGGCGGCATGCTCGACCAGCTGACACCCCAGGAGTTCCAGGTGTCCCGGGCGATCGCGCGCGGCCTCAACAACACGGAGGCGGCGGCCTCGCTGTTCGTGTCCCGGAAGACGGTGGAGGCCCATCTGACGCGTATCTACCGGAAGTTGCACGTCCGGTCGCGGACGGACCTGACACGGTTGCTCACGGCGGCGGACCTGGTTGATTGAGTACGGGTACTCATGTGGGCGGTGGCCGGCGGCGGCATGGTGAGTGCATGAGACCGACATTCCTTCCGAAATCCTTCCTGGTGAAGTCCGTGCTGGCGGCCACGCTCGGCTGCGCCGTCCTCACCACCTATGGCGCTCAGAGCGCCGCCGCCGACGACGCGGAGACACGGTTCCTTCAGATGACGGCCAGCATCACGGACTACTGCACTCCGGTCCCGCCCACTGGCATCGACGGCGTCAGCGGCGACGCGTCCGTATCCGAGTCCGGGTCCGGGTCCGGGTCCGAGGGCATCGACTCCACCCAGCCCGTCTCCGTCGAGGAGGTGCCGCTGACCGCCGTCGAGCAGTGCGCCGGCGACGAGCACGCGCAGCGCATCGCGGAGGCGTTCCGCGGCACGGGGGCGAGCAGCTACGAGGCGCTGCGGGAGAAGCTGACGGCCCTGGACTACCCCGTGTCCCGGATCTACTCGATGCCCGACCGCGCGGGGGCGCCCCGGGCAAGGATCGACCTGCGTGTGTCGGGCGGCGACCACCTGGCCTTGGAGGTCACCGGCTTCCACACCATGGTGATGGTCGAGGCGTTCGGGGCTCCGGAGGGCGTGAGCGTGACCGACGTACGGCTGCAGCTGCAGCTGGACGTGCCCACGTGCTGCTGAAGCCGCGGCTGGACGCGCCCACGTCCTGACAGCCGTACGCGCCCCCGGCCCGACCCGGCCGGGGGCGTTCAGCCGACCAGGCGGACCTTGGTGCGGGCCCCGGTCTTCTTGGGCCTCTCGGCCGCCGGGGCCTGTGCCTGGGCCTTCTTTCCGCCCAGGCTCTTCAGGGCGAGGACCGTTCCGGCCGTGATCAGCGTGCCGACGGCGACGGCGGCGACCAGGAGCAGCGGCCTGCCGAACTGCCCCACGGTCAGCAGACCGCCGTACGGGAACGCGGTGGTGCCGCCGAGGGCCACGGTCAGGGCGCCGGTGACGGCACCGCCCGCCATGGTCGCGGGCAGGACGCGCAGCGGACCGCCGATCGCGTAGGGGATCGCGCCCTCGGGGACGGAGGCGGCGCCGAGCAGCCAGGCGACCTTGCCGTACTCCCGCTCGGCCGGGGTGAACCGGCTGCGACGCACCGCGGTGGCGAGGCTCAGCCCGAGCGCCGGGACCATGCCGGCCGCCACCACCGCCGCCATGATGGTCATGTTGAGGGTGCTGGGGTGGGCCGTACCGACGCCCACGACGCCGAAGCCGAGGGCGGTCCTGCCGAGGGCCCCGCCCAGGTCCGAGCAGGTGAGCAGGCCGAGGACCAGGCCGAGCAGCACGGAGTCATGGAACTCCAGCCGGGTCAGCGGACCGTTCAACCAGTCCTGGAACGAGCCGAGTTGCTCGCCGACGAAGCCGATCATCACGTATCCGGCGAACGCCGCGGCGGCCAGCGGTACGAGGAGGCCGGTCACCACGGTGCGCAGGGCGGACGGTACGGGCACGCAGCGACAGCACCGGACGGGCTCCGTCGGACACCCCGAGCGCGGAGTGCGCGGTGGCGACGGCGGCGAGTTGCCGCAGCTCCGTCTGGCTCGGGGCGTCCGCGGACGGGCCGGAAGCCGCCGCGGACGCCGTCCCCGACATCAACGGCACCGCGATCACGGTGGCCCCCGCGAGCAGCGTCCCTATGAGGTGCTGCGCCCTCGTCCTCTTTCCCATGTCCGTCCTTTCGACGCGGGTGGGTGACTGGTTCCCGGGCATCACAAGGGACGAAGGTCGCAACGGCGTTACAACGACCGCGCAACGGGAGCACAGGCGCGGGGCGCGTCGCGTTGACGGGGGCACAGTCGCGGGACGCGTCGCGTTGACGGGGGCACAGTCGCGGGGCCGTCACGCCAAGGGCGGCGGCTCCGGCCGGGTGTCCAGCTCGGCCCAGACGGTCTTGCCCGGGTCGCGGTCCTCGACGCCCCACCTGTCGGCCAGCGCCTCGACGATCAGCAGCCCGCGCCCCGACTCGGCGTCGGGCTCCGGCCGCCGCGTTCTCGGCCGCCGCTTCTCGCACGCGTCGGCCACCTCGATACGTACGGTGCCGGTCGCCCACACGAGCTTCAGCAGAAAGCTGTGCCCGTAGACGTACCCGTGCGTGGCGGCGTTCGTCACCAGCTCGGCGACGACCTGTACGGCGTTGTCGTACACGTCGCTGCCGCGGGGGACGCCCCAGTCGTGCAGCCGCCGGGCAACGGCCCTTCGGGCGAGTCTGGCGCCTCGGCGGCTGGGGGTGAAGAGTTGCTTGAACTCACCGAGGACCGTGGGGGTTTTGGTGGGGGTTTCCGAATTCATGTCACTCAGCGTGGTCGTCCGGTTCTAGTCTGACCAGGTACGACGGCGGGACGCTATGTAGCCGTATGGATGCGGTGCGCCAAGTGTCGGTTCGTCGGGCGTGACCACGACCAGGTGAGGGCGGTGCGGTTGATGACTGACGGGCAGGAGCGGGAGCGGCGGCCGGAGACTCCGGCCGAGGCCGACGGTACGACGGGGTTGTTCACGGCGGTCGGGAAACTGCTGAAGTTGCTGCGGGAACGGGCCGGGCTCACACAGAAGGAACTGGGCGAGGCGGTCGGGTACGGTCCCGACGCCATCAGCGCGATGGAGCGAGGGGTACGGGTCTCGCGGCCCGAGGTGCTGGAGAAGGCGGACGAACTTCTCGACGCCGGGGGCCTGTTGAAGGCGATGATCCCGGAGATCAAGGAGGGGATGAAGAAGGCGCGGACGCGGCATCCGGAGTGGTATCGGGATTACGCCGGGTTGGAGGCGGAGGCATTGGAGTTGCACCACTACAGCAACCAGGTGGTGCAAGGGCTCCTCCAGACCGAGGACTACGCGCGGGCCGTGTTCACCCAACGGCGTCCGTTCCTCAGCGAGGAGACGATCGAGAGGCGGGTCGCCGACAGGCTCTCCCGGCAGCAGGTCTTCGAGCGTTGGCCTCCGCCTGCCGTCAGCTACGTGCTTGAGGAGGTCATCCTGGACCGGCCGATCGGCGGACGGGCTGTCTTCGCAGAGCAGTTGCGGCATCTTCTGCGCATCGGAAGCATGCGGAACGTCGAAATTCAGGTTATGCCGACGTGCCGCGAGGAACATCCCAACCTGGGCGGTGCGTTCAACCTGCTGACACCCAAGGGGCATGCACAGGTGGCGTACACGGAGGCCCAGGGCTTTCCCCGTTTGATCACCGACCGGGAGGACGTCCGCAAGATCGCCGACCGCTATGGGATCATGCGCGCGATGGCCCTCAACCCCACGGAATCCCGGGCCCTGATCGAGAACAAGCTGGGGGAGCTGTGAGCACCGAGAAACTCAACTGGTTCAAGTCCAGCCACAGCAGTGGGGCAGGCGGCGAATGCCTCGAAGCCGCCTACACCTGGCGCAAGTCGTCGCACAGCGACGGCGAGGGTGGCGACTGCGTAGAGATATCCATCCGCCCCCACACCATCCACATCCGCGACTCCAAGAACCCCACCGGCCCCCACCTCACCCTCTCCCCCACCACCTGGTTGGCCTTCCTCTCAGGGGAGTTGGCTCGCACACGTTAGGGGCTCGCACGGTATGAACACGGTTCGTCGCCCGCAGACGACCGACAAGAAACCCGGCCCCGTGGCCTACGGCTGCGCGCTGATCGTCATGGTGGGGATCGCCGCCGCCGTCATCACCCCCGTCGTGTGGTTCTTCATGAAGGTGTACGACAGGGCGTCCACGGACGACCCGCCGCCCTTCAAGGCCGACCAGGTCGAACAGGTGACGAAGAGACCGACGACGTTCGACGACAGCGTCAGCCCGTACGACCACGAACGTCCGCAAGGCGAGAACGAGCCCCTTGGCCTGAACCGCGTCAAGGACGACATCTACCGGAACTTCTTCCCCAAGCTGGGGGACGCCGACGCGAAGGTGGCCATCGACTGCGGCGACGCCAAGCTGGAGGACGGCGACTTCGAATGCGTCGCGAGCCACGATGACGTCAAGGTCACTTACTGGGTCGTCATTTCGGGGCTCCGGCTTCCCCAGGCTCCCCTGTTGCCGGGTGGCTCCACCGGCCTGGCGACCTGGGAGCAGGACGTGATCCCCAGGAAGGCGCCCCTCTTCCGGGACGCGGTGCATACACGGATCTGGGAACAGGCCCAGAGCCACAAGGAGGAGGCCACCGGCGTCGCGTGCGACCGCATGCCGGAGGTCTCCCTGCTCGCCCCCGGAACCGTCACCAAGTACCGCTGCTACTTCAAATACAAGCTCGGCCTGAATCGCGAATGGGTCACCTATCGGGTCGCCCTGAACAAATCCGGGGACGTCTCTCTCAGCCTCGTGTACGACGACGAAGCGGAGTAAGGCCCTGCCCCGACTCTTCAGGCAAGGTGGTCGGCGATCGGGGCCAACGCCTCGGCGTTCGGCGGCGCGGCCGATTCCGGGGCGGCGACGGTCTGCCGCACGTACTGCGTCCCGATGTGCTCGACGTTCCCGATGTACGTGACCGGACTGTTGTCCCCCGTCGTGGCGGCGTGCACATCCCGCCCGGCCCCGATCGCGCCCTCGCCCCCGACGTCCACACGTTTTCCGTCCCGCCCCATGTCCAGGACGGTAACTCAACGGCGTCTCTTGGGCCTTGTGCCGACGGCACTCAACAGCCGAGCCGGCCGTCGTCGTTACCCCGCCTCGCCCGGCCAGGTCCTCGCGTGCGCCTCGAAGACCTCCGGCGGACTGTGCACCGGCACGACGCACACCAGGTGACCGCCGGGGGCGCGGAGTACGCGGCACTCCAGCCACTGGGCTATCTGCTCGGCGCCCAGGGCGAGGAGGCGGGCCGTCTCGGCCTCCACGTCGTCCGTCTCGATGTCGACGTGGATTCGGGGCGCGTCGTCGACGGCCTGGACGATGGTGGTCAGGCCGGGCAGGGCGTCGTGCAGGATGGTGAACTGCGGTTCGGAGGGCACCGGCTTCGCGGGTGCGCCGAGAGCCGCGGACCAGAAGGAGGCGGCCTGGGCGGCCTCGGCCTCGGGGGTGTCCAGGATGACGGCGTAAAGACGGCTTCTGTGCGTGTGGGCACGGTAACGGGCGCCCTCACGGTCGGGTGCGCGGTGGCTCAGTCCCACCAGAAGAACCAGGTCCGTGTCGGAACCTGGCGGGAGGCGACCTCGGGCAGTCCGCCGATGACCTGGTCGAGGTCGGGGCAGTAGGCGTAGTGCTCGATCGCGGCCCGTGCCGTCTCGAGCGGGTCCGACGGGGGGTGTTCGACCGAGAGAAGCACCTCGTGGCTGTCCAGGTAGCAGATCTCCGCGCCGTACCGGTCGTGCCACTCCCGCAGGACGTTCGCGTGGTCCCGGTAGGAGAGCGATTCCCGGCCGGGGAACGGCGTGTGGTTCGGCGTGTCCGGTGCGTCCAGGAGTTCCGGGAGGCCGAGCGGGTCCTCGGTGGGGACGAGGCAGATCCACTCGGGGGGCGCCGCGAAGAAGGTGGCGAGGCGTGATTCCGCGGAGCGTGGCGGCAACGCCTCGACGGCCGGGACGGCGCCGGTGAGGCGCAGGGCCAGGTCGTCGAGGTCGCGCACGGGGGCCGGGTGTTCTTGGGGCGGGTTGAACTCGTCCGCTTCCCTGAGGAGTTTGTCCCTCTGCAGTTCCGTCAGCCTGTCGATGCACGACTGCCGGTGCTTCTCGTCGTGGCTGTCGCCGGGTACGTCCGCCCACTCCCACTCGGTCGGTGAGGTGTGGGTGACGAACGGCCACAGCCCCGTCGTCGCGTATCGCTCACGGGCGCGTCGCCATACGTCGAGCGCCGCGTCCGGGTCGCTGCGGAAGCCGAGGAGGACGCCCCCTCTCGGGGTTCGGACCCGATGTACGTCCTCCGCGCGCACGCCCAGTTCGGCCGCGAGCGTGTCCATGGGGTCGCCGCTCATCGTTCTTCCGTTTCCCTCGTGTTGCCACGCGTTT
>NZ_AEJC01000647.1 GCF_000317595.1 Streptomyces ipomoeae 91-03 | reverse complement strand
GCCGATGGTCCGCTGGAGGGAGGGGAGGACGCCTTCGCGGCCGAGGGCGTAGAGGTAGCGCGCCGCGCAGTTGTGGAAGGCCATGCCGCAGGCGAGCGAGCTCGGCCTCCCACCACTGGACGCACTGATCATCTCGGTCCCACTGCCGACGCGCACTGCCCGGACACTCCGGAGTCCGGCCAGTAGGACGGACGCCCGCCTACGAACTCGGTCGGTTCCCGCGCCACCAGGACGGCAGGGCGGGCCGCGTCCCCCTCGCGGCGGCCACGACGACCAGCCCCGCGATGCCATAAGCGATGTAGCCGAGCGCCCGCGCGTAGTGGTCGTCACGCTCCGCGTCCTGCGCGTTCTTCTGCTGCTCGAACGTTCGCGTGCCCGTGGGCCGCATCGTGGTCCAGTCGTCGTAGAGGTGGCAGGTGAACCCCGGCCGCATGGGGCCGGGATGTTCCTCGCCCACCTCGTCGAGGGCGATGCCGGGACACTCGGGCGCGCCGGGAACGGCCACCGCCCGGACCAGGTCGGCCAGCCCCAGCACGACCGGTATCAGGAACAGCACCAGCGAAACGATCGACACGGCCCGCGATTTCACACGGCCCAACCTAAGCGGCACCGGATCGTCGGCGTGGCCGAAAGTCGAGCAACCGCCGCCCCGCGACGCAACCCGACCCGTAGCCACAGGTGTCCCTCTCCCAGAGCCGTGAACCATACGGCTCATAGGACTCATGGCTGGCGCGCGCGACGGGGAGAAGACACATGTCCATGCTGCGTACGGCACTGATGGCGGTGACGGCCGCGACCGCCGCCATGGCGCCGGCGGTCGGTACGGCAGGCCCGGCGGCGGCAGCCCCGGCCGACCGGGACCACGGGAACGACGCGAACCACCGAGAGCATGGCGCGACCCGTCAGGCCGTCGAGGCGGCCGTCGCCGACGGCGTGCCCGGTGTGATCGCACAGGCCAAGGACAAGCGGGGCGGCGTCTGGAAGACGGCGGCCGGGGTCGGGAACCTCGACACGGGAGCGCCGCGCACTCCCAAGGACCGTTTCCGGGTCGGCAGCATCACCAAGACGTTCGTCGCGACGGTCGTGCTGCAGTTGGAGGCCGAGGGAAAGCTGTCGCTGGACGACACGGTCGAGAAGTGGCTGCCGGGCCTGGTCACCGGCAACGGCCACGACGGCGACGCGATCATCGTCCGCCAACTCCTCAACCACACCAGCGGAATCTTCAACAGCACCGAGGACAGCGGCTTCCTCGACACGTACTACTTCGCCGACGGCTTCCTCCGGCACCGCTACGACACGGTGACCCCCGAGCAACTCGTGGCGATCGCGATGAAGCACGAGCCGTACTTCGCGCCGGGCACCGGCTGGCACTACTCCAACACCAACTACGTTCTCGCCGGTCTGATCATCGAGAAGGCCACCGGCAACCCGTACGGCGACGAGGTCCGCGCCCGCATCGTCGAACCGCTCGGCCTGCGCTCCACCACCGTGCCGGGCACCGACCCGACCATGCCGAGCCCCAGCGGCCGGGCGTACAGCAAGCTCGCGCTGACGGCCGACGGACCGACGTACGACGTCACCGAGTTCAACCCGTCGATCCCGTACGCGGCCGGCGAGATCATCTCCACCACCGCTGACCTGAACCGCTTCGTCACCGCCCTCGTCCGTGGCGACCTGCTCCCACCGAAGCAGCAGTCCGAACTGACGACGACGGTCGAAGCCACCGGCTACCCCGACGAGCGGTACGGCCTCGGCATCACCGACGTCGAACTCAGCTGTGGCATCCACGTCTGGGGCCACAGCGGCGACGTCCCCGGCTCCCACTCCGACATGGCCACCACCCCCGACGGCCGCCACTCCCTCGCCTTCAACTTCAACGGCGACTGGGCGGGCGACGCGGAGGCGGTGATCGAGGCGGAGTTCTGCGGGGAGGGCGCGGAGCAGGGGAACGGCGGAGCCGGGGGAGAAGGGGAGCCGGGGGAGCAGGGAAACAGGGCAATATGAGGAAGGGCCGCCGAAACGTACGGCGGCCTTTCCTCTCCCCTCCTGGTTCCCGGGTTACCGGCTCACCGAGGCAACACCACGACATACGCCGCCGGATCCCGGTCGCACGACGCCATCAACGCGGTCCGTACGACGGCCGCCTGCTGCTCCAGCGACTCGCGCAGCTTCTTCGGGGTGATGTGGACGACGGTGATGCCGAGCCGCTCCAACATCTCCCGCTTGCGGGCGTACTCGGACCACAGGGCGTCGTCCTCCTGGCGCGGCGACCGGGTGTCCAGTTCCACCGCGACGGCCTGCTCCGGCCAGTACGCGTCGAGACCGCCGAGGTGAGGACCGCCGGGCAGGCGGAGGTCCACGTTCCAGACCGGGTCGGGGAGACCGTACTCGTTGACCATCCGGTACAGCTGGTCCTCCGCGATCGCCCGCCCCTCGGCGAGCAGCGAGTCCACGGCGTCCACGACATGCGGTCGGCTCAGCAGCCTGGCCTGCGTCAATTCCCGTACGACGGACGCCGGTTCCGTGTGACCGCCGCGCACCGCCTCCATCAGCAGTCGGCGTACGGCGACCGCGTCGGCTAGTTCCGCGACCGCGTCGGCCAGGGCGCGCGGCACCGGCGCGACCGGCAGGCCGGTCACGTACGTCGGGCTCGGCATGGTGGGCGTACGGACGATCCGCGCGTCCCCCATGCTCCTCAGCCGGCGCAGACGTGGGACCAGCACATCGATCTTGTCCAGGGAGAGCAGCGGGGGAGCCGACGAGAAACCGTGCAGCGTCAGGGCGGCCAGGCCCGTGATCACCGCGTCCGTGTAGCGGGCCGGGCTGTGCGCCTGGTCGGCGCTCGGCTGCGCGGGCACCCCCGGCGCGGGTTCGCGGCGCCGGCTCGCGTACGACAGCACGGCGTGCAGCCGCTCCTCGGAGGTCGCCGGGCCCGGGTGCAACAGGTACACCCCCGGCAGGATCTGCTGCCAGGGACCACCGGGCCGGCACTGCTCGTGCATGTCTGCGGGGGGGACACCCTGCGCGCGCAACTGCGCGGCCGTCAGCACCCGGCGGTGGACGTCCGCCAGCCGGCGGAGAGGGCGGGGGGAGAGCGGGGTGTTGTGGTTCATGACCGGGAGGTTCCCGCGTCCCGGCCGCCCGATAACCCCTGTTACAAGCCCGTCGACAAATCCGGACAACCCTACGCTAAAGTACATGCGTTCGACTGCCGATACCCCCAGGTCCAGACGGGGATCGAGAAAGGTTACGGCTCCGAATACCCGAATCTCGTAACTCGGAACCCGTAGGGTCGGACACCCAATAGCTGTCCAGCTGCCCTAGCCGTCCCAACTGCGGGCAATCGTGCCGCTGGGGCGATGGGGGAGGGTGGGCGCAGCGGCACCTCGTAGCGCCGAGTCGCGCAGCCCACCCCCGTCCGGCCCCAGCTCCGGGTGCCCAACACCACAGAGGCTCAGCGGCAGTTACCGGTCACCGGCCGCCGCGTCACACACCTGCCCCCGCAACCCCCGAGCCAGATCGTCCCGGGCCTCCAGCACCAACCTCCGCAACGCCGGCGCGGCCCCCTCGTGCGAAGCAAGCCACGCGTCGGTCGCGTCCAAGGTCGCCTGAGAATCCTGCAGCGAGGGGAACAACCCCCGCACCACATCCATCCCGATCTGAATCGACCGCTCGCCCCACACCCGCTCGATCACCTTGAAGTACTTGACCGCATACGGCGCCACCAACTCCCGCTGGGACGGCCGCCCGAACCCCGCGATCGTCGCCTCGACCAGCGCGTTGGACAGCGCGTCGGACTCCACGACCGACGCCCACGCCTGCGCCTTGACCGCCGCGGACGGCCGCGCCGCCAGGCACCGCACCTGATGCCGCTTCCCGGACGCCGTGTCGTCACGGGCAAGCTCCGCCGCCAACACCCCCTCGTCGGCGACCCCGTACGTGGCCAGCGGCTCCAGGAACGCCCACCGCAGCTCCTGATCCACCTCCAGCCCGTCGATCTTCTCGGTCCCGGCCAGCAGCCCCTGCAACACACCGAGGTCGGCCTCGTTCGACGCCACCGACGCGAAGAACCGCGCCCAGGTCAGCTGATGCTGACTGCCCGGCTCCGCCGCCCGCAGCTCCCGCAACGCGCCCTCGGCCAGCAGCCGTCCGCCCGTCTCCCGCCACTGAGGCGCCGCGTAGTACGTGAGCGCGGAGTTCGCCCAGGCGTGCAGCATCTGCAGCACACCGATGTCGGACTCCCGTCCCGCGAACCGCAGCACCAGGTCGACGAAGTCCCGCGCCGGCAGCAGCGCGTCCCGGGTCAGGTTCCACAGCGCGGACCAGCACAGCGCCCGCGCCAGCGGATCGGTGACGTCCCCGAGCCCGGCGCGCAGCGTGTCCAGCGACTCGGCGTCGAAACGGATCTTGCAGTACGTCAGGTCGTCGTCGTTGACCAGCACCAGCGCGGGCGCCTCGGCCCCGGCCAGCTCATCCACGACCGTACGCGGCCCGTCGACGTCCACCTCGGCGCGCGCGTACCGCTCCAGCGGGCCACCGTCCGCCCGCCGGTAGAGCCCGATCGCCACCCGGTGCGGCCGCAGCTCGGGGTGCGACTCGGCGGCCTCCTGCACCACCGCCAGCTCGTCGATCCGGCCGTCCGCGTCCAACAGCACCTGAGGCGTGAGGGAGTTCACCCCCGCCGTCTGCAGCCACGCCCGCGACCAGGCCGCCATGTCCCGCCCGCTGGTCTCCTCCAACACCGACAGCAGATCCCCGAGCCGCGTGTTGCCGTACGCGTTCCGCTTGAAGTAGCGCCGGGCGCCCTCCAGGAAGGCCTCGCGCCCCACGTACGCCACCAGCTGCTTCAGCACGGAGGCGCCCTTGGCGTAGGTGATGCCGTCGAAGTTGAGCTTGGCGTCCTCCAGGTCACGGATGTCGGCCGTGACGGGGTGGGTGGAGGGCAGCTGGTCGGCGCGGTACGCCCAGGACTTGCGGTTGTTGGCGAAGGTGATCCACCCGTTGGTGAAACGGGTCGCCTCGACCATGGAGAAGGAGCCCATGAAGTCGGCGAACGACTCCTTCAGCCACAGGTCGTCCCACCACACCATGGTCACCAGGTCGCCGAACCACATGTGCGCCATCTCGTGCAGGATGACGTTGGCCCGCCGCTCGTACGACGCCTGCGTGACCTTGCCCCGGAAGATGAACTCCTCGCGGAAGGTGACGAGCCCCGGGTTCTCCATCGCGCCGAGGTTGTACTCGGGCACGAAGGCCTGGTCGTACTTTCCGAACGGGTACGGGTAGTCGAAGTGGTCGTGGAAGAAGTCCAGACCCTGCTTGGTGATCTCGAAGACGTCGTCGGAGTCGAAGTACAGGGCGAGACCCTTGCGGCACATCGCGCCCAGCGGGATCTCCAGCCTCGTACCGTCCTCGAAGACCCGCTCGTAGGAATCCGTCACATAGTGGTACGGACCGGCGACGACGGCCGTGATGTACGTCGAGATCGGCTTCGTCTCCGCGAACCGCCACACCCCGTCCGTCAGCTCGCCGACCCCGTTGCTCCACACGACCCAGCCCTCGGGCGCCCGCGCCTCGAAGCGGAACGGGGCCTTGAGGTCCGGCTGCTCGAAGTTGGCGAAGACCCGGCGGGAGTCGGCCGGCTCGTACTGGGTGTAGAGGTAGACCTCGCCGTCCTCGGGGTCGACGAAGCGGTGCATGCCCTCGCCGGTACGGGAGTAGGCGCACTGGGCGTCGACCACCAGCTCGTTCTCGGCGGCGAGATCGTCGAGGACGATCCGCGCACCGTCGAACACCTCGCTGGGGTCGAGATCGTTGCCGTTGAGGGAGACCGCCGTCACGCTCGGCGCGACCAGATCGGCGAAGCTGGTGGCGCCCGGGTCGGCGCACCGGAAGCGGATGGTCGTCACCGACCGGAAGGTGCGCGGCTCGTCTCCGCCGGAGTCACCGACGGCGGACCGCAGGTCGAGCGAGACCTCGTAGCCGTCGACGGACAGCAGCGCGGCCCGCTCCTGGGCCTCGTCGCGGGACAGATTCTCACCGGGCACGGGCGGCACTCCCTCGGGGGCGGTGTTCAGTATGCGGACAGGCCCGATCCTGCCATGCGCTCCTGACGGTGGGCAGGCGATGGGCGATCGACAGGCGGACGAGGGGCTGTTGGCGACGGTCGGGGCGGGTCGGCGAGCAATCGGCCGGCGGTCGGAAGGGGGGCGTGCGCCGAATCGGAAGGGGGGTGCGCCGAAAAGGAACGCGCCCGCGTGCGAAACGGGAATGAGGGGGGTGGCCCCCGACGTTGTCGCGCTGTTGAGCTGTAATCCGATCCTGTATCACCCCCTTTCGAGGAGAAGCATGTCCGAGCAGTCCTCCCAGTCCTCCGGCAAAACCCCCGTCGACTTCTGGTTCGACCCCCTCTGCCCCTGGGCCTGGATGACCTCGCGGTGGGTCCTGGAGGTGGAGAAGGTCCGGGACATCGAGGTCCGCTGGCACCTGATGAGCCTCGCGGTACTCAATGAGCCCAAGATCGACGAACTGCCCGAGGAGTATCGCGAGCTGCTGCAGACCAAGGCGTGGGGCCCGGTCCGGGTCGTCATAGCCGCCCAGGAGGAGCACGGCGCCGAGGTCCTCGGCGATCTCTACACCGCCCTCGGCACGCGCATCCACAACCAGGGCGAGGGCCCCGAGAAGGAGACGGTCGCCGCCGCCCTGAAGGACGTCGGTCTGCCGGAGTCGCTCATGGACCACTGGGACTCCACCCCGTACGAGCCGCAGCTGCGCGCCTCGCACAAGGAGGGCATCGACAAGGTCGGCCAGGACGTGGGCACCCCGGTCATCGCCGTCCCCGGCTCCGACGGTGAGCAGATCGCCTTCTTCGGCCCGGTCGTCACCCCCGCCCCCAAGGGCGAGGAGGCCGCCAAGCTCTGGGACGGCACCCTCCTCGTCGCCTCGGTCCCGGGCTTCTACGAGATCAAGCGCAGCCGTACCAAGGGCCCCGACTTCAGCAACCTGGTCTGACAGCCGACGGAACGGATCCGACCTCGGACTGGATGGGGCGCCCGGCCGCCGCGGAGCCTCCGGCTCGGTCCGCGACGTGCTTCGCGTACAACGCGGCGAGCCGTGGCAGCCGGCGCCCCAACTCCTCCCAGTCGTCGAAGTCGAAGCCCCAGGACGGGTCCAGTTGCGGATACCGGATGCTGAAGCAGCCCGGCGGCAGGTCCTGGCCGGTGGCCGTGCGGTGCGCGTCCCACGCGATGCCGAGTGTGCGCTCGCAGTCGACCTCGGCCCACTCCTCGGCCGCCGCCCGGATCTCGGGCAGCTCGGCGAGTGAGTCGGGGTCGGCGACAGCCCGCTCGAACACCTCGCGACCCTGGAGTATGAGCCATCCCCGGAAGTAGTCGAAGCCGTCGTCCGAGCAGCCTCCGTTGATCGTGTACGCCGCCGCCCACAAGGGGGCGCGGTACGACTCGGCCAGCAGGTCCCACAGGACCTGCTGGGCGGCCACGATCTCGACGACCGGCCGGGCGGCCAGCAGCGCGGAGGCCCGCTCGGCGACGGCCCCCCAGTCGGCGTCGCCCGCTCCCTCACCCGTGGGAGAGTCGTCGCCCATGGAGGAGGCGGCCGTACGGCGTGCCTCGTCGACGATGTTCCAGAAGTCGCTCGCGTCCATGGAGGGAAGAGTGACAGGGGGGTCTGACAATCCGCCGTGACCTGCGGTTTCCGTCTTCTCCTGCGGTTTCCGCCCTGTCCCGTAGTCACTCCAGGTCGTCGGGCAGCCGCTTGGTGAGTCTGAAGTGCTTCTCGTGGCCGTGGGTGCGCAGATTCAGACAGACCTTGCCGTCCGGGCGGCGGTTGACGCACTTGTAGTAGTTGTCACTGACGGGATTGCCGAGCTGCTGCTGGAGCCAGTCCCGCTGGCCGGAGGTGAGGGGCTCGTGCGGTTCCTCGGAACGGCACGTCTGGCACGTCAGTCGCTTCGGCGTAGGCATCCCCCAAGAATCACGCCAAAACCAACCACAACGGAAGGCTTCCGTCGAAAGACCCCCCGAACAGGAGACGGACCGGGGTCGAGCCCTGGCCGACGTTGCCCGGGTGGTCGTACGCCTGCTCGATGCCCGGCGACCCCGCATGTCTGTCTGATTGGTGAAACCCTACAGAAGCCGCACGGTCCCTCCCGAGTGGTGAAAGCCACTCCGCCCAAGTGATCGGCATCACGCCGTACCCGGTGTAACCCCAACCTCTTGTTCGAAGCCCACCAACCCCCTGTTCCGCCCTTTGTCGAGCGTTGACGGTGTTCGACGCGAGGGCGCTGGGATAGCGTCACCGTGTTCGTTGCCGTGTACACACTCTTACGTCGTACACATGCCTACGTCCCTCTCACACCCTCGCGGAGTCCCCATGAGTACCGCCGTCGCCCCCGCCCGCACCGGTCAGGTCCTCGCCGACCTGCTCCCCGCCTCCCGTGTACGGGACGTGGCACTGGTGGCCGGCGGTGCCGCGCTCACCGGGCTCGCCGCCCAGATCTCCGTACCCGTGCCGGGCTCCCCGGTCCCGGTGACCGGCCAGACCTTCGCCGCCCTGCTCGTCGGCACGGCCCTCGGCGCCGGGCGCGGTGTCGCCGCGCTCGTCCTGTACGCGCTGGCCGGTCTCGCCGGTGTGCCGTGGTTCGCGGGCGGCACCTCCGGCGTCGGCGTGTCCTTCGGCTACATCCTCGGCATGATCCTCGCCTCCGCCGCCGT
The DNA here is from genome assembly GCF_000317595.1 of Streptomyces ipomoeae 91-03. Lineage (GTDB taxonomy): Bacteria > Actinomycetota > Actinomycetes > Streptomycetales > Streptomycetaceae > Streptomyces > Streptomyces ipomoeae. The sequence continues at coordinate 7,068 of NZ_AEJC01000647.1, read as the reverse complement.
GGGCGCCCTGGCCCGCCGTGGCGCCGACCGCTCGATGCTCCGTATGGCCGGCACGATGCTGGTGGGCGAGGCGATCATCTACGCCGTCGGCGTCCCCTACCTCGCCGCCACCGCAGACATCTCCCTCTCCGCCGCCGTCGCCCTCGGCCTCACCCCCTTCCTGATCGGCGACGCCCTGAAGGCCGCGCTCGCGATGGGCCTGCTGCCGACGGCGTGGAAGCTGCTCAAGAAGTGACGCAGTGACCGTCTCTGAAGAGGCTCGCCGGGTCGTACTCCGACCTCACCACGGCGAGCCTCTTCCGCGTTGACGCGAAGGCATGCACGACCTGCCCGAATCCGGGCGAACCGTGTTGTCATGGAAGGACGTTGGAGGTGGGCGCACATGCGGGTCTCGGGGCGCTACCGCCTGGTGGACCCGGTCGGGCAGGGCGGCATGGGAAGGGTGTGGCGCGCTGCCGACGAGATGCTGGACCGCTCCGTCGCCGTCAAGGAGCTGCGGCTCGACGGCGGCCCCGGCGACGAGGACCCGCGTACCCGCCGGGAGCGGGCGCTGCGTGAGGCGCGGGCACCGGCCCGTGTCGACCACCCCGGCGTCGTACGCGTCTACGACGTGACCGAGGACGCCGACCGGCTCTGGAGCGTCATGGAACTCGTGGACGCCCCCTCCCTGGAAACCGTCGTCCACGACAACGGCCCCCTCGACACCCGCGAGGCCGCCCGCGTCGGCCTGGCTCTCGCCGAGGCGCTGCGTCAGGTGCACGCGGCCGGGGTCCTGCACCGCGACATCAAGCCCGGCAACGTCCTGCTCGGATCGGGAGGCCGGGTCGTCCTCACCGACTTCGGGATCGCCTCCCTGGAGGACACCCGCCCCCTGACCCGCACCGGCGTCCTCCTCGGCTCCCCGGAATACATTCCTCCAGAACGCGCCCTCAGCCGCCCCACCGGCCCGCCCTCCGACCTCTGGTCCCTCGGCGCCACCCTCTGTACGGCCCTGACCGGCCACTCCCCCTTCGCCCGCGCCTCCACCGCCGAGACACTCCTCGCGATCGTCTACGAGCAGCCCCGACTCCCCGCCGACGACTGCCCGCTGACCCCGTTGCTACGACGCCTGCTGGCCAAGGACCCCGCGGACCGCCCGGACCTGGACGAGATCGAGGCGTACCTGAGGGGGGCGGCGACGATCGCGGACGCGGATGCGGTGGGGGAGAGAGCCACGGCTTCGGCCTCGACGTCAGCCCCGGCCCCGGACCGGGACGCGCCGGGCGAACCGTCCGCGCCGGAGCCTCCCGACCGGCGGTCCCGGCTCCTCGTGGCCCTCCTCGTCCTCGTCACCGCCGCCGTGGCCGCCGTGATGATCGCCACCGTGATCCGCCCCGGCGGCGAAACCCGCCTGCCCGACACGAGCGACCCTCCGACGGTCGCGGGCACCTCACGGTCATCGCCATCGCCATCGTCGCCGTCATCGTCGTCGCCGTAGAAGCCGGGCGGGAGCGGCAGGGTCGTCCAGCTGGGCGTGTCCTGCCGACCGGGTCAGGCCTCCCGCCGCGCCCGGCGGTGGTTCCACCACAGGCCCGCCGCACCCGCCGAGATCAGCGCGGCGCCCGCCATGCCCAGCGGCAGGACCTGCTCGAAGGGGCCGGTTTGGGGCAGCTCGTCCGGCTTGTTGTCCTTGCCGTCCTTGCCGCCACCTCCGCTGCCGCCGCCGTCACCTCCGCCGTCGCCGGGGGTGACCGGGCTGTTGTCGGTGCCGAGGAGCAGCGGGGTGGCGGGCTCGTTGGGCGACTGGTTCGTCGTACCGAACGGGACCGGACCCTGCTGCCAGAACGTCTTCGAGCCATCGGCGCTCTGGACCGGCAGACAGATCTTTCCCTGTTTCTTCAGGTCGTACGTGGCGTCGATCGCATATGTCTTCGACTTTCCGGCCGCCAGATCGTCGATCGCACAGGCGAAACCACTGTTCGCGCCATCGGGAAGATCCCCTTCGGGGATTGCTTTGCAGCCTTCGACATTCTTGACCGTCAGACCGCCGAAACCGACCACGAGCAGACGAATTTCCCCACTCGCCTTGCTTCCCTCGTTCTTTACGACGCCCTTGATCTCCGTTTCCTGGGACTTGTTGTCGACCTCGATCTTCTCGGACAGCAGCGTCGACAGTTTCACTCCTGCCGGTGCCGCATCCATGGCCTTTCCGCCTTTGTTGCTCAAGCCCCCCTCGTCATCCGCCGAGGCCGTGAGGCCGAGGATCATCACCGACGAGAACGATGCCGTGAGCAGCGCTGCCGCGATGGTGGTCCTGGACATCCCGCGACGAGAACTCATGTTCCATCCCCCTTGCTCCCCCTGGCCGTGCCTGAATTCACGGCCACTGAAGAGGTACCACAAAATTTCTCCGCACTATGCTGGTGCGGCACGAAGTGTGACCAATGCGCGACTTTTTGGTTCTGGTCGGCTCTGACGCTGCTTTTGATTCCGCTGTGACAGGCGTGAGCAGATGTTGAAGGGGGGAGCGGGGGTGCCAGGAATAACAAGAGGCGGAGTTCCGGGGCTCATGGTGACCGGCCGTTATCGACTGGTCGAAAGCATTGGCCAAGGCGGAATGGGGCGGGTGTGGCGAGCCACCGACGAAATACTCGACCGACAGGTGGCCGTCAAGGAAATGCGCATCGACGGCCTCGACCCGGAGGACACCCGCACCCGACGCGAGCGAACCCTGCGCGAGGCCAGGGCGTCGGCCCGTATCGACCACCCCGGCGTCGTACGCGTCTACGACGTCGTCGACGAGGGCGAGCGGCTCTGGATCGTGATGGAGCTGATCGACGGTCGCTCCCTGGAACGGCTCCTGGTGGACGACGGCCCCCTCGACGTCCGAGAGACCGCCCGTATCGGCCTCGAACTCGTCGACGCGCTGGGCCAGGTGCACGCCCAAGGAGTACTGCACCGGGACATCAAGCCGGCCAACGTGCTCGTCCGGCGCTCGGGCACCCACCGTGTCGTCCTCACCGATTTCGGCATCGCGGCGATCCAGGACGCCGAGGCCCTGACCATGGTCGGCATGCTGGTCGGTTCCCCCGACTACATGGCCCCCGAACGCGTCTCCGGCCGCCCCCAGGGCCCACCCTCCGACCTCTGGTCCCTGGGCGCCACCCTCTGCGCCGCCCTCGGCGGCCGTTCCCCCTTCTCCCGCTCCACCACCCTCGCCACCCTCCACGCCGTCCTCTACGAAGAGCCCGAACTCCCGCCCACCGCAGGTGAACTGCACGATCTGCTCGCCGCCCTCCTGAAGAAGGACCCGGAGGCCCGCCCCGGTCTGCGGGAACTGACGGAGGCGCTCCGCACGATCGCGACGGGACCGATAGGGGGCGCGGTCGCCGCCCCGGTCGAGCCGGAGCCTTCGGGGGCGGGGGAGGAGCCCGACAGTGGTGAGGCCGAGATCGCAGGCCAGGCGGCAGAGACCGCCGGTGCAGGCGAGCCCGAGGCCTCGTCCGCGCCCCACCCGGAACCCCTGGCAGCGGCACCGGAATCCGCACAGGGTTCCGCACCTTCGGCGGGACCCACCCCCGTACGGCGGACCCCGACGCTACGCAACCGTCCCGAGCCGCCGTCGGACCCCCGCTCGGCACCGGACGACCCCCGATCCGCACCGGAACGCGGGCCCGGGGCGACCCCCGTACCCAGCCCCGAGCCCTCAACCCCCCAACCCGACCGCCCCACCACCCCCGTCCGCAACCGCACACCCGGCGTCCCACCCCCCTCGAACGCTTCCTCCGAAGCCCCACCCACCACCGGCACCCCCGAACTCCCCTCGGAAGGTGCGCCGGCGACACCGAACGCCTGGAGGAGCGGTATCCAGGTGGAGCACCCGGAGCCGAACCCGGCAGAGGCCGGCGCCCCAGCCGGCCCGGCCGGCCCAGCCGCTCCGGTCGGTCAGCGCACCCCGACCGCTCAGCCCACTCCGCTCTCACCGGGGGCACCCGAGGGCGGCCACCTGCCGACGCAGCCCCGTCCCACCCCCACGCCACCGGGCGAGCCGCTGGGCCCGGCGGTCGCGGCCGGATCGGCCGGGTCGGCCAAGTGGTGGCGGGGCAAGCGTCGTACGGCGCTCATCACGGCCGTCGGTCTGGCCGTGGCCGGGGTGGTCGCCGCGGTCGTCGTGCCGGCACTTGGCGGATCACCCGACGACAAGGACGAGGCGTCACCCTCGACATCCCCGTCGAGCTCGGCCCCCACGGTCGCCGGCACCTCGCGCCCGCCCAGCTCTCCACCCAGCCTTCCGCCCGGCTCCCGTAGCGAGGCCGGAGTCTTCGCCTGGATCCCGCCGGACGGTTTCTCGCGCGAGGTGCACAGCGGAGCCGAGGTGCACTACACCTCCCCGGACGCCCGGCAGGAGATCGTGGGCAAGGCGTCCCTCGCGCGCGGCGACCTCCTGGAGCAGTGGCGGAAGAAGGAGGAGAGCACCAGCGAGGGACCGGACTACCGGCGGATCCGTCTGGAGGAGACCGAGTTCCGGGGCAGGCCGGCGGTCGTGTGGGAGTACACGGTCACAGCCCAGGAGCTGCCCTGGCACGTCCGTTCGCTGGGCTTCGACGCCGACGGCAAGTCCTACCAGCTCACCACCTGGTACCACCCGGACATCGAGGCGCGTGCCCTCCCGATCTACGAGAAGGTGGAGAAGAGCTTCACACCCCTGTGAACCACAAAGGGAGCCCGGCGGTGTACGACCACCGCCGGGCTCCCCGCCCGATCAACGGACCCGCGCTCAGCGCACCTTGTCGCCGACCTTGTCGGTGACCTCGGCGGTGGCCGTCTTCGGACCGCTCAGCTTCTCCTTCACCAACGCGATGCCGACGACGACCGCGGCGACCAGCAACGACAGGAGCAGGATCTCCCGGTTGTCGTGCTCGGTGTCGGTGAGCATGTACCCGAGGACGAAGAGGATCAGACCGATGGTGGCCCAGGTCAGATACGGGTACAGCCACATCTTCACGACGAGCTTCTCCGGGGCCTCCCGCTCGATGATCCTCCGCATCCGCAGCTGGGAGAAGCAGATCACCAGCCAGACGAACAGGGCGACCGCGCCGGAGGAGTTGACGAGGAAGAGGAAGACGCCCTCGGGGAAGAAGTAGTTGAAGATGACGGCGACGAACCCGAAGACGACCGAGGAGAGGATCGCGGCCATCGGCACACCCCGGTTGTTCGTACGGCCGAACGCCTTGGGCGCGTCGCCGCGCTCGCCGAGGGAGAAGGCCATGCGGGAGGCGGTGTACAGGCCGGAGTTCAGACAGGACAGCACCGAGGTGAGCACGATGAAGTTCATGATCTGCCCGGCGTGCGCGATGCCCAGCGAGTCCAGGGCGGCGACGTAGGAGCCCTTCTCCTTGATCGAGGGGTCGTTCCACGGCAGCAGCGCGACGACGACGAAGATCGAGCCGAGATAGAAGACGCCGATGCGCCAGATGATGCTGTTGGTGGACTTCGTGACCGCCTGCTGCGGGTTCTCCGTCTCGCCGGCGGCGAGGGTGGCGATCTCGCTGCCCATGAAGGAGAACACGACCAGCAGCACACCGATGAGGATCGCGCCCGGCCCGTTGGGCAGGAACCCGCCGTGGTCGGTGAGGTTCGTCAGCCCCGCCTTGTCCGCCTCCACGCCCGGCAGCAGCCCGAATATCGCGAGCCCGCCGATGACGATGAACGCGGCGATCGCGGCGACCTTGATCCCGGCGAACCAGAACTCGAACTCACCGTAGGAGCCGACGGAGACCAGGTTGGTGGCGGTGAGGACGATCATCACGATCAGTGCCCAGCCCCACTGCGGCACGGCCGGGATCCAGCCTTCCAGGATGACGGCCCCGGCGGTCGCCTCGACCGCGAGCACGACCACCCAGAAGAACCAGTACAGCCAGCCGATCGAGAACCCGGCCCAGCGCCCGAGCGCCCGGTCGGCATGCGCCGAGAACGACCCCGACGTCGGGTTGGCGGCGGACATCTCGCCCAGCATCCGCATCACCAGCACCACCATCGTGCCGACGAGGGCGTACGACAGCAGGATGCCGGGGCCGGCGGTCGTGATACCGGAACTGGACCCGACGAACAGGCCCGCCCCGATCACACCACCGATCGCGATCATCGACAGATGACGGTTCTTGAGACCGGCCTGCAGACCGGGGGAGGACGACGAGGGGGAGCCGGGGGAATCCGGGGAACCCGGGGAGCCGGTCTGGGACGGCAAGGTCGGCTGCGAGGCCATGGGGGAGTTTCCTTTGCGCCGTGATGGAGGTGGGGGAACTTCCGTGCGTCTGCCCACGCTTTCCGCCCGGGACTCCAGTAAGAGCGGGATACGAGAGGAGACCGGAGAGGGCCGCGTGAGCCGAGTAAAAGGCTGGTCCAGTGAATCGGAGGTGAAACGAATCCTGAACCTTTGAATCTAGATTGTTACTTGAGGTTTACTTGAGGTTCCGTGGTGTGGCTCATGCTGTCGGGGCCCCGGCCCCCGTCGCGCCCCGCCGAAACAGGCGTGTCACACTCGGACCATGCGCGTCTACCTCGGCTCCGATCACGCCGGCTACGAACTCAAGAACCACCTCGTCGAGTGGCTGAAGGCCGCCGGCCATGAGCCCGTCGACTGCGGGCCCCACATCTACGACGCCCAGGACGACTACCCGCCGTTCTGCCTCCGTGCCGCCGAGCGCACGGCCGCCGACGACGGTTCCCTCGGCATCGTGATCGGCGGCTCCGGGAACGGGGAACAGATCGCCGCGAACAAGGTGGCCGGGGTCCGTGCGGCGCTCGCCTGGAGCGTGGAGACCGCGGCACTGGGGCGCGAGCACAACAACGCGAACGTCGTGGCCGTCGGCGCCCGCATGCACTCCCAGGAGGACGCCACCAAGTTCGTGGAGACCTTCCTCAACACCCCGTTCTCCGGTGACGAGCGTCATATCCGCCGTATCGACATGCTGAGCGCCTACGAAACGACGGGCGACCTCCCGCCGATCCCGGCCCACCACCCTCAGCAGTAGTTTTTCCGCCCGCCTGAGAGCTCGGGAGGACGGGGTTGTCGGGCGGGTGCGGGTG
>NZ_AEJC01000646.1 GCF_000317595.1 Streptomyces ipomoeae 91-03 | reverse complement strand
GTAGTTTTCGCCTTCAGTGCGCTTACAACGCGCCTGACCACTCTCAAGATTGGTGACCTACATGAACGGCCCTGCGGGCCCATTCTCTCCAGGCGGTTCTGGCGGACCGGCACTGACTTTCAAGCAGGGGGCGGTGCAGGTCGGCGCCCTGATTCTGAGCGGCTTGCTGGGCGGCACGGCGCTGGTGTACCTCCTCTTGGAGGTCACTGGTGAGCACATGACGGCCGGGGAACTGTGGTCGTGCCTTTCGGTGGCTGTGTTCGCGAGCGTGGTCGTTCCGGCCCTGCCCCCTCACTACCGTGTCGAGTTGCACGACCACTGCCTCGTCCTTCTCGGGAGCGGGCGTCGCGAGATCGCCTGGCGGGACATCATCGGCGTGGAGATCCGGAAGATCGCCGGGCTCCGGACGGTCGTCGTGCTGGTGTCCGACGGGCGCCGCATACCGCTGCGCGCGCCGACGCCCTTCCTGGACCGCCGTTTCGACGACAAGGTCAAGATCCTCACGGATTGGTGGACCGCTCGCCGTGGCGGCCCCGGGGGCGTGTAGCGGAAAAAATGGCATGTTCACGCCCGTCGGGGCGGGGTGAAGCTTTCTTCGCAACGGCCTCATGAGTGTGAGGCCCCCTTTGAAGGCTCCTGACCCCGTGTCAGGGGAAAGGTATTCGGTTCGATATGAGACGTCGTTGGTGGGGGACGGGCGCGGTCGTCGCGGCGGCCGTGTGCGGGACGTTGGTGGTGCAGGGGGTGATCGGGGAGTCCGCCGGTGAGGGGGGCGATGATGGAAGACCCGGACCGGTCAGGAACAAGGTGCGTTCGGCCGCGTTGAAGGTGAGCGGTGACGGGGGCTCCGCGACGCTGGGGCGGCGGGACACCGAGACCTTCAGCATGCTCGGGGTCACCTGGAAGAACCCTTCCGTCGAGGTGGCCGGCACGGTCGAGGTGCGGACGCGGGCGGTCGGTTCGGGCAAGTGGTCGGACTGGCTGACGCTGGACAGCGACAACCGCCAGGAGGAGAGCGGCGCCGCCCGGGGCGGTACCGAACCCGCGTGGGTGGGCCCGTCCGACGGCGTCGAGGTACGGGTGAACGGGAAGTCGGCGGCGCGGCTGCCGCAGGGGCTCCGGCTGGACATGGTCGGCTCCGCCGACGGATCCGGGGGCGGCGATGACGTCGAGCCCGCGGCCTTCCTCGCCGACGGAGCCGAGGGAAGCGACGACCCCACCGCCACCGAGTCAGTGACCCCTTCGGAGCCCGCGACCCCGGAGGCGACCGACAGCACGCCTGCCGAACCGTCCACCTCCGAGTCGCCGACCGACGAGCCATCCGCCACCGACTCGGCGCCGGCCTCGGAGTCACCGTCGGACAGCACCACGCCCAGCGAGTCGCCGAGCGAGTCCGCCTCGCCATCCGAGTCCGCGCCGAACACGCCCACGGCCCCGCCGTCCACCGTGCCGCAGCCGACGATCACCCCCCGCTCGGGATGGGGCGCGGACGAGGCCCTCAGCCCGGAGGCACCGACGTATCTGCCCGGCGGGAAGATCAAGGCGGTCGTGGTGCACCACACCGCCCAGAGCAACACGTACACCTGCGACGAAGCCCCGTCCATCATCAACGCCATCTACACGTACGACGTGAAGACGCTGGGCTGGAAGGACCTCGGCTACAACTTCGTCGTCGACAAGTGCGGCACGGTGTACGAGGGCCGCAAGGGCGGCGTCGACCTGCCGGTCCTGGGCGCACACGCCTACGGCTTCAACTCGCAGACCACCGGCATCGCGGTCCTGGGTACCTACATCGAGTCCGCGCCCTCACAGGAGGCGATGACCTCGGTCGCCCAGGTCGCCGCGTGGAAGCTGGGCCAGTACGGCGTCGACCCGGACGGGACCGTCACCCTCACCACCGCAGTCAACGGTCAGAACCTCGCCGGCAAGACCTGGGGCCCGGGTGAGGACCTGAGCTTCCCGGCCATCCACGGCCACCGCGACGGATACAACACCCTGTGCCCGGGCGACGCGTTCTACGCCGCGCTCGACACGGTCCGCGGCTGGGCCGCCGGCCCGGTTGCCGGTCTCACGCTCACCTCCGTCACCGGTACGAGCGTGGTCGACTCGACGCCGTACACCAACGGCCCTGTCACGGTGAACTGGTCGGCCACGACCCCGACCGAGCTGATCTCCAAGTACGAGGTGCTGGTCGACGGAGAGGCGGCGGCCACTGCCGAGGGCAACGCGACCTCCGCCAAGGCGACGTTGGCCGCCGGTACCCACCAGATGCAGGTCAAGGCCGTCCACCAGTCGGGGCGGACGTCGGTCACCGAAGCCGTCACCGTGATCGCGGAGACCACCGCGCCCACCTTCACCACCAAGCCGAACCTGGCGCTGCGCACTGGCACCGTGAACACCACTGGCGTCCCGCTGACGCTGCGTTGGAAGGCGGCAGACGCCACCTCCCTGAAGGAGGTCCGCCTCACGGCCCCGACCGCGAAGACCTACGGGCCGACCGTGACCAGCGCCCAGTACACCGCCAAGTCCGGCACCGCGACCAAGTGGTCACTGAAGGCGTACGACGCGGTCGGCAACACCGCCACGGCATCGGTCTCGGGCACCCAGACGATCCTCCAGGAGACCAATGCCACCAGGTCCGGTACCTGGACGGCCAAGTCCTCCACCAGCTACCTCGGTGGCAAGTCCCTCACCAGCAAGTCCAAGAACGCCTCGCTTTCCTGGACCTTCACCGGCCGCTCGGTGGCCTGGGTGGTCTCGCGGGCCGCCACCTCGGGCAAGGCGTACATCTACGTCGACGGCAAGAAGGTGACGACCGTGGACCTGATGTCCTCCAAGACCGCGTACCGGAACGCGATCTGGACGAAGACCTGGTCCTCCAGCGCGAAGCACACGGTCAAGATCGTGGTGGCGGGCACGTCCGGACGTCTCACGGTCACGACGGACGGGATTGTGTACCTCAAGTAGCGATCGGACGTGCCTCGTAGACACGCGCGCCTGCCTCCGCGATCACCGTGGGCGCGGAGACGGAGCCGCCGACCGCGATCGTCGACGGGAGGTTGACGGTGGTGAAGGTCAGGAAGCGGTAGTCGCGCCAGATGCGCGTTGAGTCCGGTTGTCGGTTCGTCCGGCAGCCGGATTTTGCATGTGCTGAATGGCTGTGAGATGAACGCGCACGCCCCGGCACCCGTTGATCGGAGTGTGTTGATCAACCGCAGCATCCGCCGCCGCAGCATCCGCCGCCACCGCCCCCACCCGCCCGGGGTGCGGCCGCGGGGGCTGCGGCGGAGCCGCCCACGGCGACCGTCGACAGGAGTTTGACCGTGTCCGTGTGGCCCGAGGGGCAGTCCGCGGGGGCGGATGACTCGGCCATGGGCCGGCTCAGTTCGAAGGTGTCGCCGCAGGTGCGGCACCGGTATTCGTAGCGAGGCATGCGCCCAGGCTAACGGGCACCCATGCGGTAGTGAGAGTTCCGGTTTCGGATGGTCGAACGCTCTGGCTAAATTTTCACGCTGCCGACCGGAGCAGTTGTGAAAGTGACTGATAATTTGTGCTCGCTGTGTGGAGGTCGGGAGGCCGGGGGAAAAGGGGGCTCACAGCCGCGGGTGTTGCGGCTGTGACTGTCCACGCGCGCGATGCCAAGTGGGGAGGGGGGATGGTCTTGACCGCTGTCCTTGACCGACCGGGATACATGTGTCCCGGTCGAACAGTCGCCGTGCGCGAACGAAAGGTTGCCGCGCACCGCCGAATCGTTGCTGCGCATCGGTCGGGCTTCCCGCGTATTGGGGTCTGCCATGGCTAGCCAGGAGAGCCGGACCGGGTCCGGGGGCGAGGAAAGCGTGCGGCGTCGGCGGGGGGCGGCGCAGGGGCGGCGGGAAGCTCCTTCTGAGTCCGAACTCACTATGCAGTTGAAGGTTCCCGCCGTCGCGCCGGACGAGACCATGCAGCTGCGGGTGCTGGACCCGGGCGCGCTCGACGGCCGGAAGGAGCGGGCGACAGGGAGACGGGGCAGACGCAAGGCGCCCAGGCCGTCGGTTCGAGCCAGATTTCTCGCCGTCCTCGCCTCACGGTTGGCCCCCTTCGTCCCGTATCTCCGTCGGATGCGTCCGCAGTATCCGCGGCCGGGCCGTACCGGCTGGCGGCGCTGGATGCCGTCCTGGCGGCAGTCGCTGGGGGCCGTAGGCGCGGCCTTCGGGTTCAGCGTCATGTTCCTGACCGTCGCCTACGCCACCACGGATGTACCGGAGGACCTCAACGCCTTCGCCACGCAGCAGGACAACGTGTACTTCTGGGCAGATGGAACCCCGATGGCCCGGACAGGCTGGGTGCAACGGCAGGCGATGCCGTTGAAGGACATACCCGAGGACGTCCGCTGGGCGATTCTCGCGGCGGAGAACTCGAGCTTCTACAGCGACCCCGGCATCTCGCCCACCGGTATCACCCGCGCTATGTGGCGCACGCTCGGCCAGGGCGATACCGAGGGCGGTTCCACGATCACTCAGCAGTACGTCAAGAACGTCTACCTGAACCAGGACCGCACGCTCAGTCGCAAGTTCACCGAGGCCATGATCGCCCTCAAGCTCGACAACAACATGAGCAAGGACAAGATCCTCGAGGCCTATCTCAACACCAGCTGGTTCGGCCGCGGCACGTACGGCATCCAGCGGGCCGCCCAGGCGTACTACGGCAAGGACGTGGGCGAGCTGAACGTCAGCGAGGCCGCCTTCCTCGCCTCCCTCCTCAAGGGCGCCGGTCTCTACGACCCCGCCCTCAGCCAGGCCAACCGCGAACGGGCGGTGGAGCGGTGGGAGTGGATCCTGGACCGGATGGTCGACCTCGGCAAGCTGTCGAAGTCGGAGCGCGCCAAGTACACGAAGTTCCCCGAGCCGCTCAACCAGTCCAACAGCTTCGACACCGGCAAGCAGAGCGACTACCTGGTGGAGCTGGCGGCCCAGTACGCGAAGAAGGCCGGGAACATCTCCGACCAGGACTTCGACAGGGGCGGCTACCAGATCTACACCACCTTCGACCGCAGCCGGCAGGAGAAACTGACCGACGCCGTCACCAAGGCGCGCAAGGAGGTCGGCGAGGAGTACCCGAAGAAGGCGAAGTCCGCGCACTTCGGCGCTTCCTCGGTCGCGGCCGACGGCCGCGTCCTCGCCGTCTACGGCGGCCCCGACCACCGCAGACAGGGCTACAACGAGTCCAACGCGACCACCGTCCCCTCCGGCTCGGCCTTCCTGCCGTTCGTCTACGCCGCCGCGCTCGAACACGGTGTCGTCAAGGAACGCGGCGGCGAGGCGACACCTGTAACCCCGCAGACGATCTACAACGGCGACGACGGTGTCCCGGTGACCACACCCGAGGGGCCGTACTGGGACCGCAACGGCGACAAGGTCGCCGCCCACAACGACGACAAGCGGTCCTGGGGGCAGATCACCCTGCACGACGCGCTCGCCAACTCGGTGAACACACCGTTCATGCAGCTCGGCATGGACACCGGTCTGAGCACGGTGCGCGACACCGCCGAGGCGGCCGGACTGCTGCCGTCCAGCTTCGGGGCGCAGGTGCCCGCGCTGTCCGTGGGCAGCGCCACGCCCAGCGCGATCCGCATGGCCAGCGGCTACAGCACCTTCGCCGCCGAGGGCAGGCACACCGAGCCGTACTCCGTCGCGAAGCTCACCCACAACGGCTCCAAGGTCGCCCTGGCCATTCCGAAGCCGAAGCGCGCGGTCGGCGCCGATGTGGCCCGCCAGGTCACCGAGGCGCTCACGGACGCCTTCCGCGGCGACCATCCCACCGCACCCGGTGTCGCCTCCTTCGAGGTGGCCGGCAAGGGCGGTACCACCCAGGACGAGAAGGCCGCCTGGTACGTCGGGACGGCGGAGGATGTGTCGACCGCGGTCGTCGTCTACCGCATCGACCTGACCAAGAGCCTGGAACCGCTGAAGCTCGACGGGATCGCCGGAACACCCAACTCAGGCGTCCCGTACGACATCTGGTCCCGTGCGATGAGCATCGGCTGACCACCGATGAGCCCGCACCCTACCCCCCACCCTCGCAGAATAGGCCGTACATGAAGCCTGGGAAGTCGTCCAAGGGCCGCCGCCGCAAGGCCCGTCAGCCCCGCCGCACCACCCGGCCGCAGTTCCTGACCGTGGCCGCGCTGCTCGTCGTCGCCTCGCTCGTCGGCGGCTATATGGTGCTGAACCGTTCGGCCAGTACGACGCCGACCGCGTCGTCGTCGGGCGGGAACGGCAAGGGGGGATCGGGCCAGGCCTCGGCGGAGCCCGAGTGGGACGGCAAGACGAAGATCATCGGGGATGGCTCCACCTCCTACACCGGCCCGCAGAAGGGCCGGTTGAAGGCCGAGCCGCTCAAGCCGGGCGAGAAGCCGCCGCAGTTCGTCGTCTTCTCCTGGGACGGCGCGCTGGCCGGCGACGACAACCTCTTCGAGCACTACCGGCAGATGGCGAAGAAGTACGACGCCCACATGACGTTCTTCCTCACCGGCATCTATCTGCTGCCCAAGAGCAAGAAGGACCTCTACGACCCGCCGCAGCACGAGAAGGGCGCCGCGGCGATCAGCTACCCCACCGACGACCACATCCGCACCACCCTCGAAGAGCTGGCCGAGGCATGGAAGGAGGGCAACGAGATCGGCACCCACTTCAACGGCCACTTCTGCGGCAAGAAGGGCGGCGGCGACTGGAGTGTCGCGGAGTGGAAGCAGGAGATCGAAGAGTTCAACTCGCTCCTGGAGAACTGGAAGACCAACACCGGCTTCACGGACATGGATCCGCTGCCCTTCGACGTCAAGGCCATCACCGGGGGCCGCGCCCCCTGTCTGGAGGGCCAGAAGACCCTGCTGAAGGCGGCCAAGGACTTCGGCTACCGCTACGACGCCAGCTCTCCGGGCGGTTACCAGGTGTGGCCCGCCAAGAAGGAGGGCCTCTGGGACTTCCCGCTGCAACTGCTTCCGTACGACGACGACTACCAGGCCCTGTCGATGGACTTCAACTTCCTCTACAACCAGTCGAACGGCGAGACCGACGGTGATCCGGCCATGTATCCGACATGGCAGCAGCAGACCGTCGACTCCTACCTGGCCGGCTTCAACCGCGTGTACTACGGCAGCCGGGCGCCCATGTTCATCGGCAACCACTTCGAGCAGTGGAACGGCGGCATCTACATGAACGCCGTCGACGAGGTGATCAAGAACGTGTGCACCAAGAAGGACGTCAAGTGCGTGTCCTTCGACGAACTGGCCGACTGGATGGACGTACAGAAGCCGGAGACCCTGGCGAACCTCCGCAACCTGGACCCCGGGCAGAGCCCGGACTGGTCGACGGTGATCAAATAGCCTGCCCGGTCGTCGACTTGTTATTCGCCCCGGCCTTACTCCGGTTGAGGAGGTCATGTAAAGATTCGCTCCCCGGGTACGACCACCCCGGGGCAAGGAGAATCCCAGTGAGATCAAGGACGTTGAGCCTCGGAGGCTCGACCGTCGCGGCGGCCGTGCTGGCCGCCGCGCTGCTGCCCGTGACCGCCGCGCACGCCGCCGCTGCCACACCCAAGGTCACGAAGGCGACCAAGGACGCCTTCGGCCGCGTCGCGGACAACGTGCTCACCGACCGCACGGCCGTCCTGCTCGGCGGCAAGGCGGCCCGCAAGGCGCTGAAGCCCACCGGTGGCGTCCGGTTGTCCGCCGCCCAGAAGAAGGCCGAGGACGGCAAGCTGACCGCGCTGCGCGGCACCAGGTCCCGCCTCGCCGACCTGGGAGAGGCCTACACGTCGGCCGACACGAAGGTCACCGTCGACAGCACCAAGGTCAAGGGCAAGAAGGCCACGGTCGGGGTCACCGAGACCACCACCCTGAAGTACAAGAAGATACGCGGCGACGAGCCCGCCTCCACGGGCTTCGAGGCGCACCACGTGCTGACCTTCACCGCCCAGGCGAACGGCACCTGGCAGCTGACCGCGATGCGCTCCACCGACGGCGGCGCCCCCCGCATCAACGAGCCCGTGGCCACCATGGCGGACGCCAAGGCCGGCCGCTCGCCGATGGCCGTCATCAGCGCCCCCAAGGCGGCCACCACGCTGCCCGCCCCCGCCAAGCCCAAGACGCTCACCGGCGGCGCCTACGACTACAAGGCGATGGCGACGTACACCGAGAAGTACTGGAAGAACTACAACCCGGCGTACCGCAAGTACAACTCGCTCGGCGGCGACTGCACCAACTACCTCAGCCAGGGCCTCCTGGCGGGTGGCTGGAAGCAGATCTCCACGGTCACGCCCGAGGAGTACGACACCTGGTACTACGCGTCGAACGGTACGGCCGACGCCTGGATCGGCGTCAACGAGTGGTCCTGGTTCACCCAGACCGCCAAGCGGACCACCCCGCTCGCGAACGTCTACCAGCTGGACATCGGTGACGTGCTGCAGGTGGACTTCAACGCGGACGGGTCCAAGGACCACTCCATGATGACGACGTACCGCAGCTCCAGCGGTGTGCCGTACCTGACGTACCACGACGCGGACACCTACCGCCGCTCGGTGGCGAGCATCATCGCGTCGTACCCGAACGCGAACTACTACGCCTACCGCACCTGAGGCCTCCGGCCGGTCCGGTCGGCCCGGTCGGCCCGGTCGGCGACCCGATCGACCCGGTCGGTCCGGTCGACCCGGTTGGTCGGGTTGGTCCGGTCGGTCCGGTCGGCCCGATCGAACTGGTCGGTCCGGTCGGTCCGGTCGACCTTGTTGGTCCGGTCGGCTCGGTTGGGCTGGTTGGTCCGGTTGGTCCGGTCGGCCTGAGCGGGTCCGATCGAGCCGATCGCCTCAGGAGCTTCCGGCGCCGGCGCCTTCCCCTCCGGATCCTTCCCCGGATTCCCGGGGGAGGGCGTCGGCCCGCTTCTGCCTCGCCATCTCCATCGCGGCCTTGCCGCGCATCTCGCGTTCCGCCTCCTCGGGGTGGCGGGCCCGCCAGTACGGATTGTCGTGCGGCAGTGCCGTGCCGACCCTGCCGTACATGCCGAACGTCATCAGCAGGATGCCGACCGCGAAGCTGAAGAGGACGTTCTCGATGCGGAACGCCAGGAAGTTGGAGTCGGTGTCCAACAGGGCCATGTTGCCGAAGCCGCTGAGGATGAACAGGACCCCCAGCGTCATGTTCAGCGTGGAGGCGAAGTTGCCGCCGATGACCATGCCGACGAGCAGCAGCAGCCCCACGCAGATCGACAGGACGCTCAGGGTGCCGTTGGTATTCAGCCCCACGACCTCGTCGCCGTGGGTGTCGAACCAGCCGACCTTGTCGATGAGGCCCAGCACCCCGAAGACGACGAGGAGCAGCCCCATGAGCCCCGCCCCGAACCGGTACACCTTGTTGAGCCGGTGATCGACGGGAAGATGCTCATCGATCCTGATCCGCCGCCGAGAACCCGGGTGCCGTTGCCGAGTCGAATGCGTAGCGTGCGTGGCCATGTTCGCCTCCTCAGGCATGAACGGAGGCCCTGCGTACCCCTTCAGCATCCGCCGAGGGAGAGGGACGGGCAACCCACGTCCCCCTTTGACGCCGCCGGAGAGCTCGGGGGGTGGGGTCGGGAGGCGGGTGCGGGTGGATCGTGGTTGCTCGCGCAGTTCCCCGCGCCCCTGAAAAGCAGGGGCTGCGCCCCGCTTTTCATCGGCCCGCCGGGCCGTGTCTTC
>NZ_AEJC01000645.1 GCF_000317595.1 Streptomyces ipomoeae 91-03 | reverse complement strand
CGCCCAGTCCGTCCTGCCCGGCACCGCACGTCGAGCGCACTCCCTCAGGCCGGCGCGACTCGGCGCAACCTGCCGTAGGCCCATTACCGGATTTACGGTCAGCTCTTTGTGACCTGCGGCTTTGCGCACCGTTCCACCATCGTGCCGGTGCCGGATTCCCATGGTGCGTGTCATTTTCCTCGGCGCACGGGCCCGGAGGCGTCTGTGGCGCTTAGTTCTGTCGCCGCGTGGATCGCTGCGACTACGGCTTCGCCGATGAGTGCGCTTCGGGCGACAGTGAGACGGCGTCCTTGGCCGGGTTGGACTGCCGGACGACTCGCCCGTCACGAGCGCCTATCCGGCGGTTTACGCCACAGCGCCCTGACAGGTCGGGCTGTTCATCGTCTTGGCCCATGGGACAGAGCGAGGACTCTTTCGCGGCCCGTCAGTCGAGGCAGAACTCGTTGCCCTCGATGTCCAGCATCGGGATGCACGCATCATTTCCGTCATACAGCGTTCGCACGTGTACCGCGCCGAGCGGGACCAGTCTCTTCGTGCGCATGAACTCGTGCGCATGAACTGTGCGTATGAGCTGAACGGCAGTTCCTTCAGCCGCACTGGCACGGGTTGCCGGACTGGCACCCGCACTGGCACCCGGAGCCGCAGCCGCATGCGGCGACGAGCGGCAGGGTCCTGATGTCGGCGGGCTGCTGGGTGTCCCGGACCTGGGTCGGGTCGGGCGTGCTGGGGCTGGCGGGGGATTCGGCCATGGTCCCTCCTCGAAGGCATCGAAGTCTGGTGCCTGTGCCCATTGGATGCCCCATTGCATGCCCGCTCAGCCGGGCGCATCAACGGCGCACGGAGGCGTCCACACGCCCTGCGAAAATACCGAGCGCCCAGCCCACCATCAGCACAACCACCACCAGCCCACACCGGCCCAGCCCGGCCCACCCACCGCCGGCCCACCCGGCCGACCACCGCCGGACGACCACCGCACCCCCGGCCCGGAACCGCGGCCACGGCCTCACGACCGGCAGTCGTAGACCGCCGACGGCTTCAGCCTTGTGGCCCCCGCCCCACGCCCGGCAGCTACAGGTGACCGACAGCCCCAGCCCCGCGACCAGCAGCCCAGCGGCCCGCGCCCGGCAGCTACACGACTGACAACTCCAGCCCCGCGACCGGCAGCTACAAGTGACCGACACCCCCCGCAACCGGCAGCCCCAGCGGCCTGTGATCCGCAGCTACAGGAGCCCGACAGCCCGAGCCACAGCCACAGCCCCAGCCGCCGGCCCCGACCCGCAGCCGCCGGCCCCCGACCCCCAGCCGCCGGTCCGCCCACCCCCAGCCCCCGCCGGAGGCCTACGCTCCCTCCACCCCCGTCACCGGCTGGATCTCCGCCTGGAGGTCGTCCGCGTGCTCGCCCGTCACCAGGTACACCACGCGCTTGGCCACCGAGACCGCGTGGTCGGCGAAGCGCTCGTAGTAGCGGCCGAGGAGGGTGACGTCGACGGCGGTCTCGATGCCGTGCTTCCAGCGATCGTCCATGAGGTGCTGGAACAGGGTGCGGTGGAGGAGATCCATCGCGTCGTCGTCCGCCTCCATCTGGAGCGCGAGGTCGACGTCCTTGGTGATGATGACCTCGGCGGCCTTGGCCATCAGGCGCTGCGCGAGCTGGCCCATCTCCAGGATCGTGGCGTACAGATCGCGCGGGACCGCGTGCTCGGGGTAGCGCAGCCGGGTGACCTTGGCCACGTGCTGGGCGAGGTCACCGGAACGCTCCAGGTCGGCGGACATGCGCAGCGAGGTGACGACGATACGCAGATCCGTGGCGACCGGCTGCTGACGGGCCAGCAGAGCTATCGCGCGGGCTTCCAGGTCGTGCTGCAGGTCGTCGACCTTCTTGTCGGCCTCGATCACGCTCTCGGCCATCTTCAGGTCGGCGTCGAGCATCGCCGTCGTGGCGCGCCCGATCGCCGACCCGACCAGTCGGGCCATCTCGACCAGGCCCTCACCGATCGAGTCAAGTTCCTCGTGGTACGCGTCCCGCATCAGGGTGTCCCTCTCTTACGTGCGTCTGCTACGTGCGTCTACCGGGGGTTTCGCTACGCCGGGTAAGCAGGCGGTATTCAGTACGTCGGCAATCAGTACGACGGTAATCAGTACATCGGTAGTCGGTACATCAGTAATCAGTACATCGGAATCAGTATCGGAGGCCGCGCCGGAAGCCGCTGCAAGGCCCTGCAGCAGAGCCTTGCCAGATCCTCGCCGAATCCTTCCTGCGGCGTCCGGATTCGTTCTGTCAGGATGGACGGGCGCCTGAGGGCCGCTGCAGAGAAGCCGCACGGACGCCGGACGGGCGTCGGGCCGACGCCGGACGGACGGGTGAGCGGGGGCCCGGTCGAACCCCACGCTCCCACGATCCGGTCCCTACGCGTCCGTTTCAGCCACCCCAAATGAATCAACACTGGCTCCCAGGTGAACTCTGGGCGACGAGTGTTCGAGGTCGCCCTCGGACCGCTGTGGGGATGTCCTACCTCGTGCCTAACCTGTTTGCATGGACGTGAACGCGGCGGTCGCCGCAGCGGCAGCGATCGCCGGAGTGCTCACCGGCGTCATCGCCATGCTGGCGTTCCGCTTCAGCGAGCGCGAGCAGAGGCGTCCGACCAGGACCTCCCTGCACACGGACCCGGTGCTTCCGCCCGGCGTGGACACCGTGCTCTCCGTGCTCCGCTCCTCCGCCGTGGTACTCGACGAGGCCGACGCCGTCGTCAAGGCCAGCTCCGCCGCGTACGCCCTCGGGCTGGTGCGCGGCGGGAAGATCGCCGTGGAGCCGATGCTCCAGATGGCCCGCGACACCCGCAGGGACGGCGAGATACGCCAGGTCGAGCTGGACCTGCCCCGGCGCGGCACGGGACGTGGGGAGGCGCTCGCCGTCTCCGCGCGGGTCGCGCCGCTGGGCTCCCGGCTCGTGCTGCTCCTCGTCGAGGATCTCACCGAGGCCCGCCGTATCGAAGCGGTCCGGCGTGACTTCGTCGCCAACGTCAGCCATGAGCTGAAGACACCCGTCGGTGCCCTGTCCCTTCTCTCGGAGGCGGTCATGGGCGCCTCGGACGACCCGGAGGCGGTGGAGCGGTTCGCCGGCCGGATGCAGATCGAGGCCACCCGGCTCACCAACCTCGTGCAGGAGCTCATCGACCTCTCCCGGGTGCAGAACGACGACCCGCTGGAGGACGCCGAGCCCGTGCGCGTGGACGAGCTGGTCGCCGAGGCCATCGACCGCTGCCGCCACCAGGCCGGCACCAAGCAGATCACGATGGCCACGAATGTGGGGGCGCCCGAAGGAGCCGAACAGGGCGGTGACGGGCGACGGGCGGGCAGCACCGCCGACCTCAGCGTCTGGGGTCACCGCGGGCAGCTCGCCGCCGCCCTCGGCAACCTCGTCGAGAACGCCGTCAACTACTCCCCGGCCCGCACCCGCGTCGGCATCGCCGCCCGCCGGGTCAGCGCGCCCGGCGGGGACCTCATCGAGATCTCCGTGACCGACCAGGGCATAGGGATCTCCGACAAGGACAAGGAGCGCATCTTCGAGCGCTTCTACCGCGTGGACCCGGCCCGCTCCCGCCAGACCGGCGGTACGGGGCTCGGCCTCGCGATCGTCAAGCACGTGGCCGCCTCGCACGGCGGGGAGGTCACGGTGTGGAGCTCCGAGGGCCAGGGCTCCACGTTCACCCTCAGGTTGCCGGAGGCGGGCGCCTCCCGTGACCGCGCAGCACAGCACCCGGACCTCGACGAAGAGGACGGACAGCCCACGGAGTCATCCGACTCAGCCGCGTCATCGGATACATCACCGGACCATTCGTCCAAATCACCGGACAGGTCGATGGGTACATCCATGTCGTCGGACCGTTCCGCGAAAACCGCCCTTTCTCCGTCTCACCCGTACCAACCGCTTCCCGCCCCGGAGGTCCTTCCGTGACCCGAGTGCTCGTCGTCGAGGACGAGGAGTCCTTCTCCGACGCCCTGTCCTACATGCTCCGCAAGGAGGGCTTCGAGGTCGCCATCGCGACCACCGGGCCCGACGGACTCGACGAGTTCGAGCGCAACGGCGCCGACCTCGTCCTCCTCGACCTGATGCTGCCCGGCCTGCCGGGCACCGAGGTCTGCCGCCAGCTGCGTGGCCGCTCCAACGTTCCGGTGATCATGGTCACCGCCAAGGACAGCGAGATCGACAAGGTCGTGGGCCTGGAAATAGGAGCCGATGACTATGTCACCAAGCCCTTCTCCTCCCGCGAGCTCGTCGCCCGTATCCGGGCCGTACTGCGCCGCCGCGGCGAGCCCGAGGAGGTCACCCCGGCCGCGCTGGAGGCCGGTCCGGTCCGCATGGACGTCGACCGCCACGTGGTCACCGTCTCCGGTTCCAAGGTCGACCTCCCCCTCAAGGAGTTCGACCTGCTCGAAATGCTGCTGCGCAACGCGGGCCGCGTCCTGACCCGTATGCAGCTCATCGACCGCGTCTGGGGCGCCGACTACGTGGGCGACACCAAGACCCTCGACGTCCACGTCAAGCGCCTCCGCGCCAAGATCGAGCCCGACCCGGGCGCACCGCGCTACCTGGTGACGGTGCGTGGCCTGGGCTACAAGTTCGAGCCGTAAACCGCGGATCCGGACCGGTTGGGTCGTAGCCGGCGGATCGTGAGCCGCGGGTCGTGTCCCGGCAGGCCTACGGCCAGGTCCACGGCCTTGCGCTCGCCGTGCAACGTCTCGCCGTGCAACGTCTCGTCGTGCAATGTCTCGTCGTACGACGAAGGGCGG
>NZ_AEJC01000644.1 GCF_000317595.1 Streptomyces ipomoeae 91-03 | reverse complement strand
TTCTTCGCCCGTGCCGCGCGCCGCTCGTGCTTGCGGATATGGGCGCGTTCCTTGAATGTGAGCCGCGGGCAGTTCAGCTTGCGCCCGTCCGACAGGGCCGCTGTGATCGTCGCGCCCCGGTCCCCTCACGCGCGCGTGCGGCCCCTGCGCCGGGCAGAATGCGGTGTGTGAATGCCGAGCCCCAGCCAGTCGCGCCGCCGCCGCACGCCCCACAGGCCGCCCCCGCCCCGGGCCGTGCGCCGCGCCGACTGTGGCTGCCCGCCGGGGTCCTCACGGCCGTCGGCGGGGCCTTCGCGTATGTCGCCGCCGTCGACCCCAACGAACCCGGCCACTACCCGGTCTGCCCGCTGTGGCGCTTCACCGGTCTCTACTGCCCCGGCTGCGGCGGTCTGCGCAGCGCGCACGCCTTCGCGCACGGGGACCTCGCGACCGCCCTCACCGACAACGCGCTCGCGGTGGCCGGCTTTGTGGGCTTCGCGGTGCTGTGGACCGCATGGGTGGTCCGTGTGGCACGCGGACGGCCGGTACGCCTCGAACTCGGGACCGTTCAGTTGTGGACGCTCGGTGTCTTGGTGTTCGCCTTCACCGTCGTCCGGAACTTGCCGTTCGGTGGCTGGTTGCATCCTTGATCAAATGGCGAACGTCCAGGTAGTGGGACCGCCGTCGCCTGGATGCGAGAGCTGCGCCCCGCTCCGGATACCATCGCAGTGAACTTCCGGAATCCCGATAACCGCTCGACTGCCAATGCTTGACTGTCAAACGTTGTCATCGATCGCAACCGTCTGAAAGGGGGCCGCTCGCGTGAGTGTGCTCGACGAGATCATCGACGGAGTCCGTGCCGACCTCGCGGAGCGGCAGGCGCGCGTCAGCCTCGACGAGATCAAGGAGCGCGCGGCGAAGGCCCCGGCGGCCAAGGACGGCGCAGCCGCCCTGCGCGGTGACGGCGTCAAGGTGATCTGCGAGGTCAAGCGGTCCAGCCCGTCCAAGGGCGCGCTCGCCGCGATCGCCGACCCGGCCGGACTCGCCGCCGACTACGAGGCGGGCGGCGCGGCCGTCATCTCCGTCCTCACCGAACAGCGCCGCTTCGGCGGTTCGCTCGCCGACCTGGAGGCCGTCCGCGCCCGCGTGGACATCCCCGTCCTGCGCAAGGACTTCATCGTCACCTCCTACCAGCTGTGGGAGGCCCGGGCGTACGGCGCCGACGTGGCCCTGCTGATCGTCGCGGCACTCGACCAGCCCGCCCTCGAATCCCTGATCGAGCGCGCCGAGTCCATCGGGCTCACCCCGCTCGTCGAGGTGCACGACGAGGAGGAGGCCGAGCGCGCGGTGGACGCGGGCGCCCGGGTGATCGGCGTCAACGCGCGCAACCTCAAGACCCTCGAGGTCGACCGTTCCACGTTCGAGCGCGTCGCCCCCGAGATCCCCGACTCCATCATCAAGGTCGCCGAGTCCGGCATCCGCGGCCCGCACGACCTCATCGCCTACGCCAACGCCGGCGCCGACGCGGTTCTCGTGGGCGAGTCCCTCGTCACCGGCAAGGACCCCAAGACCGCGGTCGCCGACCTCGTCGCCGCGGGCGAGCACCCGGCGCTGCGCCACGGGCGGGGCTGACCCGGCCATGGCCGCCGACCGCGCCCCCACCGCCGACCGACCGGGGTCCGACCCGGTCGGGGCGACGGGGTGCGCGGGTTCGGCGCCGATGTCCGTGGAAGTCACCCACACGGGTGATCCGGGACCGGTATTCTGTGCCCCGATGTTCTCGCTTTCCATGACGACCAGGGACCCCTACGCCCGCCTCGCGCGCGGGTGCCGTCCCCGTGGCTGCCGGGCGCCCGCCCGCCGTGTCCACGGGCGCCGGGTCCGGTACGTCATCGGTGACGAGCCGGGTCAGGTGAACGGCATGCGATGGCCCAGGACACGTACGCGTCCCCTGCGATGAGCCGAGCCGCGTCGGCGTTGTGAACGCCGGACGCCTCGGCCCCGTCTGCCCTTGCCGCCGCTTCGGCACCGCCTGTCGGGTGAGTGCGATTCGGCCGGTTCGGCGTGCGTACGTGATCACTGCGAGTCATAGTCCGACCGACAACGGGGCTGTGCCCCTGTGAGGTAACCGTATGTCCAGCGAGTTCTTCATTCCCGACCCGGAGGGTCAGGTGCCGAGTACCGAGGGGTACTTCGGCGCGTTTGGCGGCAAGTTCATCCCGGAGGCGCTGGTCGCCGCCGTGGACGAGGTCGCCGTGGAGTACGACAAGGCGAAGCACGACCCCGAGTTCGCGCGTGAGCTCGACGATCTGCTCGTGAACTACACCGGGCGGCCCAGCGCGCTGACCGAGGTGCCCCGGTTCGCCGAACACGCCGGGGGCGCCCGGGTGTTCCTCAAGCGCGAGGACCTCAACCACACCGGGTCCCACAAGATCAACAACGTGCTCGGGCAGGCCCTGCTGACCAAGCGCATGGGCAAGACCCGGGTCATCGCCGAGACGGGAGCGGGCCAGCACGGCGTCGCCACCGCCACCGCCTGCGCGCTCTTCGGGCTCGACTGCACGATCTACATGGGCGAGATCGACACCCAGCGGCAAGCCCTCAATGTCGCGCGCATGCGCATGCTCGGCGCCGAGGTCGTCGCCGTGAAGTCCGGCTCCCGGACCCTCAAGGACGCCATCAACGAGGCGTTCCGCGACTGGGTCGCCAACGTCGACCGGACGCACTATCTGTTCGGGACGGTCGCGGGGCCCCATCCCTTCCCCGCCATGGTCCGTGACTTCCACCGGGTGATCGGTGTGGAGGCCCGGCGGCAGTTGCTGGAGCGCGCCGGGCGGCTTCCCGATGCCGCCATCGCCTGTGTGGGTGGCGGCTCGAACGCCATCGGGCTCTTCCACGCCTTCATCCCGGACGCCGACGTACGGCTCATCGGCTGCGAGCCCGCGGGCCGCGGCGTCGAGACCGGTGAGCACGCGGCGACGCTGACCGCCGGTGAGCCGGGCATCCTGCACGGTTCGCGGTCGTACGTCCTGCAGGACGAGGAGGGGCAGATCACCGAGCCGTACTCGATCTCGGCCGGTCTGGACTACCCGGGCATCGGGCCCGAGCACTCCTACCTGAAGGACAGCGGGCGCGGCGAGTACCGCGCGGTCACCGACGACGCGGCCATGCAGGCGCTGCGTCTGCTGTCGCGCACCGAGGGCATCATCCCGGCGATCGAGAGCGCCCACGCCCTCGCCGGCGCCCTGGAGGTCGGCAAGGAGCTGGGCAAGGACGGCCTGATCGTCGTCAACCTGTCCGGGCGCGGCGACAAGGACATGGACACGGCGGCGCGGTACTTCGGTCTGTACGACAAGGGTGCCGACGCCGAGGTCGCCGCCAACGCGGCCGACACCGCCGAGATCGAGGGGGACGCCAAGTGAGCGGCAACATCCAGCTGTTGAGCGACACCCTCGCCGCCGCGAAGGCGGAGGGGCGGGCCGCGCTCATCGCCTATCTGCCGGCGGGCTTCCCGACCGTCGACGGCGGGATCGCCGCGATCAAGGCGGTCTTCGAGGGCGGCGCCGACATCGTCGAGGTCGGTCTGCCGCACAGCGACCCGGTCCTCGACGGGCCGGTCATCCAGACCGCCGACGACATCGCCCTGCGCGGTGGCGTCAAGATCGCGGATGTGATGCGTACGGTGCGGGAGGCCTTCGAGGCCACCGGAAAGCCCGTACTCGTCATGACGTACTGGAACCCGATCGACCGCTACAGCGTCGAGCGCTTCACGGCCGAGCTCGCGGAGGCGGGCGGCGCGGGCTGCATCCTGCCCGACCTGCCCGTCCAGGAGTCGGCCCTGTGGAGGGAGCACGCCGAGAAGCACGGGCTCGGCACGGTCTTCGTGGTCGCGCCCAGCAGCAAGGACGCCCGCCTCGCCGAGATCACCGCGGCGGGCAGCGGCTTCGTCTACGCCGCCTCGCTGATGGGCGTCACGGGTACGCGCGAGTCGGTCGGGGCCCAGGCCCAGGACCTGGTGGGGCGCACCCGGGCCACCGGCACCGACCTGCCCGTCTGTGTCGGCCTCGGTGTCTCCAACGCCGAGCAGGCGGCCGAGGTCGCCGGGTTCGCCGACGGCGTGATCGTCGGGTCCGCGTTCGTGAAGCGGATGCTGGACGCGCCCGACGAGGCGGCCGGCCTGAACGCCGTACGCGACCTGGCGGACGAGCTCGCGAAGGGCGTACGCCAGGGCGCGTGACCGGGCGGTCGCCCCGGCGTGTGAGGGGCGCGTGACGTTCACCCGTTTGTCGTATGAGGACGGCTGGACGTAACGGTCAATCCGCTCACTCGAACGAGTGGAAGTGGGATCGGGGAGGCG